>JBCCIP010000034.1:0-52850 GCA_039111475.1 Pseudomonadota bacterium | reverse complement strand
CAGGTGTCCCTGCACGGTCGTCAGGTGTTCCTGCACGATCATCAGGTGTTCCTGCACGATCATCAGGTGTTCCTGCACGATCATCAGGTGTTCCTGCACGATCATCAGGTGTTCCTGCACGGTCATCAGGTGTTCCTGCACGGTCATCAGGTGTTCCTGCACGGTCATCAGGTGTTCCTGCACGATCGTCGTCTATGCCGTCTTCTCTTCCAAATTCCATCATTTCCGTAACCCCTGTCATTGTAATTTTTGGGCAAGTAAGCTTAAACTGGCGTCAGAATAAAAGCTAGCACTATCCGGTACATAGAGCGTTCTGTTTGTTTGTTGGCCAAATGGACGGATGGGAGATTAGTCATCAACATTTCGCGTTTCTTTCAACAATTTGCAAGCGAGCTGCGGCGCAGAAAAGTGCTGCGTGTGGTTGCAGTGTATGCCGTTGTTGCCTGGGTGGTACTGCAGGTGGCAGTTGTCGTTGCAGAGCCGCTGGGTTTTCCGCCTTGGACGATGCGGGCATTGATTATCGCAGCGATCGTAGGATTCCCCGTTTCATTTCTACTGGCCTGGGTTATAGATATTCGGCCTGAAGGGTTGATTTTCGATTTACCTCTTTTCGCAACTGTTGATGAGCGACGAGCGCAGCGCAAGTCAGATCTAATTTTTGCAGGAATACTTATTCTGTTACTGGCAGGGGGAGCTTACTATCTGATTATCGAATTAGTGAATGAGACAGGATCCCTTGTGCAGGCTCGAGATGACATCGTAGAAAAGACACCGGTGCCAAAAAACTCAATAGCCGTTCTTGCTTTCCAGAATTTTGGAGGGGAATCCGATTCAGACTATTTTGCGGCCGGTCTTGCAGAAGAAATTCTACATCTACTCGCTAGCCTGGATGAGCTTAGTGTAGCCTCACCGACTTCTTCGTTTCAGTTTAAAGGCAAACAAATTGATGTACGAGAAGTTGCCAGCCGCCTAAGTGTTGCTAATGTGCTTGAAGGGAGTGCAAGACAGCAAAACAATTTGGTGCGTGCTAAGGCCTACTTGTCCAACGGAAAAACCGGCTTCAGCGAATGGGTTCGAACTTTTGAGCGTCCCATTGATGATATTTTTGCAGTGCAACAAGAAATAGCGAACAGTGTTGTTAGAGAGTTGCAGTTGGTTTTATCGTTGGATTCAAAGAAGGAACTGCGCAAACAGGCTACCCAATCAAGTGATGCATATGTACATTACCTAAATGGCTTAGGAAGGTTACGAAGTTCTTTGGATGCGGATGTAATGAGTGATGCCAGTGATGCATTCAAACTCGCGATAGATACAGACCCAACTTTTTCGAAAGCGTATGCCGGAATCTGTGAAGCCCACCTTCGGCTATATGACATACGCAACACAATAGGCGATTTCGAAATCGCTGAAACCGCGTGCAGGCGAGCAAGCGAATTAGACCCGGGATTGAATGGGGAAATCAATTTAGCGCTGGGTAAGTTGTATCTTTATAGGGGTTGGTATGACAGGGCGGAGCAACAACTCAATAAATCACTTACCGTATCCAGTACCCCAGTAGATACTTATATTGAGCTTGGCAAATTGCGCATGGTGCAAGGTAGGCTGGAGGAAGCAGAAAAATTCTTGAAACAGGCAACAGAGATTAAGAGCAATTACTGGTCAGCTCAGGAAGCCTTAGCAAGTTTCTATTATCGGACAAGAGAGTATAAAAAAGCGGCGATAGCTTATGAAAAAGCATCGATGATGGCACCGGATGTGGCCACAGTGTTTGGGGGAAAAGGCGCCACTCACTGGATGATGGGTAGCTTTGATGAAGCAATAGCGGCGTACGAGCAATCGCTACGAATTAAGCCATCCAGGCAAGCTTATACGAATATTGGTTCGCTACATTTTAATGCTGGGAGATTCGAAGAAGCGATTGCCAACCAGAGAGCAGCTTTGGAGTTCGCGCCGAACGATCATAGAGTGTGGGGGCGGTTAGCGGAGGCCAACCACTTTAACAAAAATCCTATTGGAGCAAAGGAAGCGTATGGACGTGCTGCTGAGCTTGCTGAAAAAAATGTCAAAGTTAACACTAGTGACTGGAAAACTATCGCACTTATGGGAACTTACTATGCCCATTTGGAGCAGCGTGAAAAGGCTATGGAATTTGCGAATAGAGCGGTTAAGTTGGCAAAAGATGACCCAGAAGCATACCTATTAAAAGCACTAGCGCACTTGCAATTGGGAGATGATGATACAGCGTTGTCTTCTCTGGAGCAGTCCATACGACTCAGCGAACAATATAGACAGTTTCTGGTTACAGACCCCTTCCTGCAATCCTTAAGAGACAACCCACGATTCCAAGCACTACTTCCCCAAGAAGGTACTTAACAACAAGTATGCGAAAAGCGCTCTACGTTTTCCTGATCCTTCTTACACTGGCATTCGCCGCCACAATCGCCGCATGGATTATCGGCAACGCGTCATTGGTTGATGCGCCGCAGACGATACCGCCAGTTTCCCAAGCAAGAAAAAATAGTGTTGCTGAAGACCAACAGTTATCAACGCAAGCCAGCGGTACGCTAAAACAAATCCTCTTCGGCGACCTACACACCCATTCCAGCTACTCAATGGACGCCGCCATCTTCGACACGTCCCTGGTCAAAGGCACTGGCTACACAACCCCTGCGGATGCCTGCGACTACGCTCGATATTGTTCCGCGTTGGATTTTTGGAGTCCAAACGATCATGCAGAAGGTTTGGCACCCTGGCAGTGGAAGGCTACGAAAGAAGTAGTGCGCCAATGCAATGCAGCAACAACGCTGAGCTCACCAGACATGGTGACATTTCTGGGTTGGGAGTGGTCACAAGGGGGTGGGGGTGATGCAACGCACTACGGCCACAAAAATGTGATCTTCCTTGAGCAAGACGATGACAAAGTGCCGCCTAGGGCGATTGGTTCTGGGAAGAAAAACATCTGGCGCCAGGTGGGTACCTCATCACCCATTGTGCGCGGTTTCGCGATCATGGCGGCGAGCGGCTTCAAGTTTGCGGGCTTTGGTTCATTAGCTCACCATATGCAGTCGGTGTACGAAACACCGGATTGCAGCGCGCAAGATCTTGAGTCGCGAACACCTGATTGTCATGAAGTGGCAGACACGCCAAACGAATTATTTTCGAGATTGGAGCAGGGCGGTTATGAAGCTCTGGTGATTCCGCATGGTCTTGCGTGGGGCACCACCAATCCGGTAGGGGCTGATTTTCAACAACAGATGGACCAACTCAACAGCAAGTATCAGCGGCTGCTTGAAGTGTACTCTGGTCACGGTAACTCTGAAGTGTATCGTGATGTAAGTATAACGATGGCTGGCGACGAACAATGCCCCGAGCCTGCGAATGGTTACACGCCTTGCTGCTGGCAAGCGGGCACGATAATCAAGCAACGCTGCGAGTTAAACGGCGGGGACGATTGTGACGCGCGCGCAGACAAAACTCGCACGATGTACCTGCAAGCCGTGAAGCCGATTGGCCCAGCCAGCCCTCACCGCACTGTTGTTCCTGAAACGACAGCCGATGACTGGGGGCAATGCGACCAGCTTACCAATGCATTTCAGCCTTCTCACAACTACCAGCCAAAGCAATCTGCACAATACATTTTGTCGCTAAACAATAATGGCGAGCGTTTTAAACCTGGGTTTATCGGGTCCAGTGATAATCACGTGGCGCGGCCGGGTAATAGCTACAAGGAAACCGAACGCTTTTACATGACCGACACCAAAACCAAAGACCTAGAACCAGTAGTGTCGAACACAGAGGCGGATCAACCTGAAAAGCCCAGTCAATTTGGTTTCAGCTTCACAGATCAGGAAGATGCCGCCAACGCGTTTTATTTCACCGGCGGTTTGGTTGCTGTTCACAGTGCCGACAGAAGTCGCGAAGCAATTTGGAACGCGCTTCAGCAACGCGCGGTGTATGGCACATCAGGGCCACGAATCAAACTGTGGTTTGATTTAGTGGATGAGCAGAGCAACGCACACACCATGGGCAGCGAAGTAGCCGTGGCCGGTGTGCCAAGGTTCACAGTAAGCGCCACTGGCAGCCTGAAACAAAAGCCCGGATGCCCTGAGTTTGTGCACAATGCCTTAGGCGATGACAGGGTACAAAGCCTTTGTCGAAGTGAATGCCAAAACCCTTCTGATGAGGCTTGGCGCATTGAGCGGCTTGAAGTGGTCAAGGTATCGCCACAGAACCGTGTCTCGGAGCCAACAGCCGATTTAATTCAAGATCCATGGAAGGTCTTTGATTGCGGTGAACGAGAACTGACCTGTTCGGCCGAATTCAGCGATGAGATGTTTGTGCAGTCCGGTCGCGACGCAATCTACTACGTGCGCGCCATTCAAGAGCCTACTGATATTATTCAGGGCGACCCATTTCGTTGCGAGATTGATGCGAGGGGTGAATGTGTAAAAACGAACTTTTGTCAGGGCGTCAGTGCCGATGATGACTGTTTAAGTAAGGCCCAGCACAGGGCGTGGTCTTCACCTATTTATGTTAGCAAGGCCGGTGCTGACTAAAACAAAGTCAGTGATGGCCAAGTAACGCGCCGCACTTGTTGTGTCAGCCGCTTTTGCTAGTCTTTAGAGACTGGGAAATGGACGCACAGCGAAATGGAAATCAAAACTGCCTTATACCGTCTTATGAAAGGGGCGTGCGCATTCGCTATGGCAAGCGCGGCACAGGCCGCAACGCTAAACATAGACATACGTAATGAAAGCGGCGATAGCTTTGCCACTGAGCAAGTCATTGTGTCACTGCATTCGAACCAGGCCTTAGCAAGCAGTAAAGCAAGTAAGAGAGTGCACCGTATTGAACAAACGGGTTCACAGTTTAAGCCGTTCATCAGCGCTGTTCAAAAAGGCAGCAGCATAAAATTTCCCAACCGCGACCGCTTTGCTCACCATGTGTATTCGTTTTCTGAGCCGGCAAAGTTCCAGTCTGAACTCTACAGCCAACAGGAATCTCATGAAATAGAAGTCGCCAAGACGGGGGTTATCGTTGTTGGTTGCAATATACATGATTGGATGTTGGCCTATGTGTATGTGGTGGACACACCGCATTTCGGGCAAGCTCTGAACAAGCAAGTGACATTCGAGCAGGTAGAGCCTGGCGCTTATACGCTGTCTTACTGGCACCCTGCTATGCCCGGACCAATGACGTCCGCGCTTGAAGTTGTTGATGATGCGCCCCAGCGAATTCCATTGACCATTAACGTAAAGCGCATTGAGCAGCTCGCCGCACCATCCCACTCATTCCATGAGGACGAGGATTACTAAGCGATGAGTCGGCTTCGCATTCCTGTTACGTTGATTGGATGCTTGTTGTTCATCAGCAGTATTGCGCGTGCAGAACAAAGCCCGTGGTCTGTGGATGCCATGGTGGGTTTGCGTTTTGATTCTGGCGATACACGGCAAAGCTGGCTAAACGGCGGTTTGGGCAAATTTCGTTTCGATGACAGCAGCGAATCAACTCCAGTCTTTGACAACTTGGCGCTAGGTCTGGCGTACAAGCCATCATTGACAACCAGTGTGCACGCAGAATTGTTTTATCACGACGACCCGGATGGCGACGTTGCCCTTACGCAAGCCTTCTGGCAATACAAACCACTAACCAGCAGCCGTTGGCGCAGCCGATACAGAGCAGGAATATTTCACGCGCCATTTTCTTTGGAAAACCGTGGTAAGTTCTGGGTATCCACCTACACCACCAGGCCATCTGTGATCAATTCGTGGCTGGGTGAAGAGCTTAGAACCATCGGCATAGAAGGAATTTGGACGTGGCGGCCCAGCACGCAATCATCGAATAAGTATTCTGTGATTGCCGCTGTGTTTGGTTTCAATGATCCTGCGGGAAGTATGTTGTCTTGGCGAGGCTGGGTTAACCACAACCGTCAAACTGGCGTTGGCGAAACCTTGCCTTTACGCGATTTACCGGCTTTTGCTGACGGCCAACCGTTCCAGCAACAAGCGGTGGAGTTTGAACCGTTCAAAGAGGTGGACAATAGAGTTGGGGGCTATCTGGGTATAGAGTGGCGAAGAAGCCGCAGCCTGCGAGTTCAAGCGGTTTACTATCACAACAACGCTGATCCACGAACAATTGAAGACGGCCAGTACGGTTGGCGCACGCAGTTCAGCCAACTTGCAGTGCATTGGCGCTTTGCTCAACAGTGGGAGTTATTGTCGCAATGGATGTGGGGCAGCACGGTGATGGGCAAATTCGGCGTGGACAATGACTTTGACGCAGCCTACGTCATGCTTGCAAAAACTCTGCAACGAAAACATCGCTTGGCGTTACGAGCAGAACGATTTAGCGTCGATGACAAAGACTACTTGGGAGTGCTGGATCCTAATGACGAGGAGGGCTGGGCGGCAACAGTAGCCTATTCTTTCATGCCAATAAAACAGCTGAGTCTGTCGCTGGACTATACGCACAACGATTGGTCCAGGGCGTCAGCAAGACCAACGCGAATTGCATGGGAGGAATCGCAGCTCAGCCTTGCCTTACGCTACCTGTTCTAAGGCCCATTGATTACAGCTGAGTGTGTTGACCTTCTTCCCATTGCTTACGCAGTACAAACTTCTGAATTTTTCCAGAACCCGTCAATGGGTAATCATTAACCTCAAACCAGTATCTCGGCGTTTTCTGCGCCGATAGATGCTCGCGGAGATAATTGAATAATACATCTTTACTAATAGTTTCACCCGGAGTCGCACGAACAAACGCGCCCACTTCTTCACCGAAGCGTTCACTAGGCAAACCAACGACAGCCACTTCTCCAACACTTTCGTGTTTAAACAACAACTCTTCAATTTCGCGTGGGTAGATATTTTCACCGCCACGAATAATCATGTCTTTCAAGCGGCCTTCTATTCTTGTATAGCCGCGTTCGTCCATGCAACACAAGTCGCCTGTGTGTAACCAGCCTTCTTCATCGATGGCCTCAGCTGTGGCCTCCGGCATTTCGAAGTAGCCATGCATCACGTGGTACCCGCGCGTGCAATATTCGCCCAGTGCGTTTACTGGCACGGTTTCACCGGTATCTACGTCAATAATTTTGACTTCCACATGTGGCATGGGGCCGCCGAGTGTATCGGCTTTGTCTTCGAGCGAGTCGTTTGCACGGGTCATTGACGCAACGGGAGAGCATTCGGTTTGCCCAAAGACAATAGTGAATGGCGAGCTAAGCGTTTCTTCAAGGCGTTTTACCAACGCAGACGGTACGGTTGAGCCACCCGAACCCAAACAACGAATAGAGCTTAAGTCGCGCGTCGTGAAATCCGGATGTTCTAACAAACTAATCAGCATGGTTGGCACGCCGCTCATGGAGTTACCTTTGTAGGTTTCAATCAGCTCAAGCACCAGGCCAGGTTCGAACATTTCCATTAACACCAGACTGGCGCGTTGACCCAGCGCCCCAAGAACGCCGCATACGCAACCGCCGGTATGGAATAAGGGCATATATAGAATTGACGTGCCCTGATAGGGCAGGCCCATTCGATCGCTCACATGCGCACCATTGTTCACTAATCCACGGTGGTGCAGCAGAGCCCCTTTTGGAAAGCCTGTTGTGCCTGATGTGTATTGAATCATGCAGGCATCAGCTGCGCTGACGTCAGGTAATGAGATGCTTGTATCTGCACCTGTCGTCATAAAGCTGGCCCATTCGTCGAGACGAATGATCTCGCGTAATTCCTCGCAGTCTTGTCGTACTTCCTCAAGATGGCTGAGCAGTCGATTACCGCGGAATTCAGGCAGTAGAAAAATGCCCGCACTGCGAGATTGTTTCAGAACGTAGGCCAGTTCCTTCGCCTGAAACGAAGGGTTGACTGTTACCAGCACAACTCCAGCCAATGCAAAGCCGTATTCAAGGAATATCCATTCTGGTACGTTTGGCGCCCATACCGCCACGCGCTCACCAGGCTTGAAGCGTGTTAAGAGGGCGCGTGCTACGGTTTGTGCGTCGTTGTACAGTTCTTCGTAAGTCCATTCGCGGCGTGCTGCCGGGTCAGCGGAGCCTGCAACCAGCGCCTTTTGCTGCGGAACTTCTTCCGCTGCCTCTGCCAAAGCCTGTCCTATTGTGAGTTCCTTGATAGGCGGATCGCTGGGCCCAACCGCATACGATTTTTCCAACATAGTCTGCTCTCTTTATTGTTGACTAGCGTTTGTTACCAATTTTTTTGATATACAGCCCATCGAACAGGTCACTCCATTGCCCATTTCCAGTATGTGATTGCCAGTGCTGCCTAACACTGCCGTCTTTGTTAGGTGTCCATTGGATTCGATGATGAGTGATACTACCATCACGACTGCTTGTTTCGCCCTGCAGTACCATCTGTGTGCCGGTGAACTTTCCCTCCAGTAGTAACAGCGTACCGGTGTTGTCTACCCAGGTCTGGTGCCAAAGCTGACGACCGGTATCAAAGCTGTTCAGGCTTTGGCCTTCGAACGTGCCGGGCGTGGAATACTGCTCGTGCAGCACACAACCATTCTGCGTGCTGGAAATGCGATTCTGCCCGGCAAGCGTGCCATCGGCTGTTCTTACTTCCCACTCGCCAAGCCAAAAATCAAATTGTCTGTGGGCTTCACTGTTGCATGATTGTGCTTGGGTGTGGCTGGCTGCGGCAACAGCAACACAAGAAATACAAGAAACCGCGATAGTCATGGCTGTTCTGTTCATCACTTGATCTACTCGTGAATATGCGTGTAAATATTTTTCCAAGGCGCGATAGTGTTCGCTGATTCCTCTATGATCGGAAAACATGCGCTTGATTATTGCACAAAACGACACGATGGTCCGCGCTTGCAAGCTTGTTAGCGCGTGTTTCACGGTCTATTCTGAATTGAATAGTGGTGTGTTCGCCGGTTGTGCAAGCGTGCCTGAAATAGCGTCATATGGGGGCCATACATGCACGAAGAACAGATAAAACAATTTATTCTGAGCGATCTGATCAAAGATGGCAGTGCGACTGAATTGGAAAATGACGAGAACCTAATCGACAGCGGTGTGGTTGATTCGCTAGGTATCATGAAGCTGGTGGCTTTTCTTGAGAAGAGTTTCAAGGTGGCGGTATCAGACGATGAAATTTTGTTGGATAACTTCGAAACCATTGACGCCATCTCCGGCTTTCTGAGCAGCAAAACCGCTTGATATGGACTTTTCGTTCAGCGAAGAACAGCAGCAATATCGTGACACCGTTGTTAAGTTTGCCAGCAACGAACTAAACAACAATGTACTTGAGCGTGATCATACCGAAGAGTTTGATTGGTTGGGCTGGAAGAAATGCGCCGAGTTCGGGCTGCTGGGTTTACCGGTGGAGGAAGAATACGGCGGTCAAAACGCTGACATATTAACCTGCGTACTTGCTATGCAGGGCCTGGGCTTTGCCTGCGAAGACGCGGGTCTGTTGTTCGCGCTAAATTCTCATGTGTGGACTTGCAGTATACCCATGATGCAATTTGGCACTGACGAGCAAAAAGCCAAGTATCTGCCCCGGCTTAGCGATGGCACAATGATAGGCGGCCACGCAATGACTGAACCTGACAGCGGCTCCGACGCGTACGCCCTGAGTACCACGGCGGTTCGCGAGGGCAATGCCTATATTCTGAATGGATCGAAAATATTTACGTCGAACGCACCCATAGCCGATGTGTTGTTGATCTTTGCGCTCACGGACAAAGATAAAGGCTTTGCTGGCCTTTCTGTATTCATTGTTGAAACATCTCAAGCTGGAATCACTGTTGGCAAACCGCTGGATAAAACCGGTCTAAGAACGTCGCCAACGGGTGAAGTATTTCTTGAAGACTGTAAGGTGTCCCAAGCCAATCGATTGGGTCCGGAAGGTGCGGGCTCTGCGATATTCAACGCCGAAATGGAATGGGAGCGTAGCTGTTTATTTGCCTCCCATCTAGGGTCGATGGAGCGGCAACTGGACGAGTGTGTTCGCTATGCCAAAGACAGGCGTCAATTCGGCAAGTCCATAGGCGAATTTCAAGCCATCTCAGGAAAAATCGCTGACATGAAAGTGCGCATCGAACTCGCGCAACTCATGCTCTACAAAGTGGCCTGGATGAAAGCCCAAGGTAAGCGGGCGCATCTTGAATCAGCGATAGCAAAGTTATTCACCAGCGAGAGCTATGTGCAGTCCAGTCTTGACGCTGTGCAAATACATGGCGGCTACGGTTGCATGCGCGAGTTTGGCGTTGAGCGAAATCTTAGAGATTCACTCGCGTCGAGAATCTACTCCGGTACATCCGAGATACAACGTAATACGATCGCCAGTTGGCTTGGCTTATAAGCGCTAAGCCGCATGCGACCATTCTTACTACAACATCTGCTGCAACAGGGCGCGAGAGCATATCCTGAAAAAACGGCAGTGGTTTGTGGAAAAGAAGAAATCAACTACCAGCAGCTGGATGAGCGCAGCAGCCAGTTAGCGAATGTGCTTGTCCGTTTAGGTGTACGACCCGGGGACCGAGTTGGAATCCAACTGGCGCATTCCATTGATTCTGTCATCTCTCTGTTCGGAATACTCAAGGCCGCCGCGGTGTATGTGCCCATTGATCCCTTGTCACCGGTTGAACGAACGCGGCATATTGTGAGCAACTGCACGCTGCACTGTATGATCAGCAGTGCTGATGTAGCGCAAAAGACGATCGCTCTGCTTGGTGCTGAGACGCCGCTTAGTGATGTGCTGCTTACTGGAAAAGGTGTTGCCGCACTGAAGGCGGATGTTCCAGAATTTCGCATGCATACGCTGCTTGATGAGTGCTGCAAGGAAAGCAAAACTGTACCTGAATTCTCACTCAGTGATAGTCACCCGGCCTATATTCTGCACACATCCGGTTCAACCGGTGTTCCGAAGGGCGTGGTCATTGCACATCAAAACTCTTTGAGTTTTGTGCATATGATTGCTGATTGTTTCAACTTTAGCGAGCACGACCGCGTTGGCAGTCATGCGCCATTGCATTTTGATCTATCGGTATTTGATATTTTCACCGCGCTTAAACGCGGCGGCACAGTAATCATGGTGCCCAAGCGCTATTCGGTGTTTCCCAAGGAGCTGGCAAAATACATTGCTGAGCAGAAAATTTCCGTATGGAATTCGGTGGCGTCTGTGATCGCCCTGTTGGCAGAGAACGGCACGTTGGAAGAGTTTGATTTTAGTGCAGTACGCCTGGTGCATTTCAGCGGTGAAGTGCTTGCCGCAAAGCATCTGAAAATTGCAATGCAGGCCATGAGTAAGGCAAGCTTCGTAAACCAGTACGGGCAAACCGAAGCCAACTCCACCATGTGTTACCCGATTGATCAGGTACCGGATTCGCCGAACCAGAAAATGCCAATTGGCAAAGCGATGCCAGGTTGCGAAGTGTTTGCGTTGAACGCCGAAGGTATTGAGATATCGTCGGCAGGCGAAGAAGGTGAACTTTACATTAAAAGTTCTACGATAGCGCTAGGATATTGGAACGACGCGGCGCTGACCGCGGAAAAGTTTATTGATGATCCACGAGAACGCGTGGCCTGCGGAAGAGTCTATAAGACCGGTGATCTGGTGACCTTAAATGAGCATGGTGAATACATTATGCTGGGTCGAAAAGACGCGTTGATAAAAAGCCGTGGTTATCGTATTGACCTTGGTGAAGTGGAATCGGTGTTGTACCACTGTGACGCTGTGGAAATGGCCGCCGCGATTGCGGTGCCACATGAGCTGATAGGCAATGAAATAGTAGTGTACGTGCGGTTAAAAGACAGCACCATTACTGTTGAGCAGTTGTTTGAACACTGCGCGGCGTATTTGCCGCAGTACATGTTGCCCAAAACAATCGAGCTGGTTGCTGAGCTGCCTTACACCTCAACGGGCAAAATCGACAAGAAAACGCTACGAGACGCACTAGTAAACTGACGGCTCTTTCGCGCTGAAGTCGTGTTTCTCATGGCCTGAAATCGGCGGGCAGAATACGCTAATGCACACCGATCTGTCATGAATGACCATGCGATGCTGGTCGTGTTTGTCCATTACAAACATGGTGGCGTTGTTGTCGTCGGTAAGAATAGGGTGGTCACCCTGGCCCCACACATATTCACCGCTACCAATCAGGTAATAACAGGCTTCAAGATGATTCTTGTACTGAATGTTGGAATCGGTGTTTGCGTTACCAATGGTATAACACAGCGCAAACCCCAGGCTGTCACGTTCAACCAAATAGCGTTGGCTCAGCCCGTTACCCCATGCTACTGAGCGCTCAGTGTTTTCAATTTCCGCAAGTGAGCGATGCAATATACCCTCATAGCTGGCACCCATGCAGGCCACAAGCAATAAGCGACTTTGTGACTGTGCGCCAACCACACATTCTGCGCTGGACGAAAAACCAATCAAGTTGTCAGCCAACAGTTCCAGGGTCTGTGTAGCGATTGAAATAGACATAGAACCACTGCAACCAAACAAAGCCACCGTGTAATTCTGTTCATCCATCAAATCCTGCACAGTAAATGTGCTGTTGGATTCAAGATCTATGTCGAACATGCGTACACTCATGCCATCCGCCAGATGAACCATTTCGCGCACAACAACACCGTTACCAAACGGTGCGGGTATTTCCTGGTTTCGTGTTCTTACTATCACCGGTGTGCTCCTGAATGCTCTCAATTCAGCCTAGTTCATCCGTTTCAGCTTGTCGAAAATCCGTTAAAAACGATTGCCTTAAGGCTGATTTCGGCGGCGAACAAGAATTGAGCGATCTGGCGGAATCCGGTTCCCCTCGTGATTCTTGTCTACACTTTAGAAAGGGTTCTGAGCACGGTTAATTTGAAGCGTCGTGCCGTTAAACAGTTAGGAAAGATTGGATAAATGGCAATCAAAAATTACATAGGCCTAGCTTGCACTGGGCACGACAATGCGCTGGCAATTGTGGATTCAAAGGGCAAGGTTGTATTCGCAGAAGCCACTGAACGCTACCTGCAGAACAAGCGCGCCATTGGTGCTCTGCCAGATGACCTCGTTCGCATTGGCATGCTGATTGACGAGTATTGTGAGCCCAATGCAGAGATTGTCGTAAGCAAGTCCTGGAGTAACGAGGCCGTTGCAACGCTGGACACAGAATATCAAGAAATGGGTGAATACCTGGATGTGATGGCTGATCGTAAAGCATCACCTGCCGCCCAATTCATGATTCACCGCCTGCAAGATTATCGACACATACTCGACTTCTTCAAATCCAATGTAGAACAATCCGGTATGCACATTCAGCATGTGCTGGGAACTGGTTTTGGCGTGCGTGAGAAACGCAGCGTTGAAATGCGTCAATACAATCATCACCTGACCCACGCTGCAACGGCCGCTTACACAAGCCCTTATAAGGAAGCGGCAGTAGCGGTAATTGATGGTTTTGGTGAAGGTACCAGCTGTTCTTTCTACAAGTATGAGAACGGCCAGATTATTGATGTTGAAACACCACCGGGCAATATGAAGTGGAGTCTGGGTTCCTTGTATGTAAACCTAACAGGCTTGTGTGGTTTCGAGCACTGGAAGGGCGAAGAGTGGAAGGTAATGGGGCTGGCCCCCTACGGAAAACTCAATCTAGAAATACACGAGTTGCTGAGGCGCTACATCAAAATTGATGGCTTGCAAATCGTCTGTCCGCCCGACAGTGCGGCCGCATTGGTGGAATTGTACGACCGCTTTTCCATTCAACCCGGACAAAAACCAATAGAAATGGCTGATCTGGCCCACACCGGCCAACAAGTGTTTGCTGAATTAGCAGCTGAGTTGTTGCAAAACTTCCATGCAAAAACAGGCTGTTCGAACCTGGTGCTTGGCGGTGGTTGTGGCTTGAATTCAACCTGGAACGGACAGATTGTTGACCAAACCAGCTTTGAATCATTGCATGTTTACTCAGCACCTGCAGATGATGGCAATGCAATGGGTGCGGCCTTGTTAGCGTACTACGAAGATAATCCGCCGACGGTGGCTCCCGCGGTGTCACACAGCCCTTATCTGGGTTCAACGGTGATAGGCGAATCATTGGATAACCTGAAGCGTTTCAGCCGTCATCCCAATATGCGAAGTGGTTTGAGTCAGTCCGAGGTTACCAAGGCAACGGCACAGTTATTATCTGAAGGCAAAATTGTCGGTTGGGTGCAAGGCCGGGCCGAGTTTGGGCCGCGCTCGCTCGGCAACCGTTCGATTCTAGCGGACCCGCGCGCGGCTGAGATGAAAGATAAGATTAATGCAGGCGTGAAGTTTCGTGAAGAGTTCAGACCGTTTGCGCCGTCGATTCTGCACGAATACGGTGAAGAGTATTTCGAGAATTACCAGTTCACGCCTTACATGGAGCGCACTCTAAACTTCCGCCCAGAGATGTACGATAAGCCGCCGGCGGTTGTGCATGAAAATGGCAGTGGTCGTTTGCAGTCGGTGACTAAAGAATTAAACCCGATGTACCATGAGTTAATTTCTGAATTCAATAAGCTCACAGGTGTTCCAATTGTGTTGAACACGAGTTTCAATATCATGGGTAAGCCTATTATTCATTCTGTGGAAGATGCAGTCTCTGTGTTTCACACGACTGGGTTGGATGTGCTTGTGATTGAAGATGTGATTATTGAAAAATAGGTCTGTTTCAGGTTGATTCACTGTTCCAGACCGTCAATGAAGTGAGTATAGGCTGGCGGGACACGCCGGACCCAAAGCACTCGCTACGCTCGCGGGGCCAGCTTTGAACCCAGTCGCTCCCGGCATCCTGCCTTCCGCGACACTTGCACATCCATGTGCATCGTCCATGGGGGCTCCCCTAAAGGGCCTACTGTTGGTGTGTTCGAGGTCCCTCTCTCACACAGTCTCACAAGCCGCTATTCATGATCTCGCCGGTCTCGACGTTTTTAGATTTGATTTTTACTTGCTATCGAATTAGCGGTACCTAACATTCGTTAGAGAAAAATCTGTCAGCGATGGTATTATAAAACCATCACAAACCGCTCAGGTCGCCTCGTGTCCACCCGCAAAACACCCCGTAAGCTGGTCATACTTTGTGATGGTACGGGCAATCAGATCGACAGTCGTCAGTCTAATGTTCTGCGCCTCTATAAATTGCTTAAAAAAAACATAGACCAACGGATTTTCTATGACCCAGGTATTGGCACCATTAGCAGCACAGAAGATTGGGCGCGTTGGAAAGCCAATACTGAAAGCGTATTGTCGCTGGTAACTGGCTTTGGCCTGGACCGAAACGTTTTAGCGGCATACGAATTCTTATCCAAAACCTATTCTCGTGGCGACGACATCTATTTGTTTGGCTACAGCCGTGGCGCGTATACCGTCAGAGTGCTTGCCGGCTTTATTAACGCCATTGGCATTCTGCATCCAGATCAGCAGCATCTCACCGAATACGCATTCAGGGCGTATAAGCAAATATCCGAAGACGGTCAGTTTGATACTGTCAGGCAGTTTGAACGCATACTGCGCCCGCAGCGCCCGGCGATTCGATTTCTTGGCTTATGGGACACAGTGAGCAGCATACTGGTGCCGCGCAGTGATCGCTTTTACCTGCCTGCGCGCAGGCAGTTGGCGTATACCGAGCGAAACCCAAGTGTACAGACGGTGTGCCATGCGGTTGCGATTGACGAGCAGCGCCGCATGTTTCGTCCTTATTTGTGGCGCGAGGGAGAGGAGTTTTGGGGCGGCCCGTTTAGGCCAAAAGACCGCGACAAAATAGCACCACAGGAGCTAAAGCAGGTCTGGTTTCCTGGCGTGCATTCTGACGTGGGCGGTGGGAATCCGAATGACGAGTGCGGCTTGTCGTTGTTGTCGCTGGAGTGGATGACCGAGCAGCTGACGGATCATCTGACGATGAACTCCCAGGCGTTAGTTAAAATGAGCAACGCAGGTGCAGACCCCGCGGCTGCCATGCATGACTCTATGTCCCTTCCCTGGGCAATGCTTGAGTATTTGCCAAAATCGGTTCGTAATCGGGAGCAATCGCATCTTCGTTCAATGCTTGGCTGTTACGTACCGGCCCGCGAGCTTAGGCGTTTGCCAACAGACGCAGAGCTGCACTGGAGCGTGGCGGCACGAATAAAAGCCTGCGACGACTACAGGCCTGCAAACCTGGCAGGGTATAATCTGCCAATCCAAATCACTGACGAGAGCGCATGAGCTTTATTAGTACCCTTATCAAACGCTGGGAACAAAGCAATTCCCTGCTATGCGTTGGCCTGGACCCTGACATGGCGCGATTTCCCGAATCGATTGCGGCCACTGAAAGCCCTTTGTTTGAATTCAACAAAGCGATTGTGGATGCGACGCATGATTTGGTTTGCGCGTATAAACCACAAATATCCTATTTTGCGGCGGAGCAGGCTGAGGCTCAGTTGCTGCAAACAATTGAATATATTCACCGGGAATACCCAGGTGTTCCTGTCATTCTGGATGCCAAGCGTGGTGATATTGGCTCGACGGCCAGCAAATACGCTATAGAGGCGTTTGAGCGCTACGGCGCAGACGCAGTTACAGTAAACCCGTATATGGGGTTCGATGCGATTCAACCCTTTATTCAATACACTGATCGTGGCGTGATTATTTTGTGCCGCACGTCTAATGAAGGAGCCAATGATTTTCAAGATCTACTAATTGATGGTGAGCCGTTGTACCAACATGTAGCGCAGAGAGTCAGTAGTGAATGGAACAAGCATGGCAACTGCATGCTGGTTGTTGGTGCAACCTGGCCTGAGCAAATGGCCAAGGTGCGACGCATTATTGGTGATATGCCATTATTGGTGCCCGGTGTCGGCGCGCAAGGGGGCGATGTGAAAGCCATGATTGAAGCGGGTCAAACATCTAATGGTTCCGGCTTAATCGTAAATTCCTCACGAGGCGTGTTGTATGCCAGTGAAGGTGAAGACTTTCAGCAAGCAGCGCGTGACGCGGCGGTGAGTTTGCGTGACGAAATCAATTCTTATCGCAGGCACTGACGATCGTATGGCGGGGCTGTTCGACGAGCAAACAGATGCACGGTTGCCGATTGATAATGCGCATATAGAGTTGTTTGAAGAGTTTGATTGTGGTGCTGAGTCAGGCACCACAATGGCTAATCTGATAGATAGCATTGATTGGCGTGAAGAACCCATTACCTTGTTCGGAAAAACCTACTTACAACCGCGCTTGTTCGCCTGGTATGGCGACGACCACGCGAGCTATCAATACTCGGGTATCACACTATCGCCTCTGGCATGGACTGATGAATTGCGCGAAATCAAGAACCGAGTATCTGCCCAGTGCGATGCAGAATTCAACAGCGTGTTGCTCAACTACTACCGCAACCATCGCGACAGCATGGGCATGCACGCAGATGATGAGAAAGAGCTGGGGCGCGAGCCAGTAATTGCCTCACTAAGTTTTGGCACCACACGAACACTTAAACTGAAACACAAATACCGCAAGGATTTGACGTCGCCCAAAATCCCATTGCGTGATTCCACATTGCTGGTAATGCGCGGTAAAACGCAGCAATACTGGAAACACGGTATTGATAAACTACGCACTCCTTGCGGGCCCAGATTAAACTTAACCTTTCGCCAAATTTTTTAGACGCTATTTGAACGGAGCCTAAATGGCAGGACAATATCCAGACAGAATAAAGCAATTGCAGCTGTATGACGGCCGATTTGATGCCTACAAACTTCAAGCGCAAGGCAGCGAGGTATTGTTTGCGTCTTACCAGCCCGGCATGGAAATAGACGACCATACGCACGACACCGAAAACTATGGAGTCATCACGCGCGGTGAACTAATACTAATCATGGATGGCCAGGAGCAGAGGTTCGGTGTGGGCGATTGGTATCACGTGCCGGCGCATAAGGAACATGCCGCGCGTTTTGAGGTCGAAACTGATGAAGTGGAGTTCTGGTTTCATGGCCGACAAGGGGAATAACATGCTCAGCAAACTGCCAACCGTATGGCGAGAAAATCGAGTGTTTTTGATTTTCATACTGTTCATGTTTGTGTTTCGTAGCGCCTTCGCCGATTGGAATGAAGTACCTTCAGGTTCCATGAAGCCGACGATTATTGAAGGTGATCGATTGTTGGTGAATAAGATGGCCTACGATCTGAGAGTCCCTTTTACTCATATCTCACTGCTAAAACGAGCCGACCCCAAACGCGGCGATATCGTGATTTTTGATTCCAGGTCGGCCGGTAAGCGATTAGTTAAGCGTGTGATTGGCTTACCCGGTGATGTGGTTGCGATGCGACACAATCGATTGCGAATTAATGGCCATGCGCTTGCCTATCGCGAGGCCGTACCAGGAAAACCGTTTGCTGAGGCCGAGGAAAACTTGCTGGGCCTGCGGCACAAAATCTGGTTTTCTCCAAGAGCAAGCCAAATGTCCTCTTTCGAAGCGATTCGCATACCCGATGGACATTACCTGGTGTTGGGTGACAGCCGCGATAACAGTGCCGACTCAAGAATTATTGGCATGGTGCCCCGTGATGAAATCGTGGGCAGGGCGAAAAGCGTAGTAGTGTCACTCAACTACGAAAATTATTACATCCCGCGAAGGAACCGCTTCTTTCATACTCTGTAGGGCTTTTCTGTATTACAGTAGCACTGAGTGCTTGTTTTGCGACTACCGGATAATTTTATGAATAGCTCTGAAATCATGCAGGAATTTATCAACGCCTGGGGAGGCATGGACGTTGATACAATCGTCGACACGTTCACTGATGACGCTGTTTACATCAATATACCCATGGACCCACCCAATCGTGGCAAGGAAGACATCCGCACTTTTATTGAAGGGTTTGCAGGAAGTTGTGAAGGTATTGAATTCATTGTTCACAACGAAGTGGTTAGCCAAGATGGCACCTTGCTTATGAACGAACGCACGGATCGTTTGTGCATGAACGGGAAGTGGATAGAATTGGCAGTGATGGGCGTATTCGAATTTCGCGAAGGAAAAATTTGTGCCTGGCGCGACTACTTCGATATGGCGGCATTTTCCGCTTAGAATACACCTGCTATCGCCACATAATTCCAGGACTTATGCGGGTACTGCTTCGCCTGGTAGATCGTCTTGTTCTGAATGGTTCGAGGCAAGTGCCAGATAAACGCTGGGAAGAATAAACAGGGTGAACAAGGTGCCTATCAGCATACCGGCCACAAGAATGATGCCGATGCTGTTTCGCGCTTCAGCCCCTGCGCCAGACACCAGCACTAAGGGGAAGTGACCGATTACTGTTGCACCTGTTGTCATCAGAACGGGTCGCAGTCGAACGCTGGCGCCCTCTATGATCGCCTCCAGCTTGCTGCGGCCCATCATTTGTAGATGATTGGCAAACTCCACGACCAATATTCCGTTCTTTGTTACCAGTCCAACCAAAGTGATGAAACCAATCTGGGAATAGATGTTGATGGTCGTCCAACCCAGGAAAGTGAACAGCATGGCACCTGACAGCGCCAGCGGTACGCAGCCCAGCAATACCACCAGCGGGTCCCTAAGGCTGTTAAACAGCACCACCAATACCAAAAACACAAACGCCAGTGCAAACGCCAGTGCGCCAAAAAGTGTATTGCCTTCCTGGCGCAGTTGGCGTGATTCACCGGCGTAGTCGATGAGGTAGCCTTCGGGCAAAACATCTCTCGCGGCCTGTTCTACTGCGCGCAAACCGTCTTCTTTAGTGTAAATAGGCAGCATGCCACCGAAGATAGTGAACGAATTTCGTTGCTGGAACTTACTCAACGATCGTGGCCCCACTCGTTCGCTGCGCGTCGCTACCGATGAGAAAGGAACCAGGTCTCCAGTGGGAGTTTGCAGTTGAATTTGTTCGATGGAATTCAGATCCAGTCGGTCAATTTTCTCTACCATGGGCACTACCCGATAGGCCTTGCCGTCAAGATTGAAGCGGTTGATGTAATCGCCAGACAGAAAAATCGATAACTGTTCACTGACATCAGCTACGGTCATGCCAAGGTCGGCTATACGGTCTCTGTCCAGCGTGAAATTCGCCTGTGGAAAGTCTATTTTCAGATTGGTATCGGCAAACATAAATTTGCCACTTGCATAGGTAGCCTCGATCAATTTCTCCGCATAAGGCTGCATGTCTTCAATAGGCACCGGTGCGGTGACAACCAGCTCAACCGCAAATTGGCCTGCGCTGGGCAGCGAAGGCACCAAATTTGGAAACGCTCTAAGCCCAGGAATGGCGGCCAATTCTGCAAACGTCGGTTGCAATAGGTCCATGGGGGTAAAGTCGCGCTTGCCGTGCTCAACAAATTCTTGTCCGCCAAACCCAGCATTCGGATTAATCACCTGCCACATTGACGTTGTATCGGGCAGCCCATTCATAACGTCGACCACATCACGCATATGATTGTGCGTGTACAATACCGATGCCTCCGCAGGCGCTTCTGAGATCACGAAAATTTCACCTTCATCTTCAATCGGCGCCAGTTCCTGCTGCGACATTAACAAAAATGGAATGGCGAGCAGGGAGAGAAACAGAGCAAAGCATAAAATCTGTGGCGTCCACGAGAGTGTGGTGCGCAGCATCTGCTGATAGATTCTGCGCACAGCATCGAAGTTCGCATTGATTTGCTTGGTTAGCTTGCCTTCCTCGCCTCGAGTTGGGCTGGCGTACGCACTCATAATCGGCGATAGCGTTAATGCCACCAAACCCGATAGCAGCACGGCCACCGCCAGCGTAAACGCAAACTCTTTAATCAGAACACCCGTCAAACCTGACAAGAATCCAATCGGTACATAAACCGCGGCCAGCGTTACTGTCATGCCAATAATAGGCGTCAGCAATTGTCTGGAGCTGGCTAACGCAGCCTGGGTGCGACTCATCCCTTCGCGCATAAAGCGCGAAACGTTTTCAACGACTACAATCGCATCATCTACTACCAAGCCTACCGACAGCACAATCGCCAGAATGGTCAATAAATTAAGTGAGAAGCCCATGATGGTCATGACCACCATCGCGCCGAGCAGGGAAATAGGTATGGTGATCAATGGTACCAGAGCAGTTCGAATTGACCCCATAAACAGCAGTACGACGATGCCTACCAGCAGAACCGTTTCGGCCAAGGTGATGAAGATTTCCTTGAGCGCATTACGCATGTATTTTGTGCCATCAAAACCAATCGCAATGTGCACACCATCTGGCAATGTTGCGTTGATCTCATCCAACACTCTATAGAGTTCGTTGCCTATCTCAAGTTCATTGGCGCCTGGTAAACCGTCGACTGCCAGCCATATATTATCGCGCTGATCAATTCGGCCAATATTGTTGCTTTCAGCTTCGCCCAGTTCTATACGCGCCACATCGGACAGCCGAATAACGGCATTGTCACGTGTGGCGATAACCATGCGTTCAAATTCCTCCACGTTGCGTAAGGTGGCCGTGGTCTGCAAGTCAATGCGTTGTTGAGAATTTTCGGTATTGCCAATGGCCGCGATGACGTTATTGCTTAATAAGGTTTGGCGAATTTGCTGCGCACTGATTTTCAAAAAATTCATACGCGCCGGATCCAGCCAAACTCGCATCGTGGGCGGGCGATGCCCGAGCATATCAATGCGCTGTACGCCTTTGATGGAGGAAAGCACTGGTACTACATAGCGACTGAGATAGTCACTGATTTCTGCACGGTTAAGATCACTGATATCAACGTCAAGATAGAATATTGAATTGGATGCATCGGCCCTGGTCACATAAACCGCCGGGTCTTCGGCGCCAGCCGGCAGCTCAAAACGAATTTGGCTTAAACGCGAGTTTAATTCAGCGAGTGCGAGCGTGCTGGGTTCATTCAGTTTTAGCCAGGCCTTGATCGAGCTCATACCGGCTGTGGTCGTCGATTCAATGTAATCCACGCCGGGCACAGAGGATACGGCCCGCTCTATCGGGTCGGTAACAAAGCCTTGCACGGTTTCCGCTGACGCTCCAACATAAGGCGTGTCAATGTTCAGTGCTGAGCTTTCTATCTGCGGAAATTCAAGCACCGGCATTTGCACGGCAGCACGGATGCCAAGTAACACCAAAGCGAGAGACATAACAACGGCCAGCAATGGGCGTTGAATAAAAATATCCAGCACATTAGGTTTGTCGAGAGAATGGCTCATTATGGTGATTCAACAGGCTCGTTTTGTGTTTCGTGCGTACGCTCTACAACGTGTACCAGCATGCCGTCTTGCAATTTGAAGGCACCGATACCCGCAATTCGCTCGCCCGGCTGCAGACCAGACAATACAATAACTTCGCTACCGTCTAACGGGCCTGGTGTCACTTCACGGCGCTCTGCGCGGAAAGGCGCATCAGCCCCCGCTTCAGCAGCATGCAAAACATAGGCGTATGCACCAAAGTTACTGCGCCTTATTGCACTGGATGGCAGTCTGAAGACGCCGTCAACGCTGCCCAGGCTGAGCTTAATATCAACCACGGCACCCGGCCTAACGGCCGCTGGTGGGTCGAGCAACAAGGCTCTGTATTCAAGGCTTCTGGAGCGAACATTGAAGCTTGCCCCAGCAGACACAATGTTCGCTGTCATAGGGTCTTCGATCAGTGACCGGCCGCTTACCTGAACGCTATCACCCGGAACAAGCGTGGCCTTATCTTGCGGCAGCTTGAAGTCCACCCAGTATTGATTACCGACACCGCTGAGCTCCGTGACCAGGGAGTTGGGCGCCAAATACTGGCCTACCTGCAAATCATGCAGTGTTGTTTTGGCATCAAAGGGTGCGGTCAGTGTTTTTTTCGAGATGCTGGCTTCTAACGCTGCCACGTTCGCGAGTAATACGTTTTTGTCGGCCAATGCTCGATCATAGTCGTTTTTGCTGGCAAGCTTCTTGGTTCTAAGCTCAGTCAACCGCTCTAGTTGTATCTCAGCGAGTTTAAGCTGTGCGAGCAGTGCACGCCGCTGGGATTGCTCTTCTGTACTGTCCAGGCGCAGCAACAACTGCCCTTTACTCACATTGCTGCCGCCAGTGAAACCGAGTTCTGCGATCACGCCATCCAACTCATTGCGTAACTCTACAAATTGTGCGGCTTTCACCTCACCAATTGTGCGATACATGTTGCGCCATTGCACTGGCTCCAGTGTGATGGCCGTTACGGATTCCGAGCGCTCCGGGAACGACTCAGCAAAGGCAATAGCCTTACTGATTTGTACGTACTTAAGCACGGCTAACACAGCAACCAGCATTACGCAGACCAACAACAGCCATAACCAGCGCTTTGCGGTTGATCTGGGCGTGCTGTCATCTGCGTAGTGTTGTGCCATTAGCTGCTGCCTTGCCTTAAAATCTAGCGATTTTTCCGTTCATCGATAAGGTTTTGCACCACGCCGGGGTCGGCCAGTGTGCTGGTATCACCCAGACTGTCGGTTTCATTCGCCGCAATCTTGCGTAGAATTCGGCGCATGATTTTTCCAGAGCGAGTTTTGGGTAACCCCGGTGCCCATTGAATAAGATCTGGTTTGGCAATGGGGCCAATTTCCTGATTCACAAGTGCACGTAATTCATTGAGTAATTCATCACTGGGTTCTACGTTGTGCATTGGCGTTACATAGGCGTAAATGCCCTGGCCCTTGATATCGTGCGGATAGCCAACAACGGCGGCTTCAGCAATACTGTCATGCAATACCAAGGCGCTTTCAACTTCGGCGGTTCCCATGCGGTGCCCGCTAACATTCAGAACATCATCCACACGACCTGTGATCCACCAATAGCCATCTTCGTCACGCCTTGCCCCGTCACCGGTAAAATAGTAACCGGGATAGGTGCTGAAATAGGTGTCAATGCAACGTTGGTGGTCGCCATAGACGCTTCGAATCTGCGATGGCCAGCTCTGCTTGATGGCCAGATTACCCTCTTGCGCGCCTTCTGCGGGAAGCTCATTGCCGTCTGCGTCTAACAATACAGGTTCTACACCAAAAAAAGGACGAGTTGCTGAGCCTGGCTTGGTAGGCGTGCAACCAGGTAGAGGTGTAATCATGATGGCACCGGTTTCTGTCTGCCACCAGGTATCCACAATAGGGCAGCGTTCTTCGCCTACGACACGGTGATACCACTCCCAGGCTTCCGGGTTGATGGGTTCACCAACCGTACCCAGCAAACGCAGTGAAGAGCGTGAGGTACTGGTAACCGCTTGATCGCCAACAGCCATAAGCGCGCGAATTGCAGTGGGCGCCGTGTAAAAAATATTGACCTGGTGTTTATCGATTACCTGCCAGAAGCGGGAAGCGTCCGGATAAGTAGGAACACCCTCAAACATAACAGTGGTAGCGGCATTCGCTAAGGGTCCGTACACAATATAGCTGTGGCCGGTAATCCATCCTACGTCTGCCGTGCACCAATAAACATCGCCCTCTGAATAATTGAATACGGCTTTGTGGGTGAATGCTGCGTTTAACAAGTAGCCAGCGGTGGTGTGCAACACGCCTTTTGGTTTGCCAGTGGACCCGGAGGTGTAGAGAATGAACAGAGGGTCTTCTGCGTCCATGCTCTCTGGTTCGCACTCAGTGGCTTGCTGGTTACATAATTCGTGGTACCAAACATCACGCCCTTCCTGCCAGCCAATATCTTCGCCGGTTCTCATCACTGTCAGGCAAGTGTGTACATTGGGGCACTTTTCCAGTGCCTTGTCAGCGTTCGCTTTTAATGGAATGTTCTTGCCACCTCGTACACCCTCATCAGCTGTGATCAGCGTTTGGCAATCGCTATCCAGAATACGGTCTTTCAGCGCCTCTGGCGAAAAACCACCAAATACAACCGAGTGCACAGCACCAATGCGCGCGCACGCCAGCATCGCGTAAGCTGCTTCCGCAATCATCGGCATGTAAATACAGACACGATCCCCTTTTTTAACGCCTCTGGCGCGTAGGCCATTCGCAAGCTGACATACATTGTCGTGCAGTGTTTGGTAACTGATGTGTTTGCTGTCGTCGATGTCGTCGCCTTCCCATATGATGGCGGTTTTGTCGGCGTGCTGTGCCAGATGGCGGTCTATGCAGTTAACGCTTACGTTTAGTTTTGCGTCGGTAAACCAGCTCGCTGCGGCGCTTGGAAAATCGTAGCTAACCACGTCAGACCAGGTTTGTTCCCAGCTAAGAAACTCTTGTGCTTTTTCTGCCCAAAATCCAGCCGGGTCATTGATAGATCGTTCGTAGTCTGCCTGATAAGTCGCATCATCAATCAAGGCGTTCTCTGCAAACTGTTTGGGTACCGGATAGATGTTGTCGCTCACTGATGTGTTCCTCTTTGTCTACTGTTCAGGCTAAAGATGCAATTCACCGGAAAATACATGCTGTACTTTGCCGCCGACTCTTATCTGATCGGACAGGTCTAGATAGATAACGGAAGGGCGACCCATTTCCACGCCTTGATCAACAATAGCTTGTTGATCGCCAGTCTTTAGCAATTTTAAATAGGCCGCAAAACAACAATTGGCTGAGCCGGTGGCTGGGTCTTCGCGTATGCCATCGGCCTCAAAAAACATACGCGCTGCATAGTGACTGTTGTCGCTGTGCCCATTGGGAGTGAAGACAAACAGACCCTGAACGCCATGGTTTTGAGCCTCGAAACGCGTAAACTCGTTTTGATCAACTCGACATTTACCCAGCGCATCCAAATCCTTGACGGCGATCAGCTGAAAACTTGGGCCTAAATTCGCGGAACGAATTGGGAAATTGTCGTCCAGCAAGTCGGTAGTGTCCAGACTCAGTAATCCTGATGCAAATTCCCTGGATATGCCGTCACTGAAAGCGGCTTGCGGAGATTCCAACCAGACAATGCCGGATTCATTGTCTAACTGTACGGGCACGTCACCGACACCTAGTGACAATATGATGTTTGAAAGCGGGCGATTGGATTCAAGCGTTGCCAGCACCCAGGCCGTGCCCACTGTGGGATGGCCGGCAAAAGGTAGCTCGTTAGTGGGCGTAAAAATACGAACGCTTGCTTTGTTGTCGTGCCACGCAGTAACGAAAGTCGTTTCGGAGAAGTTGATTTCGCGCGCTATGCGCTGCATGGTCTCACCGCTTAGCTCGGCAGCGTCCATAACAACAGCCAATTGGTTCCCAGCTAACTGGCTCTCGGCAAATACATCGACGATATAGGTTTTCATTTTGATCCTAATGCGCGGAGAACGTCATATTATCTATCAAGCGAGTGTTGCCCACATTTGCAGCGGCCAATAGCACCAGTTCCTGAGTATCGGTTGAGGGCGCCAGCAAAGTGTTGGCGTCGCGGATCTGCACATAATCAATATCAAAACCAATTTCTTTCAACACGGTATTTGCCTGCAGCTCAGCCTGCCTCAGCAATTCCAGGTCGCTGCCTTTGCCCGCGCAACGGTCTCTGGTTTCATGCAATACTCGAGACAGTGCAGGTGCGATGTCGCGTTCGGAATCGCTCAGATAATTATTACGTGAACTCATAGCTAGCCCATCTTTTTCTCGCATAATCGGAGCGCCTATCACTTCTACGGGCAGGCTAAGATCCTTGACCATTTTTCGAATCAGAAACAACTGCTGAAAATCTTTTTCACCAAACACGGCAGAATCTGGCTGGACTATGTTGAACAGTTTGTTAACAACCGTGGTAACACCGTCAAAATGCACTGGACGACTCACTCCGCAAAGCATGGCATTAAACTTAGGCACGGATACTTTGGTTAAATCTTGCTGACCGCCGGGGTACATTTCTTCCACATCGGGTAAGAACAAAACGCTGGCGCCCTCGCGCTGAAGCTTGGCTTGATCTTCGTCGAGTGTGCGCGGGTAGTTGTGCAGATCTTCATTGTCACCAAATTGCAGTGGGTTCACAAAAATGCTCACCACCACAAAGTCACTTATCTCCCTTGCCTTACGTACCAGGCTTATGTGGCCGTCGTGCAGATTGCCCATGGTAGGTACGAACACAATGTGTTGCCCGGCATGTCGCTTTACCCGTATCGCGGCACGAAGTTCTTTGATTTTCTTGCATCGTTGCATCGTGTTGCGTGCTTACTCAGAGATTCCCCAGTGCACTGGGATTGAAATAATGGCGGCCACTTTTTGTTTGCAAAGCTGATGCCAGCAGGCGGTCGAAATGTTGCTGGTTATTGGCCAGGTCAATGTGACTGGCATTTACGATCAATAGCGGTGCAGCGTCGTAAAAGTGAAAAAAATTGCAATAGGCATCGTTCAGCTTTTCCAGGTAGCTGCTATCAATACTTTGTTCCGAATCAATGCCGCGTTGTTGAATACGCTGCAGCAAAATATCGGTTGGAGCCTGCAAGTAAATCACCAGATCAGGTGTGGGTGCATCAATGGTTGTTTGTTGATACACCTTGTCGTACAGCTCGAATTCCTCAACGCTAAGGTTTGCCTGCGCAAACAATCTGTCTTTGTCTATCAGAAAATCGGACACACGTATTGGCGCAAACATGTCGGCCTGGCGAATATCGTGAATTTGCTGTGCGCGTTGAAACAGAAAAAACAGTTGAGTGGCCAGTGCGCCTTCACCGTTTTTGCGGTAAAAGCGCTCAAGAAACGGATTCTCTTCGGCCCGCTCCAGCAATACTTCATAATTAAACGTTTCAGCTAACTTGCGAGCAAGTGTTGTCTTACCAACGCCTATTGGCCCTTCAACGGCAATGAAACGCGGTGCGCTCTGCTTATCAATAACAGGCGATTGATAATTACTTGCGCTGAATTCGGCTGGCGCTGTGCTCATGAAAAGTCCAGGTTTTCGGTCCGTGCAGTGTACAGAACAGTCTGCATCTATAGAGGCATTCAGATTGTGCTCAGCGAGAAGCAGATCGCAGTGAATGTAGGCCACCTTTGCAAGATTTGCGACGAAGAAGCGCGCAATCTGCATGCCTCCCTGCGGGCAAACAGCAAAACGGCCAGCAGCTTCGTTGTGCATTCTTGACGTAGCCCACTATGCCTTCGAAAGCACGCCTCGCTGATGGCTGTTTTGCTGTCTGCTGTCGATGCAGACTGTTCTTTACACTGCACTAGTATAACGCAGGCGAAGTGTTCTCAGCTATTCAAGGGCAGCGATGTAGGGATGATTTTTTCCTGCTGAACACCAGACGCAAGCCGCTGTGCAAATGGCTGGATACGACGGCCATCTGGCAGCTCTGCATCCGGTGCAATTTCAAGCAGCGGTTCCATGGCGAAGCGTCGTTCGGTGAGCCTGGGGTGGGGTATGGTTAAGCGAGCATGACGCAATTGCTTGTCGGCAAACAACAGTATGTCGATGTCCAGCGTGCGCGGCCCCCAACGTTGTCGGCGTCTACGGCCCTGTTGTTTTTCAATGGCCTTGGTGTGCTTAAGCAACGCTATTGGCTGCAGAGTGCACTGCACTGCAACAACCGCGTTCAGGTAATCTGGCTGTATGGCAGGGCCGATGGGTGAGCTGAGATAGATTGAAGAACATTTCAGCAGTTTGGTTTGTGGAATGGCGGCAATGGCACGCACCGCTAGACGCAGCTGCCAATGCGGTCTATTCAAATTGCTTCCTAATGCCAGATAAACAATAGGCATTGTGCGAGCTCGCGGTATTTTACTGGCCTTGCGCCTCTCTCGGTGGGCGCTTGCGCCGGCGGCGCGGTGGGCGTCGACGTTGCTCGGAACGCTTGGCTTCCTCATCTACCGGGTTGTCAATCTGATATTGGGTCCACCACTCACCCAGGCCTTCCATGTCTTCGCCGGCTTGCTCGCGCAACAGAATGAAGTCATAGGCGGCGCGAAAGCGAGGGTTTGATCGCAGTTTCGCAGCGCGCTTGCCTTCCTTCAAGTGCAAGCGCGACTGCAGGTCCCAAATTTCTCGCATAGGAATCGAGAATCGCTTGGGTATTGAGGTGGTTTGCAATTGATCCATGGTGGCAGCATGAGCCGCTTCGCGCATGGCCTCTACAATATGCATCCCCTGATCAAGACATGCTTCGCGCAGTTCTATTACTGCTGGCCACAAAACCGCTGCATACATGAACGCAGGAGTGACAGGTTTACCGGCCTCGATGCGAGTGTCCGTGTTTTCCATAGTGGCCTGAATAATTTCCTGCGCGTAGGGCTGGTCGTCTTCCAGCGCTTCCGCCGTTGCCGGAAAAAGGTATTGGAATAGGTCGAAGCCCTGCAGAACGGCCAGTGTATTGGCTGCGGCCCCACCCAAAAATAATTTAATGACTTCATCAAACAAGCGAGCGGGCGCTACCTGACGCAGCAGATGGCCATTTTTTTCGATGGCAGCTGAAGTTTCCGGCTCCATCTCAAATTCAAGTTTGCCAGCAAAGCGAGCGGCTCTCAGCATTCGAACCGGATCTTCCTGGTACCTGGTATCTGCGTCACCGATCACTCTTAGGCGGCCTTCTTTTATGTCTGAGAGGGCATTAACGTAGTCGATGATCTCATCGGTTTCAGGGGAGAAATACAGCGCATTAACCGTGAAGTCGCGTCGCACCGCGTCGTCCGACAAGTCACCGTATACGTTGTCCCTGAGCAACATGCCAGTATCACTCTGCTCCGATTCATGATCTTCAGTATCACGGGTATCGTGATGGGCCCGAAAAGTGGTGACCTCAACAACGTCGCGCCCATTGCGAACGTGAACAATCTGAAAGCGGCGGCCCACAATCCGTGAGCGTTTGAAAAGTTTAACGACCGCTTGGGGTTCCGCGTCGGTTGCAACATCAAAGTCTTTTGGAGTGCGGCCAAGCAGCAAATCACGAAGGCAGCCGCCAACGATATACGCTTCAAATCCATTCTCTTTGAGGCTTTCAACAACCTGAACAGAATGAGGGCTTATCTCGCGAAGTTGCTTACCTATGTCGGGTGCTTTGATACGGGTGCTAGTGA
Organism: Pseudomonadota bacterium; assembly: GCA_039111475.1. Classification (GTDB taxonomy): domain Bacteria; phylum Pseudomonadota; class Gammaproteobacteria; order Pseudomonadales; family JAUIET01; genus JAUIET01. The sequence continues at coordinate 22,985 of JBCCIP010000034.1, read as the reverse complement.
TCTGACCTGAAACGTCATTTGCCATTTGTGAATGCTGTACCCTGAGGCCTTGAAAGCCAGTTATAAAACCGAATATCTTAGCATATTCCGAGGGCGCGGCCGCCGAAAGAGCTAGAAACGATATAGGACAGATTTAAGAGCTTGAGATAAATTTTGGATGAGCGAAAGGGGAAAACTGAGTTTTCCCCATCCAGGCCTTACTTTTTATTGTTTTGCGTATTATTGTTTTTGTTTGTTTTTCTTATTGTGATTAATAAAAGCAGCAACCGTGCCAGTTTTAAAAAACGTAGCAAATTCAGCGGCTTGCAATTTAAAGCTTAGGAGCAATGCTCAAATAGTCAAATTTTTGTTACAAATTCACACTGGAAATGTTACTTCCAGAGCAAAAAGTAACAAAAAAGAGTCACGCTGATTGAAAAATAGACTACGGGGTTGGCTGATTTTAAGCCAGTTTGCTCTGGCTGCCATTGTTTGCCGATGCTTTTTTTCTGGGAATACCAAATCGTTGACGACGTTCCCAGAGGCATTTGCGGCTGACTCCCAGCTTTTGGGCGAGCTCTGTTTCACTCATGGTGTCTTGATGCTCAAGAATAAAGTGCTGGAAATAGTCTTCAAGCGACAAATCTTCAGTGGGCTCTGCTGCGAACTGAGACACTTTTCGATTTGGTTTTTGCACTGAATTGTCTGCGTCGCTATCAGCATCAGGCTCAGTATTGATTAACTGCATATCGATACCCAGATGCTCAAGTCCGATTGCATCGCCTTCACACATGATCAACGCACGTTCAATGGCATTCTCGAGCTCGCGCACATTGCCAGGCCAACTGTACGTCATAATGCCTTGAATGGTCTCCGGCGCTAGGGCCCTTGCATTAACATCAAGCGCCAGTGCTTTCTTGCTGATGATGGTGTCAGCTAAATCAAGCACATCCTTGCCGCGCTCTCTAAGAGGGGGTAACTTTAGACTGAACACATTGATTCGGTAGAAAAGATCCTGCCGGAATTTTTGCTGTGCGCTTAGCGTCTGTAAGTCTCGATGTGTTGCGCTGATGAGCCTAACATCAACTTTAATAGACTCTGTAGATCCAATGCGGCGTATTTCACCTTCCTGGATAAAACGCAAAAGTCGCGCCTGCGCTTCAAGCGGCAATTCTCCAATTTCATCGAGAAACAAAGTGCCGCCGTCTGCGGCCTCAATCAAACCGCTGCGATTGGTATTCGCGCCAGTGAAAGCGCCTTTTTCGTAGCCGAACAGCTCAGATTCAATCAAGGTTTCCGGAATCGCCGCGCAATTCACGCACACTATCGGCCTGCCGGCTCGGCCGCTTTCACCGTGCACGGCCTTGGCTACCAACTCTTTACCCGTGCCGGTTTCACCGAGAATTAAAACAGTACTGTCAGTGGGGGCGACTTTGTGTATGCCTTTTTGCAGCTGTGTCATTGCTGAACAGCGACCGACAATACCCTCTATGGGAGAACCAGGTGCAACAGGTTGCTGCTCTGTATCGGCTTTGGTTTGCGCGATGATTTTTTTCACAGCACCCAGCATGTCGTCGTGATCAAAGGGTTTCGCAATGTAATCAACCGCGCCCATTTTCATCGAGTCTACGGCGGAGCGAAGGCTGGCGTAGCTGGTCATTATTAGCACCGGCGTATTTCCCGCCAGGCGGATAAGGTCGGTTCCCGGTGCTCCTGGAAGGCGTAAATCGCTGATGACCAAGCCAAATTCGGACAACTGGTATTTATTAGTGGCTTCAGCAACTGAGCCAGCTTCTTGAACTTGGTAGTCGTTTCTCTCCAGCAAGCGCTTTAATGCGCTACGGATAACGGCTTCATCTTCGACGACAAGAATAGACTTCATACGACTTGAGATAAGGGTGCCTGTGCGCCAAGGAATGTAATTGTAGCGTACATTAGGTCAAGGTTTCGACACCTTAAATCGAATTCAATATGAATCAACATCTGCCGTTAATCGGATTCTGAGGGGTTTTTATTGTAAGGCAGAGTAATTGTAAAGCGGGTTCCGGTACCGGTGCTGATGTTGCATGGGCTTTCTACCTGAATAGATCCGCTGTGATCTTCGATAATCTGGTAGACAAGTGGTAAGCCAAGACCGGTGCCCTCGCCAGCTGGCTTGGTTGTGAAAAACGGCTCAAATATATGTTCCTGAAGTTCGCGCGGAATACCGGTACCCTGGTCAATGATCTCTATCACTACCGAGTACTCTCCGGCGCTAGCGACGACGTTAACCACGTCACTTTCTTTGCTGGCATCTCGCGCATTGCTGAGCAGATTAATGAAAACCTGCGCAAGCCGCTGTTGATCACCAAAAACATGCAAGCCCTTGTCAATACCAACTTGATACGTCACGTTCACGGCTTCTTTATTCAGCTGCAGCAACCTGATGGATTCTTCAATGATTTGACGCAAGTTAACTGAGCCAATTTCAAGGTCATCGCGCTGTTCACCACTGTGCGAAAAGTTTACCAGCGATTGCACAATGCCGGATACTCGCTGTGTCTGGGTTAGGATTTCAGAAGAGCTGGCTTTGATGTCTGGGTCATCGTACTCAGATGCCATATTCTGAGCGATACAGGCAATACCTGTTACCGGGTTTCCTATCTCATGTGCGACACCTGCGGCCAATCGACCTACTGAAGCGAGGCGCTCGCTGTGCGTTAACTCCTGTTCGAGAATTTGTGTTTCAGTCAGGTCTTCAACAACGATCGCTTGATTGCTCGTTAACGAACCGGTGGGTTGCAGCAGCGTTTTGTGCAGGCTTACCCAGCGCTCGATGCCCTCATGTGCGATGTGCTGCTTATAGCGATGAGATTCTGCCGAGTTAACAAAGTCTGTTAGAACGGATGACCATGGTTGCTTGATAGCGTGTATTGCACTTCCAACCACGTCACTGGAATCAATTTCAGTCAACTCTTCCAGCATGCCATTCCACAAAGTAATCTCATGATCAGAGCCCACGATACAAACGCCTACTGGCAAGGCTTGCAGTGTTTCGCGATGATAGCGGCGTAAACTGTTTAACTCGGCAGCCAGGCCGGTCAGATCTGCCTGATAGGTTTCAATGCGGCTTTCGATGTACTGAATGTCTTCGGTTTGATGGTTGTCGCTATCGCGTATAAACGGCAGGTGTTTGTTTATAATTTCATACGCGCTGGATGGGCCCAGCAAGCCCGACAGGTTCGCCTCAATTTGCTCCCGAAGTCTGCGCAGTGCGTAAGGCCGGCTTTCGGTTAAATCCATATGCAAGTCGTGCAGCGCGTTGCTAAGCTCGCGCTCGGCGGTAGTTGCACCCAGAGCTCTTGCCAGGCGTTCCTTCATCTCTGCTGGAGAATGAACATCCAGGGCGCGACGTGTAGGCCTACTCAGTTCGTCAGTCGAGCAAATTTCGGCGGCCTGATGTTCCTCTTCACTTTGCCTAGTCAATATTGACCCAAGCAAAAACACCAGAATATTTGCACCAAGCGACGCCAGGGTTCCAGCTTGCCATGCGGGCAGCTGGTTTAGTTCGCTAGGGATGATACTGCCCATAAGCGGCGAGCTTTCTGGCTGTAACAGTGGCAACAAAACCAGAAAAAACCAAATCACAATACCCACAGTAAGACCCGTATTGAAGCCGGCTCTATTGGCTTCTGGCCAATACAGCATGGCAAGTACGCCAGGCATAAATTGCAGTACGCCACTAAATGCGGCAATGCCCAGGCTTGCAAGATCATGCTGACCGCTGACAATTCGGTAAAACAAATACGACATTAATATGATGCCTATGATTAGCAAGCGCCGTATCCATAGTAGCCATCGATAGATATCTTCTGTGTCCGGTTGATACACGGCCAGTACCAGGTGATTCAGAACCATTGAAGCCAGCGCTAGCGTTGCAACAATAATGATGCTACTCGCCGCGGAGATACCGGCCATATACGCAAGTAACTCGATTTGCGGGAGCTGCAAGGAAATGCCCACACCAATTGTTGCGTATTGCATTGGCACGCCAACACCCAGGCTCACGGCGGCCCAATAAATAATAAGAACGGGTAAGCTGAGCAATAACATGTACAGCGGAAAGCCCCATGCAGCGGCCTTGAATGCGGTGGCAGACGGCCGCTCTGAGAAGAGCATATGAAAGGAATGCGGCATTAACACTGAGGCCAAAAAAAACAGCAGTAGAAAGTAGCGAACGCTGTCGTCTTGTTGATTGTCCAGTGGTTGAAACAAATTGGCATTTTCCTGAAGCCAGGACTGCATTCCGTCAAGTCCGCCAAACACGGTGAATACGCATACTATGGCGATCACCAGCATCAACAGAAGCTTGCTTAGAGATTCAAAGGCGATAGCGACCACCAGTCCGTCGTGACGTTCCTGGGTGCCTACATGTCTTGCGCCGAACAGCACAGTGAACAAGGTGATCATACAGCAGAACACAAATGCCAGACCGCTTTGCCGGTTGTCGCCAGGGAACAGCTCGAAACTGGCGTCGGTAAGAATAAGGATGGTGTCAGAGACTGCCGTGATCTGCAGCGCGAACAGCGGCAACATGGCAAACAACATAAATATTGTCAGCATGATGCCTGCCCATTGGCTTCTGAATCGGAAGGCGAGCATATCGGGTAGTGAGCGCAGCTGGTACAACCTGGCGATGCGCATCATCGGTGCCAAGATCAGCGAGCTGAACAGAAAAACCGCTGAGATGCCAAAAAAATAGCTCAGATACGAAAAACCGTATCTGGCGGCCAGGTCGACCATTCCAAATATGGCCCATGCGCCGGCGATAACACCAATAGATAGAATGTAGGTGATGGGGTGGCGGATATAACGGTCAGGAATCCAGGCGCGATCGGCCGCGTACGCGATGGCAAATAGTATCGACAGGTAAGCGATGCCAATAAACAGAACCTGGCCAAGCTCAAAATTCATCGAGTAGGGCGCACTATCGCACTGAGGCCAGTTGAGATACGCGCCATGCCATTATTGACGGGCACGTCGTTCCCCAAGATAAATCAAAAAAACAGCGCCGAACCAAAGCAAGTGTGGGCGATACCATGCCTTGGGTGAGGCCATAGCCCAATCCATCCAAGACGGCAAAAAAATCACGACAATCAATATGAGCAGAAAAAGGGCGCGCTGTATGTACATTAGTAGTCACTGCCATCCACATTGGTGATGAATTGCTTACGTCGCCAAGCTGCAGGTCGATAATGAGCAATTGCATGGGCAAGAATATCATTAACGCTGTTGCGTGCGTCTGTTGCGGGTAGCTTCTGGCCCAGAAAGCCGAGTGCCGTGCATAAATTTTCGCATGCAAGACTATCGTCTATTGCTTGCGCGCCCGCTTGCTTACTTAGCTTGTCGCCATTTCCGTCAACCAGCACGGGTATATGCCCGTACTTGGGTACAACGGCGTTTAGTTGGCGTAAGACATGGATTTGCCGAAAGCTGGATTCCAGTAAATCAATACCACGAACAACATGTGTGATGCCCTGAAATGCATCATCTGCGCTGACGGCCAACTGGTAGGAAATTAAACTGTCTTTGCGGCGCACAATAAAATCGCCGCAAGTCTCGCTTAGTCTTTCCGATACACGTCCTTGAAACACATCCTCGAACGCAATTTCTTCGTCATCAACCGTAAGTCTGGTTGCGGAGTCTAGCTTGGCGGAATAGTTCTTATTGCGACAGAGCCCTGGATAAGGTCCACCGAGTTCAGCTAATTTCGCCCTAGTGCATATGCAACGATAGACCTTCTTATCAGCTTCCAGCCGTTTGATAATGGCTTCATAGTCTTCAAGCCGGCTGCTTTGATACAGAATGTCGCCATCCCATCGTAAGCCGTGGGCCAATAGACTGCTGATAATGAGTTTGTCGGCACCGGCTTGCTCGCGTGGCGGATCCAGGTCTTCGATGCGCAGTAGCCATACACCGTTTTGAGCACGTGCATCCAGATAGCTGGCCAAAGCACATAGCAATGACCCGCGGTGTAATGGTCCTGTTGGGGAAGGAGCGAAGCGACCGATGTAGTGGCTTGATACCCGAGTACCGATCGCTACGCCCTCAACAGCGGTGTTTAACCGTGTTCCTGACGCTCTTTGATTTCGTCAAGTGTTTTGCAATCAATACACAACGATGCCGTTGGCCTAGCTTCCAAACGTTGAATACCAATTTCAATGCCGCAGGCTTCACAATAACCGTATTCGTCCATTTCGATCAGCTCTAAAGTAGAGTCAATCTTACGAATCAGTTTTCGTTCTCTGTCACGGGTGCGCAGTTCAAGACTGAACTCTTCTTCCTGACTTGCGCGATCTGCCGGATCTGGGAAGTTGCTTGCTTCATCTTTCATGTGCATAACGGTGCGATCAACTTCGACCATCAATTCCGATTTCCACTCATTGAGGATTTCGCGGAAATGATCTTTCTGTGGATCGTTCATGTAGTCTTCACTGCGCTTGACTACATAGGGTTTAAAAACGGGCGCTGCCTCGCTACGACTTGCTACGCTCACTGCTGTTTTCTTTTCCTTGGATTTACTGGTCGACTTTTTGGTTACCGCTTTTTTTGCGACAGTACGGGTTTTTTTGGTGGCAGCTGGCTTTTTCGCTGCGGTTTTCTTAACTGTAGCCTTTTTCGTGCTGCTTGCACTTTTGTTGGTGGCCTTTTTTACAGTTGCTTTTTTGGCGGTTGAAACTGCCTTTTTTGGTGCGGCTTTTGGCGCTGCTTTCTTTGTGGTGGTTTTGCTAGCAGCGGCTTTTTTAGCGGCCGTTTTCTTCACTGCTGTTTTTTTGGTTGGCGCTTTCTTTGCCGTTGATTTTTTTGCAGCGGCTTTTTTCGCAGTACCTGCTTTTTTAGCAGGTGTTTTCTTGGCCGCCGTTTTTTTAGCGGGCGCTTTAGAAGAGGCTGCTTTCTTGGTGCTGGCCTTTTTGGCGGTGGTTTTCTTAGTGGCCGCTTTCTTGGTTTTTGATGCAGCTGCCTTCGATTTCTTAGCTGGCATAGTCATCCCTCAACATTTGGACGATTTCTTACAAGGCGACGTACCACTGTTACGAATGTCGCTTATAGAGTGAATTTGAGGCCAACCCAGTGGCCGGGTAGCCAAACGCGGAGAAACTACCAGAAAGTGGGCCTTTAAGCCAGCGCGATTACAGATAAACGTACAGTTTACCGTTTTGTTGCTCACTTTCGACTGATTCCAATGATGCGCCTTGACACGGCCCTTGAACACACAATCCAGATTCAGGTTCGAAGAGAGCGCCGTGAGTTGAGCACTGAATGAAATGGTTTTCACTGTCCAGAAACTGGTGCTCCAGCCAATTCAATTGCACGCCCTGGTGCGGACAAACGTTCTTGTATACATAACATTGCAAGTCCTTACGAACCACAAACAACAGCTGCCCCTGCACGCTGAAGCCACGGGATTCTCCCTCAGGAATAGTATGAACTGAGCACAATTCGAGCATGATCGGTCTTTGGATTGATGGGAACAATAGTATGCTACGAGCTGGCTTCTTCGCACAATATCAGCATTACCAGGATTATGTTTCAAGCCTTGCAGCGCGCTATACAAATTACGCTGGTCACACTCATGGCATTGCAGTGTGCGAATTCGATGGCTGCGCCAAAGTGCCAGGCGGCAACCGATAACCACTACGAACAAGTTTTCTGCCAGCTTAGTAGCAGTCGCTATGGATATGGCTTACCGAGCATTCATGAGTTTCGGCGAAATCCCGCCAATGTCCAATATCTATTGCTAAAGCGCGCGGCAAGTCGGGAAGGTATTGCCTTGCAAAAGCCATTAAATGCTTCTCGAGCGAATGGCTCGCGCTCGGGCGCTGCGGTCTTAAGCGCCGCAACGCAAACTCAAAAACCGATACCAGACGCTAAACGCAACCATTCATCAGAGGATGTTGGTCAGCGCGGCTGCCGATACACAGCACTGAAGATTGATTGCGCTGACCGGCAGTATAGGCTGCGAACCAACCTTCTCAATTCTGAACTTCCTAATTGGGCTCTAAGCGATGCCAATGTTTTGCGTTTACCACAGAAACGAGCTGTGGACTCCGTTGAGACCTGGTTGGCAAAGGCTTACCAGGAGTATATTGTTGCTCTGTTGAGCATTGGGCTGGCGGGTTCCAGCTCAACGTATTCGGCTTTTGCCCACACCTATTACGAACTGGAGAACTCCAGCACCGATTTCGCAACGCGCATTCAAGACAGTTTTGCCATGCTTAAAAAGGACAAGCGCACATTGGCGGCGAGCAAGCGCTACCCAGAATCCGCACCTTCCGCCACGGACTGCGAATGGCTGGCAAGCACTATGCTTGCTTGCAATAGTGCGGGAAAGAACTGGGTATATACCTCAGACTGAGGAGTCAGCAGCATGCAGACCAAGTCGGTGCTCAATTACTGCGTTCATGCGCTGTACGCAGGCCTCACCCTCGGCGACGATTTCCTCCGCCCTGGTGACTTCCAGCATACCGATATGCGATAAACGCGGCGTGAGTATCAGGTCGGCAGGTTCGCCGGCCAGTCGGCTTCTGGTGATGCGGTCCTGCATAATATTAATGGAGCTGCTAACCACATTGAACAAACCAGGCGCTTCTTCACTCGGGTTCATCCATTGTTCCACTAAAGGTGTGGTGCGTTCGCGAATGCTGGCCGACAGCTTTTCGAAAAAACTGATCTGGTCTTCGCTGGCGCTGCTGGACGTTTCTGGCAGGTTTGAGGTCGTTTGCGCGCCGTTGGCCTGCTGCTCGGCGGAATACACTTCTTCGCTCACAGTGTCGTCACGGATTAGAACCTGATCGCGGCTTACCAGGTCGCCATTGAGGTTTACCGCAATGATGATGTCGGCACCCAAGGCCTTGCACACAGAGACCGGTACCGGATTGACCAGGCCACCATCCAGCAACCAACGGCCATTAGAATTTATCGGTGTCAGCATGCCCGGCAGAGCCATGGATGCCCGCGCAGCGTTCCAGACCGGACCTTGCTGCAACCAGATCTCGCGACCGGTTTTCATGTCTGTTGCGATTGCGGCATACGGTAAATCGAGTTCTTCAATGTCTGGGTTGCCGAACTCATCTATAACAAAGCGCAGCATGTTCTCGCCGTCTGCTAACCCACTGCTGGCCAGCAGTTTTATATCCATCTGCTTGACCAGCTCGTAGGTACTCATTCCGGCCAACCATTCCTGTACATCATCCAGTCGACCCAGAATGTGGGCGGCGCCCATAAACGCACCTATGGAACTGCCGCAGATAATGTCAGGACTAAGGCCAATTTTTTTCAGTTCGCGGATTACGCCAATGTGCGCCAAACCGCGCGCGGCACCGCTACCAAGTGCAAGGCCAATTTTGGGTCGGTGAGGTTGAGAAACGATTATTGGTGACATTTACAAAATGCGTGTTCTGATTCGAAGAACCCGTTACTAAAACTCATAGAACGCGCCAAAGTAAAGGCCTTTCGCTTCTATATCTAGGTCAATAAAATCCGGATTACCGTTTGAGTCGGTCACGTCCAGATCATCCGCTTCGAGAGTGATGCTTCGATAACCAAATTCCAGACCGAGACCAATAGTGCTTTCCCAGGCAAGCCGCAGGTTACCGTCAATGAATTTGTCACCCTCGTACGCGGCCGCTTTTACTTCAGCGTCTATAGACAGACCAGTGTCACCGAATTCATAACCAACATGCGCAAACGGCAAAGGGAACGCTTCATCCACAGACTGTCTTGCGACAGACTGGTTATCTTCACTTCGAACGGTAAAAGACCCATCGAGCACCCGAATTGTGACGCCAACGCTGACGTCAAAGCGGCCTTGAACAGGTTGCCAATAGAGGCTTAGGTCAACGTGATTCAGGTCCAGTGAGGAGCGAATGGTCTGGTTTGCTGTAAACGTTACATTGTCATAAGTGATGTCGCGTTGCAGGTCGTTACTTTCTTCTGAGTTGAGCTCGGTGTACTGTAGTTTTACGTTTGGGACGACGCCAAGCGGGTGCTCCAGCATCAAATAATAAGATAGCCCTGTCTCCGAACCGAAGCCCAGGTCGTCTTCTACATTGACAGTACCGATCTCTGAGTTGGTGCTGTCGATAGTGCCACCGAGGTCTTGTGACCAGGAATCTACCCCTAGGCGTGCAGCAAAATCGGCTGCCAGCGACGCAGGACTAATAATGGATGAAGTTGCCAATACCAACACAGCGCCTAAGCGTCGTACGGTATTTACATGTCTTCGCGGTGCTTGTTTTGCGACGGTTCGAAATATGAGGTCTGCCATTATTGTGCTCTATTGCGAGTTACTCGCTAAGAGTAGCAAAGGCTTTACTGGCTGCTTCTATCGTGGCCTGTATATCTGCCTCAGAATGTGCGGATGACACAAAACCCGCCTCGAATGCTGATGGTGCCAGGTATATTCCTTGTTCAAGCATTGAGCAAAAAAACTGTCCGAAACGCTGTGCATCGCAGTTTACCGCGTCGTCAAAGCAGCTGACTGACTCTGCGTTGGTGAAAAACAAACCGAACATGCCTCCAACCTTATTGCTGCTGATCGCAATATTGTGTTCTTTGGCTGCTGCGTGAAGGCCAATCAGTAGTTGATCAACTCGCGCTTGTATTGCGTCGAAAAAACCGGTTTGCTGAACCAGCTTCAGGTTGGCTAGACCAGCCGCCATCGCCAGCGGGTTACCAGACAGTGTACCGGCTTGATAAACAGGCCCTAGTGGTGCCAACTGATTCATGATTTCCTGGCGACCGCCGAATGCGCCTACCGGCATTCCACCACCTATCACTTTGCCAAAGGTGCTCATGTCAGGAGATACGCCGTACAGTGTTTGTGCACCGCCCAATGCCACGCGAAAGCCAGTCATGACTTCGTCAAAAATAAGCACTGTGCCATGGTCGTTGCAAATATTACGCAGCGCCTGCAAGAAGCCGTCTCTGGGCGGAATACAGTTCATATTTCCCGCCACTGGCTCAACAATAACGCAGGCGATTTCAGAACCGCAGGCAGAGAATATTTCGCTTACGCTATCAAAATCATTGAAATCAGCGGTTAGTGTTTGTGCCGCAACGCTTGCGGATATACCCGGTGATGTAGGCTCACCGAAAGTGAGCGCGCCAGAACCTGCTTTCACTAACAGAGAATCTACATGGCCGTGATAACAGCCTTCAAATTTGAGTATTTTCTCACGACCCGTGTAACCTCGCGCCAGACGGATTGCGCTCATGGTAGCCTCGGTGCCAGAGCTGACCATTCTTACCTGGTCCAGTGAGGGGATTAACCCACATAACAACTCGGCCATTTCCGTTTCGAGTTCGGTGGGTGCTCCAAAACTAATCCCTTTTTCGAGTTGCTGCTGTATGGCGGCGACAATGTCAGGGTGGGAATGGCCGGCAATCATAGGCCCCCAGGAACCTACATAGTCAATATAGCGTTTGCCATCGGCATCGGCGACGTAAGCCCCTTCGGCGCTTTCAATGAAAACCGGTTGCCCGCCTACACTCTTAAACGCCCTCACGGGCGAGTTTACTCCACCGGGTATGTGTTTTTGTGCGTGCGCAAATAGTTCGGATGATCGACTCATAGAGAGGTCCACGTATTTAGACAAGTAATTTAAAAAGGGCGTACAACAACCAATATAACGATTGCAAACAGCAAGGCCACCGGCAGCTCATTGAAGAGTCGAAAATATCGATGTGACTTAGTAACCGTGCCGGCTTCAAATTCGCGAACAAAGCGCCCGCAAGCTAAGTGAAACCAAAGTAAAACAACGATCAATGCCAGCTTTAGCCACATCCATAATTGAGTGACATAGTATTCCCAATTGAGTGCGTAAAGTACCAGGCCGAAAAAGATAGCTATGGTGGCTAACAGGCTCATAAATCGATACAACTTGCGCTGCATGCTATTCAGTTGCGTTAGAGTTTCTTCGGTCTCGGCCATGGCTGAATTGACGAACAAGCGGGGCAGATAGAATATGCCGGAGAACCAGCAAACAACAAAGATGATGTGTAGAGCTTTAAGCCAAAGCATTTTCTAATCTCTGAGGCTCCCTAGTTTCTTTGTGGATGGCGATAATAGTTTTCGATATCACCTCGAGTGATTATACCGCTAGGTGGCACATACAGTGCTAACGGTGGGCCAGAAACATAAAGCGCATCAGCGTCTTGCTGATTCATCAGCTCTAGAGCCTCTCGAAGGGTAGCCTGAGGTTGAATGTCGGCTAGTTGACGTCGCTTACCGCCGATATCGAGAAGTTGAATAGTTAACATCTGCTCCGCCTCAATATTCTTCGTATTTTTTTCAGCGCGCGCATTGTACTCTTCCATGTGTAAGACAAGATCCGTTGAATCTACCAGGAATTTTGCAGAATCGGGTGGTGCGACCACAAGCCAACGGGGGCGGTTTTCCAGCAGCGTTTGCACTTGCTCTACGCTCATTGTGTGCGAGACACGGCGGAAGTTGCGCTCCATCAAACTCGACACTGATGCACGCTGTAGCGCTCTTGATAAAGGATCATTCTGAATTTTGAAGCCCTGGCTCAGTAGAGTGGCGAGTTGCGCCGAGCTTTGGCGGAACACCCCGTTATGAGTTAGGTTGGCGCAAATAATGGCTAACATGCCAGGCAAAATAACGTGTGCGTTGTTAGTGAGCTCAACAATGGCAAGCAACGCTGCCAAAGGGGCGTTAAGGATTGCCGCCATCAGTGCGCCCATGCCAAGCAATACGTATAAGGTAATATCCGACGCTTGGTCGGGTCGCAGCTCTATGCCAACGGCCCCCATCAAGCTGCCAACCCCGGCGCCTATAATCAACGCCGGACCGATGAATCCAAGGGGAATGCCCAGGCCGCAGGAAACAGCGGTAACAAATAATTTTCCTAGCACGATCGCAAGCAAAGCTACGCCTACGATATTATTCTCTAACATGTTTTGTAGGGTGTCATAACCTAGGCCGAGCACCTCAGGAACGAACACTGCCACCGAGCCGGTAATGATGCCGGCTAGGCTGAGTCGCAGCACCGGATTTATATGGGACAAGCGTAAGCAGACATTCTGTATGGCCACAAAGCTAGCTGCGACGGTTCCGCAGGCAATTCCAATCGCTGCAACAAAAACGACCTCTTGTGCGGAGGTCATTTGAACCGCCATGGTGAGCAGCATGGAATCGCCACCAAATGAATCCAGGCTTAGCAGCGTTGCCGTTATCGCCGCTAAAATAACCGGTGTGAATCCTGCAATGGTGTATTCGACCATCACAACTTCCATCGCAAAAATCACACCCGCAATAGGTGTATTAAAGGAGGCAGCAATCGCCGCGGCTGTTCCGCAACTAATAAGAATTCTGGAGCTGTTTCTGGGCAAGTTCATTAAACGTGCTGCCCAACTTGTCACCGCTGCGCCTAAGTGTACGGCAGGACCTTCCCGTCCGCCCGCCTGACCGGTGATAATCGCCACTGAGCCCGCCACGAATTGCAGAATAGCGTTTCTGGCGGGTAGATCACCGTGTAAGTTATTCGTGACATGAATTACATGGGCTAAGCCAAGCCCGCGCGATTTGCGTTTTACGGCAATCATCATCAAGCCCAGCAGCAATCCGCCAGTGGCGGGTAGTCCAAATCGCCAGAGTGGATCAAGTTGCTCGAAGTTTTCTGCAACACCACCTGGCAGTATCAGTGTTTGCGATACGTCGATAATCCAACGAAAGAATAGAATAACCATTGCAGCTAAGGCGCCGGAAATTATGCCGAGGATTGACAGGCTGAGCACGGCTTCGTTGTTCGCCAGTTTCTGCCTGACATAGCCGACAGGTCTGTTGAAGACTCGATTTAATGCCGCTTGCAGCCAGCGTATTCTATGTTTAACCATTGGCAAACATTATACTGTTGCGCGGCGATGGGCGTACTCGATGATAGGTTTGATGGGCATATTGCGCGTAATCTATCGATTTAAGAGAAATGGATGATGATTTCTGTAGGAATAGTAGGTGGTACGGGTTACACGGGTGCGGAATTGCTGCGATTGATAGCAGGGCATCCCGGTGCGCGAGTAGATTTGATTACTTCGCGCGCAGAGGCGGGCATCCATGTGGACAGTCTTTATCCAAGCCTGCGCGGTGTTTGCGATTTAAGCTTTGAGGCACCGGATGCAGGGCGTCTGGCAGAATGCGACCTGGTGTATTTTGCGACGCCGCATGGCGTTGCTATGGAGCTGATGCCGGAACTTATCAAGCGTGGCACTCGCGTTGTGGACTTGTCCGCCGACTTTCGCCTGCGGGACATAGACGTATGGGAAGCCTGGTATGGGCAGAAACACACCTGCCCTGAGCTTATGGAACAAGCGGTATACGGCTTGCCGGAGGTTAATCGTGACAGTATTCGAGATGCCCAGCTGGTTGCCGCGGCCGGTTGCTATCCCACTGCTATCCAATTGGGTTTCTTGCCTTTGTTAGCAAATGAGCTGGTGGATGCGTCTAATCTGATAGCCAATGCTGCCTCGGGCGTCAGTGGTGCAGGGCGGCAAGCAAAAGTAGATAACCTCCTGGCAGAACTAAGCGATAACTTTAAAGCGTACGCAGTAGGTGGCCATAGACATCTGCCGGAAATTGAGCAAGGGTTGAATAGCGCGGCCAAACAAGCCGTTCAACTGACCTTCGTGCCGCATTTGTTGCCGGTCATACGAGGTATTCACGCCACCTTGTATGGGCTAGTTAAAACAGAGGGCTTTGATGAGCAGGCTCTGCAGGCGTTGTATGAACAATATTATTCTGAAGAGCCCTTTGTGGATGTGCTGCCTGCGGGCCAGTTGCCTCAAACCCGGAATGTGAAAGGCAGCAATCTGTGCAGAATCGCAGTTTCCCAGCCGCAACAACGCAATACGGTGGTTATTTGTTCAGCGATTGATAACTTGGTGAAAGGCGCTTCAGGTCAGGCCATACAATGTATGAATATCATGCTAGGCTTAAACGAAACCGCTGGTCTGGAAAGCGTGCCGCTCTGCCCGTAACGGAGTTGCCCGATTTGGACCGGCGTTGATATTGATATAATTGTTTGGCGCAAATTCCTCGCATGGCCAAGGTAAAAGAAAGCAAGAAAACTCGAATGGTTGTGGTGCCCTACGACCCTGTACGTCGAATTCTGCTTGTTCTGTTCGTGTTGCTGCTGCTGGTAGCAAGCTTCGCGGCAGGCTTTGTTCTGTCTAACCAGGATTACTTCACAATAAAACAGCAGCGTGACGATCTATTGGTAGAGTTGTCTGAGGCAAACAAAGAAAGCAAAGAGCAGCAGAGGCGCGTTGCGCAACTGCAAATGGGGGCCAATGTTGATCAGCAGGCCACCAATCAAGTTAGAGAAAATATGGCGGACTTAAGGCAAGAAATTACAGAGCTCAAGTCTGAGATCAGCTTTTACAAGGGCTTAATGGCACCTAAAGATCGAGAGAAAGGCGTCAGTATTCGAAGCCTTGATTTGTTGGCCACGGCCAGTCCACGCAAATATCAGTTCAAAATGGTATTGCAGCAGTTTGCTAATGATCACCGATTGGTGATGGGTAACGTTAATGTGAGCGTGGTAGGCAAGCAAGCCGGGAGAGACTTGATCTTATCGTTGAGCGACCTGTCTGAGAACGTAGCTGCGAAAAATATTAAGTACCGCTTTAAGTATTTTCAGAATATTGAAGGCGATGTTGTACTGCCGGTTGGCTTTGAGCCAACCAGGATTGATGTGGCGGTTCGAGGCTCAGGGAAGAAGCCAGTCTATCTTGAGAAAAAATTTGCTTGGTTAACCCAGGAGGCATGAGCATGTTTAAGAAAAAAGAGAAAAGCGCGCCAAAGAAGAACAGTGGCGTTACCACTTTGGTAGCAGAAGGTACTGAGATTCTTGGAGATATCCGTTTTAGTGGCAACCTCGAAATTGAAGGCTGCGTGAAAGGCAATATCATTGCGGCCGAAGGTGCAGAATCGGCCATGCGCATTATGGAAAGTGGTCGTGTGGAGGGTGATGTATACGTTCCCCATGTTGTCATTAATGGCAATGTCACCGGTGAAGTCCACTCTAGCAAGTACATTGAGCTTGCCAGTAAAGCGCATGTTGAGGGCAATGTTCACTACAACATCATCGAGATGGTTCGCGGTGCACAGGTGAATGGAAATCTGATTTACAACTCAGCGTATTCAGAAGAAGCACCCAAAGGCAAGCGTTCAGTGGCCAACGATGAGCTCAAGTTCGGCGCAAATGTCGACAAGAAGAGCGGTGGTTCAAAGAACATGAAGGGTTTTGTTGACGGCAAGGCCAGCGCCTAGGGATAATTGCTGCTGGACTTTCAAACATAACGGGCACGAGTATGACCGCCAGCAGTAATATAGAAGACAACATTCTTGTTGTTAGTGATCAGGCCGTCGCCAAGCTCAAGGCCTTGATCGAAGACGAAGGCAATGACGAACTCAAGTTACGTGTGTTTGTCACCGGGGGTGGCTGCTCAGGTTTCCAGTATGGTTTTACCTTTGATGAATTTGCCGCTGATGATGACGCTCTGGTAGAGAAAGAGGGCGTTGGCGTGCTCGTCGATTCACTGAGCTACTCCTATCTTGTAGGTTCCAGAATCGACTTTGTGGAGAATCTGGAAGGCGCGCGGTTTATTGTGGATAACCCGAATGCTGATACCACCTGCGGTTGTGGTTCGTCTTTTTCTATGTAAGATCGCCGGAATGATATCTCTAGTCAATCTGGCGCTCTAGTATGTATCCATTAAAGCCAGTATCAATGGTATCCTCGTCCTGATCCCAGTCCGATACGGAGGTTCCGAAAAAGCTCGTGCGTATCTGTGAATCTTCAAGCACCACTCTATACGCTTCGTTGTCGCTAGAAATTCCGAAGCCAGGGACACGAATGCGCATAGTACCGTCTGGGCTAAAAATAATAGTAGCTTCATCCCTAGACGTAGTGCAGTCCTCTGGTTCAGAGTCATTGCAATTTACCGTTTCTCGGTAGAAATGATAAACACGACTTTCTGCAAATAGACTGTATTCAGGGGTTCTTAATTCCTCGACCGACATCGTAGGATATGCCGCGCGGAAGTCTTGGATATTTACCCTGCTGAGTTGGCCTGCAATGCCTGGATTGGGCGTTATAGTACCGCCGTCTGCGCTAACACCAGAAGATAGAAGGCTGTTTATGATGACGGACTTGCCGTCATCGCTTAGTGTGTAGTAACCACTGAACTCAGCATCGAAAAATGTGTTGGATACGAAAAACCGGCCATTAGACTCGAACAACGCGATTTCTGGACAATTGGTATCGATAAGGCATGTTCCAGATGCTGTGACGTATGCCCTTGACTCCGGAAAGGCGCGTAACGGGATATCGTTCCACGTTCCCAAATCAGCGAGAGTCAATGAACGAATCAGGTTCCCAGTACGCACCAGCAGAAAATCATGTACTGGAGCCATATCAATGTAATATGGGGTGTATTCATGCTCTAAGCACTCGTCAGTTCGATCTTGAGTTAGGCTCACCTTAGTGTTGGCAGGAATAAAAAAGCGCTCATTTTCTGTTGTTCTTGAGAATATCTTGAGTTGTGGCGGGCCATTGTGGCAACTAGAGTCTCCAGTGACTAATAGCAATAGCTTCCCGTCATGAAAACTGGCGTCTATCACCGGTACTTGAATGCTAGAATTTGCTGGTCTTAACTCGTCATCCAGAACTAAATCCCCAGCGATAACTTCAGTGTCTAGATCGGTATCAATTGCAATCTGTCCCAGACTATTAAAAAAACCGGTTTCAGTTGTTGTAGCTATGGCTGACTGATCGACCTGTGCTTGAACCGATTTATCTATTTTGGCCCGCAGCCTGTATTGGGGTTCATCGCTTTCGGCTATATTCTCGTACAAAACTGCACTGAGCATCGCATCCATTGATGCTGCAATGGTGGTTGACCGTGCTTCTGCCTGAAAAGCGACTTCTGCTGCCTGCTTATTATCTATTGTCAATCCCTTTGTTGCAGAGCCAAGAATTGTTAGCTCAGAATCGCTAATTTTTGGCTCGGAAATCCGTATATTGCCGTGCAATTTAGTGATGCCGTTGGATTCCGCATTCACCATGAACTGCAGAAAGTATGCTTGGTTCGCTGTAGCTGCAGGAATTGGCTCAGGCTCAGGCTCAGGTTCTGGTTCTGGTTCTGGTTCTGGTTCTGGTTCTGGTTCTGGTTCTGGTTCTGGAAGAGGCAACTCATCCGAACGCTCGTTAAGGGGAACGAAAGAAGCAGTCTCAGCGCCACTGGCGCTGCCGAGCCGACACCCGGCTATCGAAACGCTGAGGAGCAAAAACAAAAGTACATGTTGTGTTAGACGAATGTAAGACATGCCTGTAGCCTTCTGGCGCTGCGATCACGAACTAACACTATCTGCAGGAGGTGTCATGTACAATACCACCAATCTGTTAGTTGATACGAACCGTCCGAAAACCACCTATAAGGCGGAGATTTTACTTCTTATGGGTAGAATATACCTCCCATCACAGATTCCTTTGCACCACCCGCGAATGAAATAATAGGGACTGCGGTTCCCGCTAATGTTTGCTGGGCGAACCATGCGAAAGCACAACACTCGACAAGATCTGGAGCGATGCCAAGGCCATTGGTTGATCGCACAATTTGGTTTGGCATTAAATCAGACAACCGTTTCATCAGTGCTGTGTTGTAGGCGCCGCCGCCACAAACAAAAACTTCGCCGATGGTAGGGGATGCCAGCATTGTGCCCGTCGTGATCGACGTGGCCGTGAACTCTAGAAGCGTAGCTTGAACATCTCGTTCCGAAGTGGTCGAATGATTCTGCAGTGTTTCTAGTAGCCACCGCAAGTTGAATTGCTCTCTGCCCGTACTCTTTGGCGGCGTGAGCTTGAAGAATGGATGTGCATTTAGCGTAGCAAGCAAATCAGAATCAACAGTGCCCTGAGTGGCCCAGCTACCATCTTCATCGAACGATTTATGATGATGTAAGCCTATCCAAGCATCCATCAGCACGTTGCCTGGACCGCTGTCAAAGCCCAAAAGAACATCATTGGCTTTTAACACAGTGATGTTCGCTATACCGCCTATATTGACAATTGCGCGCGCATTTTCGCCACTAAAGGCGGTTGCGTGGAAGGCTGGGGCAAGTGGCGCACCGTGCCCGCCGTTTGCCAGGTTGGCTCTGCGGAAATCGGCAACGACCGGAATGCCGGTTCGTGTGGCGATAGTATTTGGGTCACCAATCTGCAGCGTAGTGCCCGGCTGTGATGGGTCGCTAGGCGGGCAATGCCGTATAGTTTGGCCGTGGCTGCCAATAGCACAGATCTGATCCGGATTTAATCCGGCTTTAGCAAGAAGTTGTTCTACACCTAATGCAATTAGTTGGCCCAAGTTTGCGTCAGCGCTCATCAGGTTTTCCAACGTAAATTGTTGGTTTTCACACAACGCCAACATGTCAGCGCGAGCGGTCACATCGTACTCCAGATGGTGATGGAAAAGGCTACGCGGCTGATGGGATAAATCAACAACAACCAGGTCCAGGCCGTCGAGACTGGTGCCCGACATCACACCGATATAATATTGGTCTGGGGTGCTTGACCTAATGGCCGGCATCAGCGGTCTGGGGTTCCACTAAGGTGTAGGCGCCAGTGTTCAGTTGAGCTAACTTATAGGCTTGTTGGTGCTTGGCCAGCTTAATTTCTAAAGATGCGATGCTTTCTTTGAAGCGTGGCATTTCTGTTTTCGCAATTGATTTTGCTTTTGGCAGTTTGTTAAGGATAGTGCGTGGATTGCGATGCACACCATTTACAAGAAATTCGTAGTGTAGATGCGGCCCGGTTGCATAACCTGTTGAGCCAACCGTCCCTATAATTTGCCCTTTCTTCACTTTGCTTAAACGCTTCACGTGGCGCTTGGTTAGGTGTAGGTATTTTGTTGTGTATTGTGGACCATGACTCACCACAATGAAGTTGCCGTTAGCGCGTGAATAACCGGCTTTTGTTACTCGCCCGTCGCCCGCCGCGAATACTGGCGTGCCACGCGGTGCGGCGTAATCGATACCACGATGAGCGCGAATACTTTTGTGGATGGGGTGCCGCCTGCGCGGGTTGAAGTTAGAGCTGATGCGTTTGAAGTCTAGCGGGGCGCGAAGAAACGCTTTCTGCATGCTTACTCCGTCGGGAGCGTAATAGCCAGCGTTTCCTTTTTCATCTTCGTATCGGTACGCCGTGAATGTGTCGCCATCATTTACGTACTCCGCGGCTAGAATATCGCCGGTACCAATCTTCTCACCATCAAGGTATAAGTCTTCATACATGATGCTGAACGTGTCGCCTTTGCGTGGATCAAATACAAAATCTATAACGCCGCCAAACACGTTGGCCAGTTGCATGATAACGTTCTGGTCTAAGCCGGCGCGTTTCCCAGCAAGAAACAATGAATCCTGCAACGAAGCTTTTTGGTATCTGACGCGCCTATTGGGTTCGCGTACTATCGTTTCAGCAACAAAGCGTTCTTCATCGCGCGTGTATATCTGGCTCTCCAAAACACTTTTTCGATAACGCAGTGTATGTAGCTGCTGATCTTCTATATGAAAATCCAGTTCGTGGCCTGGGTGTATTCGGCTTAGACGCTTGGCTTCAGCACAGCGCCCAAGCAGTTCGTAAGCATCTTTAGCCTGTAAGCCTGCTTTCTTGAACATATGTGTCAGTGTGTCACCGCGGCCTACTTTTACAGTTGTCCACTCAATCTCTTTTTCTGTAGCGATTGTTGCCGCGGGGTCGCTTAGCGCATCGATCGAATTTGCAGGTTCTTGAACAGCAACAAAGCCTGCCGAAATGCTGCTGGCCTGCGCTGTTAGCGTGAGAGTGGTTTTGGGGCTTGTAATAAACGACTCATCGGCGATCACGTCTGAGGTTATTGTTTCCGGGTTGGTGCCAGCTGCAGCCTGGATGTTGTGCTGCCGGTCCGCCTGAACCGCAGTGGGTGGTACCAGTATGAACAATACAAGAACACCCAGTGACAACCCGCCTACAAAAAACAGTCGGCTGGCCGTCCATGCTGGCGCGAGCAAGGAGGGGGCTGAATGATGGCTGTTGTTTTGGTGCTTGCCAGGATTCATATCGATTTACAGCAATTTCTCGAGTTTGCGCGCCAAGTATCTAATAAGTATAACAAAACAAGACCGATTCACTATACCGTTCGTGAACTATGTAGAATAATCACTGATTTGCATTTCCGCATCTATTCGGTATGGTGCTGGCCGCGCTGGCGCGACCGTACAAATCACTCTTTTTATTGCTTTTAACAAACGCCGGTTGAGGCGCTACTAAGCGATAAACGGTCAGCGCGGGATTCTATCAGAGGTTTTGACATGGCGGGCAAACTATTAGCTGAATTTGAATGGCGTGGCCTTTTGTCGCAAGCCAGCAGCCCGGATGAGCTGGGTACGCACCTGGAAGGCGGCACTCGCGCTATTTATTGCGGGTTTGATCCAACCGCAGACAGTTTGCATATAGGCAGTTTGGTGCCTTTGCTGGCGCTGCGACGCCTGCAAGTGCTTGGGCATAGACCCATTTTATTGCTGGGCGGGGCAACGGGGCTTATCGGCGACCCTAGTTTCAAGGCTCAGGAGCGTGCACTGAATGGCCCCGAGGTGGTTGCCGGATGGGTTGGCAAGCTGCGTACGCAGGTTGAGGCGTTCATTGATTTCGAGTGTGGTGAGCAAAGCGCCATCATTGTTAATAATCTGGATTGGACCGCTGACGTGCCGGTTCTCGATTTTCTGCGAGACGTAGGCAAGCACTTTTCCGTTAACGCCATGATTCAGAAGGAGTCTGTCAAACAGCGGATTGAACGCGAAGGAGAAGGGATTTCCTTTACTGAGTTTACCTATATGGTGCTGCAATCCTTTGATTTTGCGAAGCTCAACGAGCTGCACGATTGCACCGTTCAAATAGGCGGCAGTGATCAGTGGGGCAATATCACCGGCGGCATAGACCTTACCCGGCGCATGAATAAGCAGCAGGCGTTTGGTATTACCTTGCCACTGGTGACTAAGGCAGATGGCACCAAGTTCGGGAAAACCGAGAGTGGCACTGTATGGTTGGACCCCGCTAAAACATCGCCTTATTCGTTTTACCAGTTCTGGCTGAACTCTGCGGATGAAGACGTATACAGTTACCTGCGGCTATTTACCTTCCTTGGTCAGGGTGAGATTGACGCGATCGAAGCGGCGGATGCTGAAATTACCGGGCGGCATTCAGCACAAGGTGTTTTAGCTGCGGAAGTGACGCGCATTGTTCATGGTGAGGCTGGGCTAGAAGCGGCGCAGCGTATATCGGAGGCGCTGTTTTCTGGTGAGCTCGCTAAGTTGTCTGAAAGCGATCTTGAACAGCTGGCACTGGATGGCTTGCCATGTACGGAATTGACTGGTGCAAGTATGAGCTTGCTTGACGCCTTGGTGGCGTCTGGGCTAGCCCAAACTCCCCGCGGCGAAATTACCCTGGGCCAGGCGCGAAAGTTCATTCAGGGCAAAGCAGTGCGTGTAAATGGTCAAAAAATAAGCGATATTGATGCTGTGCTTGAACGTGAAACTGCCATGCATAGCCGGTTTCATCTACTAAAGCGTGGCAAGAAGCTATTTCACCTGCTGAAGTGGTGCTAAGTCGTCAAAAACTGGCACTTTTTTCGGTTTCGGGGCTTGCGCAAAACAGGCCCGTACGTATAATACGCCACCTCTTCAGCGCAGTGCGCTGGGGTATTGTATGGCCTGGCGTCATGCAAGCTGTTTAACAAATTGATCAAGTAATACGTGTGGGTACTTGTTTCGTGGTGAAGCCACGGAGCAAATACTCGTCAAAATTTAACTCGTGTGTTGCGTATATATCTGACGTAGGTTGGATGCATTTATAGGTAATACAGTGAGGCGAATATGTTGAGTGATTTCTCTGAGTAGTAAATACGCACTGAGGTTG
>JBCCIP010000033.1:0-58302 GCA_039111475.1 Pseudomonadota bacterium | reverse complement strand
GTGAATCCCCTTCCCGCCAGCGATCCCACATCAATGCTTTATCTGATTCTGTGTAGTAAATTCTCTTTTTGTACTTCATGTTCAACATCCTCCTCTAGCTGACTAGAGATTAGATGTTGCATTGACCGGTTGAATCCGCAGCGCAAAGCAGAGTTTGATGCGGCTGTTGAAGCGGCCCTGAACGATTAGGCAAAAAGAGACCGGGGCAAGCCCGGCCGTAGTGTGTGGTTCAAAAGTAAAACCAAATACAAACAAGCACATTATATGCCGATTCGCCCATGAATTGAATCCTATTGGCTGTCGGTATATGGCAACGGAAAAAACGTTAGTGGGTTGGGAGCGTATCAATCTGTGGCAAAAATTGTCATTTGTGTCACAGCTTCCCGCCCAGAGCAAACACCTGGTCTTGTATCTTGCGACGTACATGAATGCCGCACGACAGCATGCCTGGCCTAGTAGAGATACGATCGCTGCTGATACAGGAATGGGCAAGAGAACAGTGGATAAGTATCTGAGCATTCTGATTGAAGCTGGATGGGTAGTCTGCAAAAAATCGACAGGGCGCGGTAATTCGAATTGCTACTACGTTGGGTTTCCAGATGAAGAAGGGCGCACAACTCGCACCCTTTCTATAAATACGCTGAAGATAAAAGGTGCGACTGGTGTAAGAAAGGGTGCAGCTGATGTAAGAAAGGGCGCACGGCTTGCACCCGAATACACAAAGAACAGCCAAAGAATTATTAACAAAGAAAACGACACCGCGCTTGATCATTTGATTGACCGCAGTTGGGCCGAACCATTTTTACAATCCAAGGAAAATATGTAATGGCTATCCACGCAAGCATTTGTGATGAATGCATGAAGAAGCCGCTCTCTAAAAACCCGAATCAATACTACTGCGCTCATTCGAAATGCTTTTACATGGAAGTACCCTTAGGGATGCAGTGCATATACATCGACCTCCCAGTCGAGCATGCAGAGTCTTTTGTGAATGATCATATTGCGTTCTACCGGCGGGAAATGGGTATCAACACCAAACCAAAATTGTTGAGTATTACTACAACCAAGGTGACTAATGATGAGTAAGAAAATTGAAGCCGTGATTTGTGGCGAGTGTTCGCCATTCTATTTGGGCAACGAAGAAGGGAAGGCGTATTACTGCTACCACAACGAAGTGCTATGTACGGAGAATCCAGCAACTGGCAATCGCACATTCGTAACGCAATTCACAAAGGAGGAATTTGAGTACATGCGTCTCCGGGCTAACGAGAAACATCAACGCCATTTGTTTGGCGAAGTTGAACTGTAAGTGCAGCTGAGTATAATACACACTGACCACGTTGTTATGTGGGCTGTTCATGGACTTTGCAATTGCTTCGCGCTTGAAGTTGGCTTGATCAGAGACGCACATAACACGAGGAAACCCGAAAGCGGTTTCTGGAAGGTAGTAAAACTCAATCGGAAGGTTGGGATTAACTATGATTCTGGAAAGCGCTTTTTTTGTGCCCCGGAATCCATGAGGGCATGAGATGAAATCGTTTGTTCGCGAAGCTGTGATTGATTCCCGGCGAAGTAGCGAAAGCACCTACCCAGTAACGCTCAGCACAGAAACGCCTGTGTGGCGCGGCTATGGTTATGAGGTGCTTGATCACAGTGCGGTCGATCTATCACGCGCTCCACTACCTGTTATCGAATCCCACGACACTGGCAAGTTGAACATTGGCATCGTTGAGGGCTTGCGACTTGAAGGCAAAAAGTTGAAAGGCAGTCTAAGGCTTGGCAATTCAGCTAGGGCGAAAGAGATTGCGCCGGATATTGAGTCTGGAATTGTCCGCAATGTATCGATTGGCTATCAGCTTAGGAATGAGCGACAGGATGGAGAGCACCAGGGGGCGCCCGTGTTCAGGTTTGATTTCATGCCCACAGAATTATCACTTGTCGCCGCACCGGCTGACATCAATTCCGGAATTTTTAGAACCGAAGGTACAAATATGGAAACCCAAGAAAACGAACATCAAACGCGCTCACAGCGCCGAAGGGCATCTGCAGGTGTTGAAGAAGAGCGTCAACGAGTAAGCACCATTCTCGCCCAAGCAAGACACCACGAGATCGACCAGTCTATTGCACAGGAGTTTATCGACGATGGGACTGACATAAGTGAGTTCAATCTTTATGTGC
This sequence comes from Pseudomonadota bacterium, assembly GCA_039111475.1. Lineage (GTDB taxonomy): Bacteria > Pseudomonadota > Gammaproteobacteria > Pseudomonadales > JAUIET01 > JAUIET01. The sequence continues at coordinate 56,124 of JBCCIP010000033.1, read as the reverse complement.
TAGATGAGATTGGCCGAAAGAATAAACGAGCCCTCGAACAAGCAAATAGGAACCGTAGTGAAGATTGGGGCCCAAATGGCGTGCTGGCACCACAAGGCGGCAATTGGGGAGATGTCGGAGGCCGCGAAGCTGAGAGCGATTACTTTAAAAGACAGGTTGGGCGCGAGTTCTCAATCTGCAGGGCAATCACCGCTTTGGCAGACCCCAAGCAATCTGAAATTGCTGCGGCCGAATTTGAAGTTTCAAGAGATTATGCCAAGCAGCACGGTATTCAACCTCGGGGCTTGTATGTGCCTCACGAATTTCTTGGCGTACCGGGCCAGAGAGCGCTCACTTCCGGAGGTTCAGCCGGAAACCTAATAGCTACAAATTTACTTCCAGAGTCTTTTATTGACATGTTGCGAGCCAGATCAGTTGTTATGGATGCTGGTGCTCAAATGCTAAATGGACTTGTTGGTGATGTGGATATAGGCCGGCAGACTGGCAGTGCGACTTCCGCATGGTTAACATTGGATGGCACTTCTTCTATCACACCAAGCGATCAGAATTTTGACAAGGTTTCTTTGACACCGAATGACCTGGCAGCTGCCACGACCATTTCGCGGAGGGCACTCATTCAGAGCACACCCGCGATAGAAATGCTTGTGCGCGATGACCTGGCAAAATTATTGGCGACCACTTTGGACGCCACCGCGCTCACGGGTGATGGTACCGGCAGCACACCTACTGGTGTTACTAGTCAGGTGGGAGTTAATACGGTCACGCTTGCTGCGGCCGGCCAGCCTACATGGGATGAGGTTGTCGACTTTGAAACACAGGTCGAGGTTGATAATGCGGGAAGCACCCGCTGTTCATATGTTGTTAACCCCACAGTGGCGGCCCACATGAAAACAACTGAGAAGGCGAGCGGCACTGCTCAGTTCATATGGGGCGGGGGCGCAGAGCCCGGCGTTGGGATAGTAAACACCTATAGCGCCCGCAGCACCAACAATGCGGGCACCAATGGAATCATATTCGGGGACTTCTCTCAGATGATGCTTGGCTTCTGGTCTGGCCTGGAACTGGACGTAGACAAGTACAGCGATTTCCTGAAGGGCTCTGTAACTGTGCGAGCTATTCAGACAGTCGATATAGCTATAAGGCAACCAGGTGCATTCAGTATCCCAGCCTAATGCGATTGAGCTTGCCGACTACATACAGTTAACGTCGCATGTGGTTGGCAGCCCGCTTAGGCGCTCATGGACTGCCCGTCTTTGGAGTATTAACGGCTGGAAGCTGGACAGGTCAGGCATGACTGACGTGCAAGTACTGGCCTATGCGAGAGCATATGAAGTCTGCGGAGATGAGCTGGCATTATTAAAGGAGAGGTTAGAACAATGAATTGTGGCGAAGAAGCCAGCATAGCCGCAGGGGGCGCGTCTTCCGCCCCAGTTTCATATGTTGGCATCGGCGGCAGTATTCTGTCGTGGGGCGTCTCGACTACCTTTCTCAGGGTGGCACGGCGCATTAACGGGTCCTTTCCAGGGCTTTGCCCTGCGGGTAATTCGCAATGGCGGAGCCTTTCTAGACATGGGAATTTCTAAGGGGGAGTAGTGGCTGTTTCCAAAACGACACAAGCACAGGCGGCAAAGCATTTGGGTATGAGCGTGAACAGGCTTAAGCAAGTGCTGTTGCAGCTCAATATGCCGACAAGGGGATTTGACCTTGATGAACTGCGACTTAACTACATTATTGGGTTGCGGAAAACAGCGTCTGGTCGTTCAAGGGAATATGACCTCACTCAGGAGCGCGCGAGGTTAGCACATTGGCAGGCGACAAAGGCTGAGAAAGAGTGTGCGGTGATGGATGGTGAGCTTATACCTGCAGATATTATTGGTGAGGAGTGGGGCTCGATGATCTCGGCCTGGCGAGCCCGTGCAAGAGCCATACCTTCCACCGTAGCACCACAGGTCGCGATCGAAAAAGTGGTTCCAAAGATTCATGCAATGCTACTAGAAGCAATCGACGACGCGCTTCAAGAGATGGCTGATCATGATCCTAATGAGTTGGCTGAGTTAACTAGAAAGAAGTACTCTCGCTAAGCCGTCTAGCTCTGTCGATATACCTCGTGTATCGCTCTATCCGGAAGAGTAGCTCGAATGGTCGCCGTTAGTTTATTAGCGGCGACCTCGGGCTTATCTTTATCCCAAGGGACCGTAAGGTGGTGGTTTGTATCAAAATGTGTGGAATCCTTGTCAAACTTGCTTTGCTCGCAAGTGTAAATAACCGGCTTCCCAAGCCCCTCTGCATAGCCTGCTTCCCAATAAGCGCCAGGATTGTTGTCACTCAGATCGGCGATCACAAAATCGCAAGACTGAATTCGAGCTCGGATTTGGTCATCTATGAGCCCAGCTGGCTGCTCATCCGTAAGCAAACTCAGCTCAAAACCGGCTTCTAGAGTGGCTGGCTTAAAGTGAGATGTCACGACGGCTTGGAGAGCCTCGTTGTTAAATTGCATGGCCATGAAAGCTCTGCGATAGTTCGTGTCCCCGCCAAGCAGACTGTCGTAATATGCCCACCCCTCCATTGATAACACTACGTACCAAAATCTTGAGATATCATTCAGCGTCTGGTTTAGGATGCCCTGCCTAATTAGATAACTCACTATGAAAGCAAAGTTCTCATGTGTTTGACTTCCAATGAATGCGCCACATTCGACATGTGAAAGCCGTATTTCTGTGCCGTAAATATCCGTTCTATCTGCAACCCAGCGAGTTAACTTATCTGCTTGTTCCTTTGGGTTTGGCAGCGACGTTTTCAGAATCGAGTCTACAGTGTTGTCTTGAAGTAGGGGCGAATCCTCCGCGGGTTTTCTATTGGCTAGAAAGTGAGAAATTTTTGTTCTCGCCTCCAAGTTTTCTGCAAGTTCGTAAAGCTGCTCTAGTCCTCTTGCCTCCAGGCTGTATTCCCCGCAAATTTTGCAGCTGATCTGTGAGATTGCTTCGCCCAGCCGTGTTGTGCTCTCGAATGGGGTTCGGCAAATAGGGCATAAGGGGGGAGACAGAATGGAGTCGTGGTTTCTCATGGATCTCTCGCTAAGTCGAGCAGTAAGATAGGCTGTGCCGTTAATAGATAAAAGAAGCTACCTTCGAAAATCCAATTGCTTTTCAGCTTGAAATAGCTTCAGCGACCGGCGAGCTAGATAGAAGTTGCATCGCTCGGCGACCCCTTGTTGCCCTTTTTTGCTACAAGTTTGTGTACTGCCGCTTCCAGCTTCTCTTGTTTCTGCAGCGCAATTGTCAGTTTTTCCGAAAAATCCGTGAGCAATAACCTAATACTACTTGCGAGTTCTAGGCACTCTTCCTCGCTGTCTTCGTGCAAGCCTTCGCTGAGTGCGCTGTGTAGAAGCGTTAAGGGGCTGTGCCCATTCACAAGAAGTGAATCTGGTAAAGCGTGGTGAATTCTCTCTACGGCAGCCGCAAATTTTCTTTCATTCGAAGCGAGTTCGAGTTCCGAGATCAGGTCTTCATCATATGGTGTGATTTTCCTGACAGCACGAATCAGCTCATTAAATAGTTGACTCTTCTGGTTTTCAATAAGGCGCCTATAGTAACCAAAAGCGCCAATCCCCATTCCTTGGTTTTCGCAACGCCTTCCCTTGGAAAGTAAGTCTGAGTCTTTGCGCAATAGTGTCAAAAGCTTTGATGGAAGTGGTGGTCCAAAACTTGGAATTTCTCCGTACTTGACTACAAGCCAATCATTCTCAGAATCAAGAGCCGGCGTGAATCTAAGCGCATAGGTTTTTGTGTGTTTCCTACAGTTGCTGCAAAAGAACCCGATCATCTCTTCAACGACTTTGTCACGGTTGGCGTAGAGACTACCTATATGATGAGTGAAGTATCTGTGGCCATCGCAATCAGCATTGTCGCAGTGCAACCAAAGACGTGGGAAAACAACGATTATGCTGTGGCCTTTAAATTGAAGGTTTACAACCCTTCTTTCTTGGCCTGGCGGAACTGACTGCAGAAACTCCCCGATCTCTAGGGCGGTGGCATCCTGAGTCTGTTCATTCACGATGCTTCTCCAAACCATGAAGTTGCACGATAGGTTGCATCTAACAATGGTTTTTAGTGGAAAAACACAAGGAGTCAAAAAACCCCTTGTATTTCAATGATATGGCTCCGCCTGCTGGGCTCGAACCAGCGACCCAATGATTAACAGTCATTTGCTCTACCAACTGAGCTAAGGCGGAATAAACTTCGCCTGGGCACCGCCGTTGGTGGGCGGGCCTGGAACCTGTCTCAGCTCCTCGGCGTCGAACCATGTTCGAGGGCGCGTATGTTAATAACGCTAGGGAACAAGGTCAATAGATATTATTATGGTCGATTTCCCGAAATACGCTGAGTTCATTCGCTTCCATGTCAAAGCCACTTAAGGTACACGCCAAGTTCGAGCCTGCTGGTGACCAGCCAACGGCCATTGAGCAGCTGGTGGCCGGCATTGATTCTGGTCTGCTAGGCCAGGTATTGCTCGGGGTTACCGGCTCTGGCAAGACCTTCACCATCGCGCACGTGATCGAGCGCATCCAACGCCCGGCGGTGATTATGGCGCCCAATAAGACCCTGGCGGCTCAGCTTTATGGCGAATTTAAGGAGTTTTTTCCAGACAACGCAGTAGAATATTTCGTTTCCTATTACGACTACTACCAGCCAGAGGCCTATGTTCCGTCCTCAGACACGTTTATCGATAAGGACGCTTCGGTCAATGAGCACATTGAGCAAATGCGCCTGTCGGCCACCAAAGCGCTGATTGAACGCCCGGATGCGATCGTTGTGGCCACTGTTTCTGCTATCTATGGCCTTGGCGAGCCAGACGCTTATCTGAAAATGGTCATGCACCTGGATCGTGGAGACCAGGTGGACCAACGCTACATTCTGCGCCGCCTGGCTGAGCTTCAATACACCCGCAACGACGTTGATTTTTTTCGCGGTAACTACCGCGTTCGAGGAGATGTGATTGATATATTCCCCGCTGATTCCGAGCACGAAGCCATGCGTATCGAGCTTTTCGATGAAGAAATAGAGAGCATCTCGCGATTTGACCCATTGACCGGCCACGTGATAGCCAAACTGCCGCGAGTAACCATCTTTCCAAAGACCCATTACGTAACCCCTCGCGAGCAACTGCTGGACGCCGTGGGTGATATTGAAGAGGAGCTAAAAGATCGCCTAGAACAGCTGCGAAACAACGACAAACTGGTGGAAGCGCAGCGCCTGGAGCAGCGTACCCGCTATGATCTGGAGATGATTCGGGAACTGGGCTACTGCCAGGGTATTGAGAATTATTCGCGCTATTTATCCGGTCGCGCGCCGGGTGAGCCGCCGCCCACCTTATTCGATTACCTGCCATCCAATGCGCTGGTGGTGGTGGACGAGTCTCACGTTAGTGTGCCGCAGATCGGCGGGATGTACAAAGGGGACCGTTCGCGCAAGGAAACGCTTGTGGAGTATGGATTCCGTTTGCCGTCCGCTCTGGACAATCGACCTATGCGCTTTGACGAATGGGAGAGGGCCGTACCGCAGATTGTCTTTGTGTCAGCCACACCACGCGAGTATGAAATGGAGAAGTCTGGTCAGGTAGTAGAACAGGTCGTTCGACCAACTGGGCTTACAGACCCGGATATTGAGGTTAGACCCGCCACCACTCAGGTTGATGATTTGCTTAGTGAGATCGGCCTGCATGTGGCAAAAAAGGGCAGGGTACTGGTAACCGTGTTGACCAAGCGCATGGCTGAAGATTTGACTGAGTACCTCAATGAGCACGGCGTGCGAGTCAAATACCTGCATTCCGATATTGATACTGTTGAACGTGTCGAGATTATCCGCGATCTACGCTTGGGCGAATTCGACGTACTTGTTGGCATCAACCTGCTGCGGGAAGGCTTGGATATGCCAGAGGTGTCACTGATCGCCATACTTGACGCAGACAAAGAAGGATTTCTACGTTCCGAATCTTCGCTGGTGCAAACCATAGGCCGTGCCGCACGAAATCTGGAAGGAAAAGCGATTCTCTATGCTGACCAAATGACGGGCTCGATGGAGCGTGCGATTCGAGAGACCGACCGTCGGCGTGCCAAGCAAGTGGCGTTTAACGAAGAGCATGGCATTGTTCCAAAAGGCGTGACGAAAAGCGTTCAGGATATACTTGAAGTCAGTTACGCGCCCGGTAAGGGCAAAGGCAAACGAAATGCCAAACAGAAAGGTCGGTTTGAAGATGTGTTGATTGACGGGATTGATCTGGATAATCCCAAAAAGATGGCCGCTACGCTTAAGAAGCTGGAAAAGAAAATGTTTCAGCACGCTAAAGATCTAGAGTTTGAACAGGCGGCTGCCACCCGAGACCAAATCGATGTGTTGAAAAATCAACAGTTTAAACTCTGATTCCGGCTGGCGTGATTCGCCGTTTGCTTATAATATACGCGCCGTTCATGCGCGCTGTTCGTGTTGACGCTTTACGACCGTAGCTCAGTTGGTTAGAGCACCACCTTGACATGGTGGGGGTCGGTGGTTCGAATCCACTCGGTCGTACCAATACCATAGAATCAGATAATGCCCTGATTCGCTTTACGCTAAACATTCACGTGGCCTCTCGTAATGGCCACCACTGAGGACCGTACTATGCCCAATATCACCTTGCCTGACGGCAGCCAACGGGCTTTCGAAAATCCTGTCACTGTTCTGCAAGTGGCCGAAGATATCGGTCCAGGACTTGCTAAAGCAACCATAGCCGGCGTTGTTGATGGGCAGTTGCGAGATGCCTGTGATCTTATCGAAAACGATGCCGAAGTTCGATTGTTGACGGCCAAGGACCCGGAAGGAGTGGACATTATTCGACACTCCTGCGCGCATTTGATTGGCCATGCGGTAAAACAATTGTATCCGGAAGCCAAAATGGTGATTGGCCCCGTAATCGAGGATGGCTTCTATTACGATATTGCGATTGATACACCGTTTACGCCTGATGATCTGGACAAGATCGAACAGCGAATGAAGGAGCTGATTGAGCAAGACTATGACGTGGTGAAAAAGATGACGCCGCGCGCCGATGTGATCGACACGTTCGAAAAACGAGGTGAAGAGTACAAACTTCGTTTGGTCGCGGACATGCCGGACGAGCAGGCTATGGGCCTTTACCACCACCAGGAATACGTTGATATGTGTGTTGGACCGCACGTGCCAAATACCCGTTTCCTAAAGCATTTCAAACTGACCAAGTTGGCGGGCGCCTACTGGCGCGGTGATTCCCAAAACGAAATGCTGCAGCGCGTGTATGGCACGGCGTGGGCAGACAAAAAACAATTGAAACAATATGTGCAGCGCCAGCAAGAAGCTGAAAAACGTGATCACCGCAAGATTGGCCGTAAGCTCGATTTGTTTCACACACAGGAAGAAGCACCGGGCATGGTGTTTTGGCATCCGCGAGGCTGGGCCATTTATCAGGTTGTAGAGCAATACATGCGCTTGCAACAGGAAGCGCACGGCTATCAAGAGATACGCACACCTCAATTGTTGGATTTTTCGCTATGGGAAAGATCTGGGCATGCCGCCAAGTTTTCAGACGATATGTTTGCGTTGCAATCGGAAGACAGACAATACGCGATTAAGCCAATGAACTGCCCCTGTCACGTTCAGGTGTTTAACCAGGGGCTAAAGAGCTATCGTGATCTGCCGCTGCGGCTAGCTGAGTTCGGCTCCTGCCATCGTAATGAGCCCTCGGGCTCATTACACGGTCTAATGCGTGTTCGCGGTTTCGTCCAGGACGACGCTCATATCTTCTGTGCCGATGAGAGCATTCAGGAAGAAGTGGCCAATTTCATCGACTTCCTGCATGAAGTCTACGAAGATTTTGGTTTCACCGAAGTAATCTACAGGCTATCAACGCGCCCTGAAAAACGGGTTGGTTCCGATGAGGTTTGGGACCGTTCAGAAGACGCCTTGGCGAAAGCCCTGGATGGTAAAGGCCTACCTTGGGAATTGCTGCCAGGTGAAGGGGCATTCTATGGGCCCAAGATTGAATTCTCCCTTAAAGACAGCATCGGCAGAGTGTGGCAGTGCGGCACTGTTCAGGTGGACTTCTCTACCGCAGAGAGATTGGATGCGCAGTACGTGGCGGAAGATGGTAGCCGGAAAGTACCGGTTATGCTGCATAGGGCTATACTGGGTTCTTTCGAACGCTTTATTGGCATGCTGATCGAGAATTTCGAGGGCGCATTTTCGCCTTGGTTGGCTCCCGTTCAAGCGGTTGTTCTGAATATTACGGACAAGCACGCCGAATATGTCCAAAAAGTGGAAGAAACCCTGAAAAATAAAGGATTTAGGGTCGAATCTGACTTGAGAAACGAGAAGATCGGCTTTAAAATCCGCGAGCACACAATGCAGAGGATTCCTTACCTGCTGGTCGTAGGTGATAGGGAAGCCGAAACAAATTCAGTGGCCGTACGCACCCGTCAGGGCGACGACGATGGAGCAATGCCTTTAGAGGCGTTCATCGAGCGCTTGGAAATGGACGTGGCGCGTCGCGGTCGTATTGCATTGCCATCTTGAGTGCATTGGTTCGAGGTGCAATGGTTTGCTAAAGGAGCAACAGTATTAAGCAAGATTCAAAAGGAGCCTCAAAGAAAGCTCTGATTAATGATCAGATAGAGGCCGACCTGGTCCGGTTGATAAGCGCCGATGGCGAACAACTGGGAATCCTCGCATTAGCAGAGGCGCAAGCTAAAGCGGAAGAGGATAAAATGGACCTGGTTCTCATGGCGGCAGACGCAAACCCGCCAGTGTGCAAGATTATGGATTACGGCAAACATGTGTTTGAGCTGAAAAAGCAGAAAGCCGCGGCGAAGAAAAAGCAGAAAATTACACATGTAAAAGAGATTAAGTTTCGACCAGGGACGGAAGAAGGGGATTATCAGGTAAAACTACGCAACCTGGTACGTTTCCTTGAAGCGGGCGACAAAGCCAAGGTCACTGTACGATTCCGGGGGCGCGAAATGGCGCATCAGGAAATTGGTATAGAGCTGCTGAAACGGATTGAGGCAGACCTTGCAGAGTATGGCAATGTTGAGCAATTTCCAAAAATGGAAGGCCGACAATTGCATATGGTGATAGCGCCCCTAAAGAGAAAGTAAGCCAGCCACATTAGTAGCAGGTTTTACTTATTACTTAAACCTGTCGGGGTCCGCGTGCGCCGTTGTAGCGGTTGCCAGGCCCGGCACAAATGCGAGTTTTATCATGTCAAAACTGAAAGTACACTCCGGAGCGGCCAAGCGCTTCAAGAAATGTGCCTCGGGTTACAAGCGCAAGCATGCTAACAAGAGTCACATCCTGACCAAAATGACCACCAAGCGAAAGCGCCAGCTTCGCGGAACAGCGATTGTCGACAAGGCGGACAAGCCTCTGATCGATAAGATGATGCGAGCCAAGTAAACCCGCCTCTCATTTGTTCAATTGGTCGGGTGCAGGATGCACCCGCATTTTCAAAGAAAATGGGAGTAAATTGAAAATCACATTTTCGATTTACATATAAACAAAAAGACAGGAGTCTTTTCGTTTGTATAAAATGTCATAGGAGTAAATTATGCCCCGCGTAAAGAGAGGCGTTACGGCCAATCGCCGTCACAAGAAAGTATTAAAGCAAGCCAAAGGTTATAAGGGAGCGCGCAGTCGCGTTTATCGAGTTGCCAAGCAAGCGGTTATCAAAGCTGGTCAATATCAATATCGTGACCGTCGGCAGCGTAAGCGCCAGTTTCGCGCTTTATGGATTACCCGTATTAACGCGGCAGCTAGGGAAAACGGTTTGACCTACAGCCGTCTGATCAATGGCTTAAACCGTGCTGGAATAGAGCTAGACCGTAAAGTCATGGCAGATATGGCTGTGAACGACAAAGAAGGTTTTGCTGTACTGGCCAACACCGCTAAAGAAGCATTGGAAGCCGCTGCCGCATAGGCAGCCGGTTTGACTGTTGCCCTGGCTTTTCATATTGATTAGAGGGCTGGTCAACATCCATGAGCGAACTAGACACACTGGTCGAACAGGCCAGTTCCGCGATAGAGGCAGTTAGCGAGTTAGCTGGGCTTGAGTCATTGCGGGTTGAGTACCTCGGTAAGAAGGGGCATCTCACCGCATTGCTTAAAGGTCTTGGCAAGCTGAGTGCTGAGGAGCGTCCGGCCGCCGGGGCAAAGATAAATTCTGCCAAAGAACAGGTTGCATCGCTGATCAGTGCACGAAAAGATGCGTTGGCAACGCTCGTACTTGATTCTCGGCTCGCCAGTGAAAAAATAGACGTGAGCCTTCCGGGTCGCGGGCTTGGCGTGGGTGGACTGCACCCGGTTACTCGAACGATTGAGCGAATTGAAGGCATATTTGCGCAATCAGGGTACGACGTGGTTGAAGGCCCTGAAATTGAAGATGATTATCACAATTTCGAAGCTTTGAATTTCCCGCCGCATCATCCGGCGCGGGCTATGCACGACACCTTCTTTGTTACTGATGATACTGTGCTACGTACCCATACATCTCCAGTACAGGTGCGCGTCATGGAAAGCACTAGTCCGCCAATTCGTATCATTTGCCCCGGACGTGTATACCGCACTGATTTTGATATTACGCACACCCCGATGTTTCATCAGGTGGAAGGGCTGCTGATTGACACTGATATCAGCATGGCTGATTTGAAGGGCGTGATTGAGAATTTTCTTCGCGTGTATTTCGAGAATGAAGAGCTCGCGGTGCGCTTCCGTCCGTCTTACTTCCCATTCACTGAGCCGTCAGCTGAAGCAGATATACGCTGTGTAATGTGCGGTGGAGAAGGCTGCCGTGTGTGCAGCAACACTGGTTGGCTGGAAGTGCTTGGTTGCGGCATGGTTCACCCGAACGTATTGCAGTCTTCCAATATTAACCCTGAGAAATACAGTGGTTTTGCGTTTGGCATGGGCGTAGAGCGCCTGGCAATGTTGCGCTACGGCGTGGACGACTTGCGTATATTCTTTGAGAACGATCTGAACTTTCTCGAGCAGTTCAGATGAGCGGGCGCAGACATGAAAATTAGCCTGAATTGGTTGCGTGAATGGGTTGACCCAAACGTAACAGTCACCGAGTTGGCCGAACAACTCACCATGGCAGGCCTGGAAATTGATGGAATTCAAGAGCTGGGTAAGTATCTGGATGGCGTTGTGATTGGACAAATAACCGATGCGCAGCCACATCCAGATGCAGACAAATTGCAAGTGTGCAGCGTCGAATACGGCGGTGCGACGGCACAGATAGTTTGTGGTGCGCCGAATGCCAGGGTGGGTTTGAAGGCACCGTTGGCGACCATTGGCGCTCATTTACCTGCTGTGGATGGTGGCAAACCTTTTAAGATCAAGAAAGCCAAACTGCGTGGTGTGGAATCGCAAGGTATGCTTTGCGCGCTAGACGAGCTAGGTCTTGGTGAAGATCACGACGGCTTGTGGGAGTTACCTGAGGCCGCCGCAGTAGGGCAGCCTTTAGCCGAGTTCCTCGGTCTTCCTGACACAGTGTTGGAAGTAGATTTAACGCCGAATCGCAGTGATTGCCTCTCAGTATGTGGCGTAGCACGTGAAGTTGGCGTCGTTAGCAGGCTTGCTGTCGCTGAACCTGATATACAAAGCGTACCCCCCACCTGCGACGATCAGTTCCCAGTAAAGCTTGCTGCGCCCAATGATTGTCCTCGTTACCTTGGCCGGGTGATTAACAACGTTGATTTGAGTGAGCCAACGCCTTTGTGGATGACCGAACGCTTACAGCGGGCGGGCATGCGTAGCATCGACCCTGCAGTGGATGTGACCAATTATGTGATGCTAGAGCTAGGCCAGCCAATGCATGCATTTGATCTGGACAGCTTGAGTGGCCAGATTACGGTTCGGCTTGCTCAACCGGATGAGACGCTGACATTGCTGGATGAGTCTGAGCTAACTCTGGATGAGCGCTGTCTGTTAATCACTGATGACGACAAGGCACTTGCCTTGGCTGGCATCATGGGTGGCTTAGGTAGTGGTGTTAAAGCAGGTACTCAGCGCCTTATGTTGGAAGCGGCGCATTTCACACCGGAAAAAATAGCGGGTCGCGCGCGCCAATTTGGCCTGCACACAGAATCCTCGCATCGCTTTGAACGAGGGGTTGACCCTGAATTGCCCCGTAAGGCCATGGAGCGTGCGACACAACTGCTTTTGGATATTGTGGGTGGCGAGCCAGGCCCGATAAGCGAAGCGGTTGAGCAAGACAGACTGCGGCCGCCGGCTGAGATTGTGTTGCGCAGAGCGCAGATAAAACGTCTTTTGGGCTTTGAGCTGCCCGATGATCAGGTTGAAGACATACTAAGCCGCCTTGACATCAAGCTCGAAGCAAACGACGAAGGTTGGCTGGCGACAGCCCCATCGTCACGGTTTGATCTACAGATTGAAGCTGATTTGCTAGAAGAGTTGGCGCGTATCTATGGTTACAACGCGCTGCCAACCAGTCACCTGAAGCATGCCGGTGCCTTGGCACCTAGCGCTGAGCGCAACGTTGCTATCTCTACCCTGCGTCGTCAAATGTGTGCTTTAGAGTATCAAGAGGCTGTGACATACAGCTTTATAGACCCCGCGTTGCATCAGCAGTTCTACTCAGATCAAGCTGCCGTGCCGTTGCGAAACCCAATTTCCAGTGAAATGTCATGGATGCGTACCAGCCTTTTACCTGGTTTGGTGCAGGCGCTGGCATACAACGTGAATCGACAACAGAGCAGAGTGCGCTTGTTTGAGACAGGGCAGTGTTTTATTCAAACCGATGGTCAGCTAAGCCAGATTCAGAAATTGGGCGCAGTAGTCTGTGGTTCCAGTTTTGCTGAATGCTGGGCTCACCAGAAGGCGCCGGTGGATTTTTACGATGCAAAAGGCGACGTTGAAACATTGTTTGGCTTGAGTGCACGTGAAGGGCAACTGGAATTTGAAGCGGCCCAGCACAGTGCAATGCACCCTGGTCAATGCGCGAGCATCCGCTTAGAAGACGCCGTTATTGGGCATGTTGGCGCACTGCATCCAAGACTTACGGGGGCGCTAGAACTGCCTGATCCTGTATTGGTATTCGAACTCGAGCTTGAGCCAATACTTGAAGGAACGCTTCCAAGTTACGAAAAAATATCGAAATTTCCTGAAGTGCGCCGAGATTTGGCTATGCTTATAGAACAATCACTCAACGTCTCCCAGATAGCCTCTGTGGTGCGTGAAACGGCAGGTCCGAATTTGACTGACTTAATTGTGTTCGATGTGTATGCTGGAAAAGGCGTGCCTGAAGGCCAAAAAAGTTTGGGTCTGGGCTTGACCTTACAAGACCATTCACGCACTCTATCGATTGAGGACATAAGCAGTTGCCTCAGCCGAATCGTGGCGAAATTAGAACAAGAATTTGGGGCGTCATTAAGGAATTGAGCATGTCGTCGCGAGCGTTAACCAAGGCCGATATGGCTGAACGGCTTTACGAAGAACTTGGGCTGAACAAGCGGGAAGCCAAAGAGATAGTAGAGCTGTTTTTCGAAGAAATTCGAAATTCGCTAGAACATAATGAACACGTGAAACTGTCTGGTTTCGGCAATTTCGACCTGCGCGACAAATCTGAACGTCCAGGAAGAAACCCTAAAACCGGCCAGGAAATACCAATATCAGCGCGCCGGGTGGTTACATTCCGCCCCGGCCAGAAGTTGAAAGCCAGAGTAGAGGCGTATGCTGGAACCAAGCCATAACGACGAACTACCGGTAATACCGGGTAAGCGTTATTTCACGATTGGAGAAGTCAGCGAACTCTGCAACGTAAAACCACATGTACTGCGCTACTGGGAGCAAGAATTCCCCCAGCTTAAACCGGTGAAACGACGTGGCAATCGTCGTTATTACCAACGTCAAGATGTGATAATGATCCGTCAGATTCGAAGCCTGCTCTACGATCAGGGCTTTACTATTGGCGGTGCGCGTCAGCGTATGTCAGGCGATGAAGCGAAAGAGGACAAGAGTCAATATCGTCAATTGATCCGCCAGATGATTAATGAGCTCGAAGATGTGCTTGGGGTTCTTAAATCCTAAGCGTTAATCCTTGCTGGGAGTAGCGCCAGCGCCTGAAGTCTTCCCTGCAATCATATGAAACCAGTCTCTAAATGGGCCTATGGTGTTATGCCATAGCGAGCGGTTCTCTGCTTGTGATTCCGGCCCTATGCCCCAAGGTGTGTATTCATCTTTGTCGGGAATGTACAAGGTGCCAAACAATCGATCATAGATACTGGTGACAGCAGCGAAGTTCTTATCCCAGTGCTGCGGCAAGTAACTGTGGTGGATGTGGTGCATCGCTGGACTTTGCAGCCATCGCGATAACCACCGAGGGTAATGGAACTGCACATGGTAGTGTCGAAATGAACCATTGAAACCAAATAGCAAGGCGAAAAAGCCAACGTTGAACAGCGTTGCAGCTGTAATCCCACCATTAAACAGCCAGGCGAACAAGCCAGCCACAAGTGCCAGGCTGAACGCGTAGCCCGCGGCCCAAATGGGCCCCGCAAGAAAGTGTTCTCTGTATCGCGTAAGAGGTGTGAGAACCTCAGCAGAATGATGGACTTTGTGTATTGCCCACAGAGCCGGCACTTTGTGCATGCTGTAATGAGTGAGAAAGAACACCGCGTCGTATACCAGCAGCCCCAGCAGGCTGTAAAGTAGCATCCACGCGTAATTGCTCTGCAACTCGGGCGAATTGCCCAAAGCCCATTCCATGGCATTGATAACCTGTTGCTCTGTTGTCGGCGCGATAGCGGCCAGTAGTGCAACAAACCATAGTGGTCTCAGCACACGTTCAATCACCCACAGCCCAATATCTACCCGTGCTGAGACATGACTGTATATCTCGCGTGGCACTAGAAACTCTAGAATACCTGCCGGCCGCTCGCGGCCGTCCGCGCCCTTGGAGCCACGCCCACCGCGTTTCCACCAGATAAAAAGAGCAATGCATGCTGTCAGCAGCAGAGTTCGCCAATGAAGGTCCGCAGGTAAATTATTCGCCAGAACGCCATAAAACGTACCTGAAAGTTCGGTGAAAGGCCCGTTTACTTCATTTGTTGTTTGCTCTGCCATGGTTCAGGAAGTCAGTGAGCTTTATTGATTTTTTGCGTGTACCGGTTGACAGAAATTGCGTCTTCCGCCAGTCTACGCACCCTTCGAATCAAAGCGAATCAATGCGTTTCGTTACGCAAGTTTTGAGACGAATATACTCTAGATATGTATCTCATTCTATTGAGAACATCATGTTAATCGGGGCGTAGCGCAGTTTGGTAGCGCACCACACTGGGGGTGTGGTGGTCGCAGGTTCAAATCCTGCCGTCCCGACCAATATAAAGTCAATGAAGTCAGCATATTAGGTATGATTGACCATTGCACCATACACATTTCATACACCTTCAGCCTGCACCAGCTCTAGTTTTGGCTTGGTCTTGATGCCTGTAATGGCCGCCGCTTTGTCTTTGTTTTCAAGCTCATCAATCCAGCTCGCATACACGGTTTGAAAGGTGTACTGAGAGTGGCCTAACTGGCGCGCTGAGAACGCTGCATCTTCCATCGTTGTTAGCAAAGTTGACGCTCTGGTATGACGTGCGCAGTAAGGCCGCCGCACTCGCATCTCGGCTCCCCTCATAGCTTCTCGCATTGCTTCGTGAGGAACCTTGGTCGTCATCCAATTAAACAACTTGCCTTTAACTGAGTGTGGTAGCTGCTGCTTGAGCACAAGCACTGCGTCGGGTGTGAGATAGACCTTTCTGATTTTGTGGGTTTTGGTGTAAGGCTGGGGCTTCCCATCGACTATGGCCCGCTCAACCGTTAACGTCGCCTCGTCAAAATCGATATCGTATTCATAGATTGCGAGTGTTTCGCACGGCCGCATGCCGGTCTCAAAAAATAGCTTTGCGTATCGGTATGACTGGCCTTCCATCTTTGATAGCAAGTCTTCCTGCTCGCGAGGCTTGAAGTAGTCGGGGGGTGGCTTCTGAGTTTTGCCGAAGCTAATGGCCAGGCATGGGTTGGTGTCTATCCACCCCTCTGACTGGGCATGCTTGAATCCACCTCTGACCGGTGCAAATACGTTCTGCTTGTGCTTGGGCTTGCCCTTGACCTTTGACAGAACCTTGCGCAGATCGCGCGGCCCTACCGCTACCATGGGAACATCAAACAAGTGGCTCCAATAGCGATTGAGGTCATCACGATAATGCTTGTAGGTATATTCGCCCAAGCGCTTAAACTCTTTGGCGGTGTTCATGTACTGCTGCATTGCCCACCCAAACAGAACAACCTCCGTGGTGTTGGGTTCCAATCCAAGCCGTATCTGCGCCAACATCTTTTCGCGGATTTCGATCGCCCGCTTAATGTTTACTGGATCTGAGAGACTACCTTCAAAGGAGTCGAAGTAGGGCTTTCCCTTTCGTTTGACTCGGACTCTGATCCATCCGTTTTGTTCGCTGATGTTCCGTAATTGATTAGCCATTTGTTCGCTCTGCCCTTGATCACCATGGTCTGATGCCCGACTACAATGTATTGATCACCGTATGTCCAGTGTTTTTCTTGCCAGCCCCGAACAGTCGAGTCCGGCTTACCGATCATATCCGCCCATTCATCACGAGGCATGGGTATGTCAAACGTCGCTGACATGAACTCTTTGAATTGCTCGTCGTTTAAAAACATCACCACTCCTCTGCGCGCCTCATTTCTTAAGTTGCACCAAGTGCTTATTTGCCTCAAGGGTTTCGGCGGTTTCTTTCAATACTATTGATCCATCGCTCAGCTCGACATAGCACGCCATCGGGACGGCCGAATGTGTCGTTTTTCCAGTCGTATTCGAATACGACCAGCAATCGATTTCAGATAGCGCCTGGCCCAAACCAAGTATTACAACAGTCGTGATCAGAATGATTGCCCCAAGCTCAATGGTGAATACGAGCGCTGAATTCATAGGTTTAGGCTCCTTTGGTTAAATTAGGGCCAGCGTTGAGTCGCCGTGCCACGCTACCCACTTGGTCGGCTGCTTGCCTGTCTTCTTCGAAGGCGCCTTTTCTTTGTCTTCAATCCGCGCCCGGACAATTAGGTCTCTGCCTTCGCCTGTCCGCTTTGCCAGCTCTACAAACGCTTCCGCAAATTGCGGGGCGTCAAACGTATGTGATACCCGCACCGGCTTTGATGTGTTGAATACTTCCTCTGTCGTCTCGCGAAATTTAGCATCGTATTCTTCGCGCTCCAGATCCTTTTCTAACTCAAGCAGCTTAGTCGCTCTTTGTCGCGCATATGTCCAAGTAACTCCGAACACGGCAAACGATCCAGCACTGGTTGATGCGCCTGTCATTGCTTAGTCTCCTTGGTGTTGAATGCGATCGAGTAGCGGGGGTGCAACCAATGCTCTGCCATAAACTTGCGAGCGAAGTAGGCTGTATAGTTGTTGTTGATCTTGAAATCTTCGTTGCTTTTCTCTACTTCGTTTTCCCACCGAATCTTTTCAAAAATAAGCTTTGAGCTAGCCTTACCCGATGGTGATTTCTTCACCGCGTATTTTGCCAGCTCGCAAAACAGCGTCCAGACAGCAGGGTGTTGCTCGATGTAGTTCTGAGCCTTAACCGCCCACGCGATTGTTTCCGGCGCCTCAAAATAAAATTCATTCTGAACCCAGTGCGGCTTAACGGCGGGCTGTCTAGGCTCCACGGACCAAGTGCCCAATAAACGGACCCGCCATAATCAAGATCACCACGACAAGAGCGAAGGTGTTCCACTTATCTACTCTGGCGTCATCAATTTGCATTCTGCGGACCCAATAGCTTTTGTTCATCAACACCAGTACAGGCGAAGCAATACCTAAGTGATCTATGGGTACCAGCGGGGGTGGGCCCCTCAAGATAGAGGTGTCCCACATTCAACCAGTGCTTGCACCGCCCTCGTGACCCATGGTCGTAATCACATCGCCCAGCTTTGCGAGCACGTCGCACCATGTGGCCATCCCAGTGACCACCACGAAGCCGGAAGGGCGTTTTGAGGGCGGCTGTCATTTGTTTGCAGCCTCAGGGGTACACATAGCAACGAACCGCCGACCATCAAACCAGCGGGTAATGATTCCGCCATGTTCTGCGTGGTATTCATCGCTTTTGAATTTGACTTCGTATTCCCCGCCAACGAACCGAACAGGCATGGCAGCAGTAGCCGCAAGAACAACCCTGGTATTTGAAACTACAGCGAAGGCGCTCATGCGGATACCTCAAGCTGACCAAGCACCCAGCAAAGCCGTGAGTGTTTGACCGTGCTCTCATGTCGTTGTACGTCGCCGTTGCCGTGTTCAATTTCAATTTTTAGCTTTGCGGGACCGAACGACTCTCTGATGTTCTTATAAGGGCGGACAGCAAAAGCCCCTCCGCGCTCGAACGCCTCAATCTGATGGTCGCCCGAAATGACAAGGTGGTCGCCGTTTGGTGCTCGGGCTACATAAACGCCTTCCTCTATGTCTTGAAACGTGTCTACTTCGGGCCCCACAAGAACCCTATCGCCAAATGAAAACGTTATTTCTTGCTCTGCCATGTGATCCCCTTATCTGAATAAAAACACCAGTGTTGAACACCAGCTGAGTCTCTATAGGTGAACTGCGACGCCAGGGCGTATTCGACTAGAACAGCCTCTTTGCTTGGGAGCACGGTTATTGGGTCGCCTGAGTTCATGGAGCCAATTATAGGAATACCTATATCTATGTCAATAGGTATTCCTATAATATTATCGTGGACTTATGCCACAGGGAATGGTGCGTTTTTATTGGTCAGGTTGGTTTGTGCTTGCTGCGGCTCGCGCGAAGGTTTAGCTGTTATAGCTCTAAGTCACCTATGCACTGGTACTCTGCAGTAACCTGCCACATATTGCAGCCGCCGAACCCTGCAGGTGCGCTGCATACTTTGGTTGTACCACCGAACGGCTCGGCGTCAGTGTAGCCCCAAACAGCGCAGCGCTTTGCCGCAAGTGCCACGCCCTCTTGTATTTCTATTTTTGGGATTTCCATGTTGCTGTGCTGATATGAGAGCCGGACAATGCCGTCAGCCCTGCTTCCTCCTGTTGCAGTCCACTCTTTTACGGTGCTGCAAGCTGCGAGGCCCGCCAAAACCATTATGATTATTAATTTGCGCATACCAATCTCCATATATTTACCTGATACTGATTCTACCGACTGGTTAGTGTTGCGCAAGAGGTTTTTGGTGTATGCTTAGAGCATGATTGATTCAAGCCGTCTTAAAACTATTTTACTTAGCCTGTTGTTGGCGAGCGTACTAACCTATGCTTTAGGTTACCTAGCTTGCTGGTCTTACATACCTGGATGGTGTGGTATTGCGCCACAGCCATCCGCAACGGTTCTTAGTTTTTTGCAGGGCTAAGCCGCTAGCGACCGTAAACTCATCGCTGCCTCTTTGTGCTTGTCATGCGCTACTTGGACATAGCGATCATCAACACGTACAGTTATTAAATAGATACTGTCATTTTCTCGCCCAGTAAAGAACTCTGGCGAACAAGCCTCAACACCTATTCCTACTTTATCAAACCACTCATGGCCTTGCTTAGTTGTCACGCCGAAATAGAAGCCAAAGCCGTGCTCTATTGAGGCCCTGTGTATCTCAAGCATAACCAGGCTATTGCATATTTGTCGGTGACGCGATTTCTCTTTGATGCTAGACCATCGACCGCAAACCCAAACATCAGGTGATTTCGGTAGCTCAATATCTTTCGTTAAATACTGCCAACTAGGCTCCTCAATATCATTCGGTTCAGTGGTTGGCATTATGCGAGCGCCTGATACGAGTGTTGTATCACGCCCCTTGCTCATAGTGGCGAGCAAGAGCAATGTTGATTCGCGGCTATCGTAATCATCAAATTCAACCTGACGCTTGTGGTCAAGCGACACATAGGGGTCATCTGGACGGAAGTCTTTGTATCTTAATTGTCCGTACTGTTCTTTGAGTTCTGACGGCGCGGCTGTTGCGCAGCAGGTATGCGGCTGGTATAACGTAGTATTCATGCAATTTAACCTTGAGCGTGTGCCAAGATATTGTCGGCATGTACCCAAGCCATTGCTGTAACTTAGTGGCGGAAGCGAAATAAGACCAATTATCATGGATGAATTAGTAGAACTGTTTCACATCCAAGGATGCAAAGGTAAGGGCAAGCTGCCGTGCATCGATCAGATAAAAAGTACTTTCAATGACTTCTGCGCAGATAGGGGATACCCATACATTAGTTTCAACGTTCGGCCTCGCGTCAATTCGAACGATCTAGAAGAAACTACTGTCTATTGGGCTACCTACGCCGAAGAGTTCATCTCAGTGTATATACGGAATGGGTGGGCAGAGCTTGACCCCATTGTTCGTTGTGTTGACCCATCATCACCGTTATTTATGACTCTTGGTTCTTGGGCTGAAGCAAGGACACTTGCTGTTAACCAACCTATGGGGGAATCTGCTTGGCAAAAGCGGAAATATGTTAAGGACGTGGAAAAGATATACGCCCACGCAGCTAAGCATAATATGCGCAGCGGTTTTTTTATGGCTGAAGAAGTTGGAGGACAGGTGGCATCTGTGTCATTTGCTACCTCGCGCAATACGCTGCCCAGCGAAAAAACTTTAAAGGAACTCCGTGCGGCTATCTTTCTGGTTGGTTGTCTTGTCGAGAATACCAAGGCATGCGGAGAGTGTGGGCGGGTTAACGAAACCGGGGTTCAACTAACGCGGAAAGAGCAGCTTTGCCTACGCATAGTGCTCGATAGTCCTGCAAATTCGACTATTGAACAACTTGCAGCTAGATCGGGACGGGAGACAAGCACTTTCAAGCGGCATCTGCAAAATGTAAGAAAGAAGCTTGGACGCAAAGGAGAAAGGGCGCTCTCTCTCGCAATATACTGCGAGCATCGCAAGCTACTGCCGCCATTGCACGTAGCACCCCGAAAAGCGCCTATCTCAAAAATGATACAACACCAATAAATACTCCCTAGGGGGAATTTACACACCTAGTATTGAGGGTTACCTTAGTTCCATCGCTATATCTGGCGGTTTTCTCAAGGGCCAACTGGGGTGGGATGATGTGGACATAAGGCAAGGATTGCTTCTCGAACTAATGAGAAAATATGAGGACGCTTCTGCTGACGAGCGAATAGCGATGACCGCCGCAGTTGTTAGAAAGTGTCGCGAATCAGGCGCTCCTGTTCCTAATCGCCTGAAGAGCATTTATAGCAACAGTGAGCAGATCATCG
This sequence comes from Pseudomonadota bacterium, assembly GCA_039111475.1. Classification (GTDB taxonomy): domain Bacteria; phylum Pseudomonadota; class Gammaproteobacteria; order Pseudomonadales; family JAUIET01; genus JAUIET01. The sequence goes on along the minus strand of JBCCIP010000033.1, from coordinate 34,806 downwards.
TTGCTAAGGTCGCTGAGACTGTCAGTTGAAAGCCCCGCCAACATTTGCAGCATTTCATTGTTTGTTGCTTCGCTAGAGTCGGAATCAATGCGACCGCTAGGGTGTTTCGGCTCTTTGCCTTCAATTATCCATAGCGCATTGACGCCCAAGTATTCGGCAATTTGAGGCATGTGCTGGGAGCCTTGTGACAACCCACGCTCTAATTCACTGTATGCAGGTTGTGACATGCCAACATGGTCAGCTACTTGGGGCTGGGTTTTCCCTGCCTCCTTTCGAGCTTGTAGCAATCTAGTCTGTAAATTTTCTTCCATGGGTCGCACCATATAGGACAGCCTATATTAAGACAAACAAGTATTCCTATAATCACTTGACTAAAAATAGGAATACCTATATCGTCCATTCGTATGGAGCGAGTGACTTTATTCAAAAAGCTGATTCAACACCTGGGCGGGCAGTTAGCAGCTGCCGAAAAGCTTGGTGTGTCTCAACCAACCGTGAGTGCGTGGGAAAACGGCGCTCATGGTATGTCTGCAATAACTGCACTTAAGGCGGCGGCGATAACAAATAACGCATTTGTTGCGGATGAGTTGTGCCCAGACCTAAAGCAGGTAGTAAAAACCGGATAGAAATCTCCTATAAAAACCATCCCTAACGCCCCTTCATTGGGGCTTTGTGGGTAATAGGCCAGCCAGACTCCTACCTCTGACTGGCCATAATCAACGGAACCATGTCAAGCCGTCGATGGATTCATTAAAGCCAAAAATTCACGAAAGAGCAGTTAAGATCGAATCCGATATGCTCAAGTGCCTTTCTGTGAACTCGAAGCAGGTCGATATAGCGCGCCTGTTGAGCAAGTCTGAAGCAGCTATTTCCAAGATCAAAGATAACGAAACCAAGCTTTCTATGAGTGAGTGGGCTCTGATTATTGCCCATGGGGAAATGGAATTGTCTGACCGTGACGCCATCCATATTGACCCCGAAGAACTGTATGCGGCTGAGATAGCTGCAGCAAAGTATTACCAGCTCAGAATAGATTTGCGCGCCAGCCAAAAACGGGGTGACTAAGGGTGAGCAAGTTTATTCCCAATTCATTCCAGCTGGCTAATGCGGTTGTCGATTATCTGCTTCCGCTGGTGAGCGGGCACGCAATCAAATGCTACTTGGTGGTGGTTCGCCAAACTACTGGTTGGAACAAAGAGTCTGACAAGATTTCACTGTCGCAGTTGGAGGCAAAGACCGGTATTCAGAAGCGGACAATTCAGCGCGCCATGTCCGAGCTGATAGAGCATAAAGCAATAGAGCGCGTCACCTCTAAGGGCAAAATATCTGAGTACAAGTTAGCCAATAATCCCCTTATGACTGGCGTCAAATATGACACTACTGGGAAAAAACCCGCGACACCCATGTCACTAGGTAGTGTCACTGGTGACATGGGTACTAGTGACACCAGTGACACCCTACAAAAGACCACTATACAAAAGACCACTTTTACAAAGGGAAAAGAAAAAAATAGAAGTGCCTTTGATCGGCTTACTGACAAATCATGGGCTGAGGGGATCGCGTGACCAGGGAAGAAAAAGACATCGTTTCAACACTACTGGATAACCCAGAGAAGCTGAGCCCGAAGGAGCAAGAATTTATCGATGACCTTGCGGATCGTGATGATCGATTTAGGGACTACCGGTTGACAGCTGACCAGCGAGATTGGCTGCAAGACATTGTGGCGAAGTTTGATGTGGTGCAGATGTGAGCCAGATATCTACTCTATCTAGCTGGGCTATTTTTCCATTTAGGTATTTGTATTCCGTAGTAAGGGCCATTGTGCAGATGATAAAGGAGCATCACCGTCAGCAGGTTGAAATGCTCGAATTACTCTATGGGGTTGAATCAACGGAGAGATACATGGCTAAACCCGTGGGAATTACCTCATTTGATGCGGGCTGCTTCGAGACTGATCTGCAAAAAAACAAGGACGATATCTGCGCTGCCTTTCAGACAGCTAGAGGCCCAGCCAGCGTGTCTCCCGATGTGGCCAGAAAGCTTCAGTCCGGCTACAAGAGCCTTAGTGGGTTGAATCTTTACCATGCCATGGAGGCCGCGCAACATAACCCAATTTTTGAGCCAATACATCGTTACTCAACCAATACCATGAACGATGCGCTTGTAGAGATCCGAGAGGTAATGCGAGCGCTAAACATCCACGTACCGAGTGGTAAAGATGAGATTTAGCGATGCGCTCAACCATCTGCAAAGTGGCCATAAAGTTCGTCGCCCAAAATGGCATGCTCGAATGTATCTAAAAATGGATAAGGCTGAGCACTGGCGCCCAGAGCGAATACTCATTCGGCACTCGCCACCAAAAGCGCATCCAGCCTGGCAGGAAGACCCCAAGGCTAAAGAGTGGGAGCCTGCGCAAAGAGACATTCTGCAAACGGACTGGGTGTTAATCGACTAATGGGCGCGCCATGGCGAAACACTAAGGTCAAGCGTGACAAGACCGATGATGTATTCAGCTTTCTTGTTAGGGAGCGTGCGCAGTGGTTCTGCGAGCGTTGCGGCATTGGTTTCGCGCACAACCCTGGCAGTCTGCACTGCTCACATTTCTTTGGTCGAGCCAACCAGGGCACCCGATGGCACCCAATGAACGCGGCAGCACATTGCGTTGGCTGTCATGACCACTTGGGAGCGGAGCCAATTCTATTCGCTGAGTGGGTCAAGGGCCGTTACGGAGAGGAGTATTACAACCGTCTTCGGGTGATGGCGCACAAGGTTACAAAGATATCAAAGTTTGAAAAAGAGTTAATACACAAGCACTACTTGGCTGAGAAAAAGCGACTACTAGAGCTTAGGTTGGCCGGCAGGGTGGGGCGACTTGAATTCACTTACGTTGGGGGTTAGACATGCTTACGCCAAACCGGTACCAGGCACCAAACAAAGCAACCAAGCACAAAGAGCGGGCGGCAATTGCTAATGATGTGCAAGCGTTCCTAGATTCGGGTGGAAAGATAGATCGCGTACCTATCAGGGTTGTTGATTCAAAGTGTTGCGCGAGGTGTGGGGGCGCGATACCGCCAAAGCGCAAGAAGTCTGCTAATTACAATAGCCGGTTTTGCTCAAGACCATGCACGATAGCGTTTGCCGCAAGAAATGGGTTTCTGTGATGGATGCTGCTAAAAATGGCCCATTCGACGTGGGCAGCGTTCACCGCGCGATCATTCTGGCTTACGGTGCGTTTGGTTATGCACCGGCATTAGATCAGGAGAGGATTGGCCAGAGTTTGTCGCAATTTGATGTACAGCGCGCTGACCATTGCCCAAAATGTACGGCAACGCGAGTTAGTATTGTTCGCTTGACCCGAGCGGAACTTGCAGAATATGCAAATAAACCGAACCGGCCAAGATTCAAGTGCAAGCGGTGCAAAGAAGTTTTCAGGCACCCCTCAAGGCTTAAGGCAAAAACTCAGTTCAAGGCCAGCCAGACACTCAGCCGAGTCGGTAGCAGGCCGCCCCATTTTACTGATCTAGATGCGGTATCAGTACGGGCTTCCGTGGAGCAGCTGCCTGCAAACCTCAAAGCCTGGGCTCTTTTCATGTTTGGGCCGAACCCGCAGTTGCACCAGCAAGTCACGATCACCAACGATATTACGGACCGTGTAGACGCGATCATTACGGCTGAAGAGTATCGGGTAAACCCGCTCAGAACCGCAAATATCATAACTAAGATAGTTGAGTTCCACATGATGGCGTGGCGCATGGGGAAGCAGGACAATATCAGTAGTAAAGAGATTTCGGCTTATACTGGTTTGAACTCCAGCAACTTCAGAAAACAGGGTTCTTGGCATACACGGAGTCAGCAGATTGGGTCGGTGTGCCAGCAGATAGACGCTGAGATGCAAAATGCATTTCTGGGGGTTGACAACAGGTAGCAGGGCAGAGACACTAATTCCTATAGTCAGAAATTCCCAGTGAAGCCCGCGCCCCAGCGGGCTTTTGCGTTTCTGGGCATCAGGATTGGACAATCCCCAGTCCAATATCAGTGCATATGCACTGGGTCTTTAGGGCCGCCTTCGGGCGGCTTTTTAATTCACAACAAGGAAAACCATCCATGTGGGAAGTGCTAGGCATTAAGCCAAGCATCGCCATGGCGGGGTTCGTGGGTGGTTTGCTTAGTTTGCTTACTAGACCGGGCCTTTCGCCTAAGAGCGCCATCTTATGTTTGTTAGGTGGTGTGTCCTGTGCGGTGTATTTTGGTCCGTTGGTAGACATTTACTTTGACTTGGATCAGCGGACCGAGCACGCGGTTGCATTGTTTTTGGGATTGATTGCTATCAACTTGATTGCCTGGATTATCAATCTTGATATTGGTCAGCTGGCCAACAAACTGATAGAGCGCCTATTCAAGAAATGATCGAAATTTATGTAGCCATCGTGTCGTTAATGAGCTTGGTTTCGGCTTGCTTTGTGCTTTGGATGCTTCAGGAGTCCTTTGCGTTTGCGCCTTGGTACCTCAGGGTGGCGCTTGCGGGTGTGTGCGGCGGTTACATATATCACGCAATTATGCCGTGGGGCGACGTTGTTCATGTGCCTTGGCATTATGCATTGGAGCGATCATTTCATCCCGTGCTCTGGTATTGGGTCTGGGATTTCCATCAAGGGCGAATTACAGAATGGTCGCTTAGAAAGTGATTCTTAGGCTAGAGCGGTTTTGTTATCACCCTCACGCCACCATGGGCCGTTTCTACCTTCCAGATGGCGACTTTGTATACACCATTGAACCACCGTGGAATCAGAATAAAGTAAGTAAGTCCTGCTTACCTGAGGGGTTCTACGAGTGCGAGCCGCATAACGGGCGTAAGTACAAAGACACGTGGGCTGTTCAGGTTCCCGATAGAACCGTTTGTGTTTTCCATGTAGCCAACTGGGCCAGACAGCTGAAAGGTTGTATAGCACCTGGCACTGATATCGACGAAGTACAAATGATGGTTACCAACAGCGCTGATGCTATGGAGATTCTAAGAGAGGATTTACCAGAGCGATTTCGCATATCAATTCACCAGTACCGAGCGGTGTTTGAGTGATTGCCCGGTGGATGGCCAAAATGTATTTGAAATTAACCATTCCGCAGCGACAGGAGTTCCACCGCCTGTTGAATGAGGAACTCACCAAACTGGAAAAGCGAGAGGCCAAAGCCAATGCACGAACGACAACGGCATGAGTTGATATGCCACGCTCTATTTCTGATTGCGTTACTGGTTCTGTTGCCTGGTTGCGCAGGACAGTACAGCTATGAGCGAACCATCGCAGAGACTGAAAGCAAGCTAATAGCGGCCTACCGGACTGTTGAGCATGAGAAGCGTACCGGAATGATTACGGGTGAAGAGCGCGACAAGTTGCTGGAGGAGCTGGACAAGGTGGGTGCGGCGATTGATCAAGCGCAGCATTACAAGCGGTTAGGTGATCAGGCGGGTGCTGACAGCAATGCTGGTATTGCATCGGGTTTGTTTCGCGCTTACCTGGTAAAGAAGATGATGAAGGAGGGCGACCCGTGAATCCTAAGATAATGGCTGTTCGCATGATGTTCATGGGAATGGAGTATTTGAAGCAAAACAAGATCACAGATCAGGAGCTTGAGCAGTACGAGCGTGACGGCGTGTTTACTCAGGAAGAGCTTGCTGCATTGCGTGAGACGCGACTGGATGCCCGTCAGGCTGCACAGAATGCCTGATGGCCTTCAGATCAACGCTTGCTTATCGAGAGATGGGAAAGCACCGCTGGCAGCTCACCAAACCTCTCATATGGGACGACGGTTCTATCCGTATTCAAGTGCCGAGGGGTTATATCACCGACTTTGCGAGCATACCGCCCATATTTTGGCCGGTGCTGCCCAAGCATGCACGCTACTCGCCGGCCGCTGTGATTCACGACTGGATCTATTCAGACTTTCACGGCAGATATACCAAGGAAGAGGCTGACCAATTGTTCTATGACGCATTGATCAACCTGGGTGTGCGAAAGCAGCGTGCCTGGGCAATGCATAAAGCTGTGAAGTTATTCGGTAAGGGTAACTGGCCTAAGTAATGTATCCATTTCCCGCGCTACCCAGCCTGAAACCATGGCCGGGGGTGCAAGGCTGGGGTACTGATTTCCCAACGAGCTTTGTTGGTGCGCAGATTGTTCCTGTTCTTAATCTGAATGATTCGGGCCCAGGCAGCTTAAGAGCCGCTATTACTACTCCGGGCACTGACCCAATCATCGTATTGATTTTGGTGTCAGGCAGCCTATTGCCGTTAAGCCAGCTGTACGTGACACACCCCAGGACATTGATCGTGGGAGATTTGTCGCCAGGCGGGTTTGATGTTGAGTCATCTACCACTAATGGCGATTCCTGTATGGCGGTTCATGCCCAGGAAGTGTACATACGCCAGATAGGGTTTAGAGGAAACGCGGGGCCAGTTACACCAGGCGGGTGGTGCTGCAAGGACGCTTTCAACTTTGATCGCATTGGTAACAACAACGTTCACCACGCGGTTCTTCATCACTGCTCGATTCAGTGGGGTAGTGACGAGCTACTAGATTCGTATTATGCGAACGATCTTACGGTTGACCACTGCTTGATCTCAGAAGGACTAACTGTATCGACCGGTAACAGCGGCCCAGCGGGTAGAGGCCCGTTAATGTCCTATGGGGCGCGGGTGACGTTCCACCACTGCGGTTTCCTGTTCATAGGTCAAAGACTTCCACAGTTCCAGACCATCGTTGACTATCAGGGCGTTAACAACGTCGTTCATCACTTTACGTGGGGGCCGGGTATACAAAATCTGGTCAGCGGTTCTGTGCTGCCTGGAAATATCACTGGGTCGGTTTTCAGTAAGCCGACCTCAACCTGGCATCACATGAATATAGGGCTGAATGAGCCCGGCACAATTCAGCTGTATGAGTCAGGGAACGTTGCTGTACCGCAGTGGGGCGGCACCCAGGGTCCTGTCCAAATACTGGACGCCTTTACGGGAGCCACGCCAACCTTTACCTACCGAGTCGCAAACCCCAACCCTGCGCCAACAATCACTGAACATTCGACCGCTGAGCTAGAACAGTATATCTACGACAATGCGGGCGTCACCGTTCCGCAGAGAAACCCTAACGATACGAGGGTTTTGAACAACTGGAAGAACAACACCGGCGACTACATTGATTGCGTCGATGGCCAAACGCCTACAGCGGAGAACAGTTTTTGCTCTAGGGACGCTACCCGCCTCGTAATACCCGCCACACCGCAGGTATTTGATAGCGGAGAGCCCGACTACATCCCTGCAAACGTTAAAGCGCTCGCTGGACATGCGGCTGGTGTAAACACCATGCTGGAGGACTCCAACAACGACGGCACACCTGATTGGGTGGATATGGTCAATGCTGGTTGGCTGCATAGCGCTCCGGTAGCAACCACTACTTGTATCGATACGGCTGATTTTGATATCGATGGGTTGAGGGCTGCTTGCCGTAGGCGAGTATTCGTCCCACCTACGATTACGGGCACCACACGAACAGCATCAAGTCTTAGCGCGTTTAATTCTGCGCTTGCGGCGTCCAGTGCCAATGACGCCATCCAGATCACTGGCGGACCTCACGCCTGGGGCACGCTGCAGATCAACAACAATGATCTGACGATATTCGGCGGTACGTTCACTGGCGCCACGGCATTCGATGTTCGTGGGTCCAGAAACACGTTCCACTCTATCCGCTGCCAGTCTATGTCTAAGAGCGGCGACGTGAATGTCGACACGTTCAACAGTAGCGCAATTTTCTACTTCAAGTCTGGCGCCCATGACAACCGCTTCTTAAACAATGAGGTTGATGGCTACGGTAACGGCGGTAATCAATACGCGCTGATCACCACGGCTGCAAACAATCTTGAAGTGGCTGACAGCCTGTTCCAGGGCGGTACGGTGGGCAGCTTTGCGGTTGCGGTGAATGCTGGCACGGCCGGGGGTGGCACCGGTTACCACATTCACCACAATGAGTTTCATGGTACCTCGTATGTGAACAGCTTTGGGGGTGAGGCTATACGCCTTGGCCTTCTGGGTAATGCTACGAATGCGATTGTTGAGTACAACTGGATCGAAGGGTGGGAAAACGATAACGAGACTCTGGACAATAAAGGTTCCGGCTCAATCATTCGTTACAACCTGCTAGAGAATAACGGTCCTGATTCGTTTTGCTCAGGGAGAGTTGGCAGTAACAATATTTATTACGGCAATGCCTTCCTCGATGTGTCTTTGGGCAACTACGACAACGGCTCGAACAACGTTTGGATATTCAATTACATTCGTCGCCATAGTGCACCCTTATACGGCGATATTTGCTTTTATTTATTCGCGCAGACGCCTGGCGTGCCCAGCAACAACAATCCACCGGAGCCGGGCAGCAAGAACGCGATTATCCGGTATAACGTTTGTCAGGGCTTTACCAAGTGGCTGGGCACGAATGAGCAGTTCCCAACGGATGGCATGATTGCTGGCCCGAGCGGGGCAACGATCACTGACAATTACTTCCTGGCCATGACTAATACCGACGCTGCGGCGGGGTATCAGCCAGACCAAGGAACAACCACATACCCCTATTCGACATGGCTTGAGAACAACAACGCGCCAGATAACTCAGAGCTGAATACCATCAACGGAACTGAGCATTGCGGTAGTGAGGTCGTGGATTTCCCACCTTTGACCATAGGTGGTGTGACCTACATGGCACCCTTTTGGTGGACTGGTGCGCTGGTGGGTACTACCGCTCCGCCAGTCACGCCACCGCCAAGCTCTGGCACAGATCAGGTGGTGACCACTACAGAGTTTCAGGGCTTGCTACCAACGCGTGATCAGGGTTTTGCTAGCTTTGCGTCATCTTTCTTTGATGGTGATCTGCACCCCGATCGAAACGGTGAGTTTCCGTGGGGCTTTATCTACTACCGCGACGATCTCGCGAGCATGTGGCCATCCGAAAATACATTCGATTGGTCTGGTATAGACGCGACTATTGCGAAAGCTCAAGCGAGAGGTGTATCTGTCTTGCTGTCAGGCCCAATGATGGAGCTTGGCACTTCAAACAGTTATACGCCTCAGTGGCTCAAGGATAAGGCGGGTGTTACGACACTGCCGCTTTTGGACGTTAACGGCATAACACATCGTGCGTTTGATTGGTCCAGTAGCACTCTGCGTGGATACGCTGAAACATTCATGGCGGCGTTTGCGGCCAGGTACAACGGCCACCCAGACATATGCGCCATTGATATTCGATGGTTGGGAAGGGATGGTGAATGGCAGAGCGTCAACACGTTTGATGTTCCGAACTGGACAACGTACTTCCCAAATAAGGAAAGCCAGGAATACATTTTCAATCAGCACGAGCTGCATTTCCCTGATACACCGCTGATTGCCTTAATGGGTCAGTGGAATAGTGCCTACGATGATGTTGGTTCTACGGGGAACACAAACTCAAGCGAGAGGGCGGACGGCAATGGTACCGCAAGCTATTGCGCAGACCTTGCAAGCGCCAGGGGAATTGGTTTAAGGGCCGATGGGTATGGGCAGGATGCCAATTGGGGCGCTGACGCTGATAGCCACACTCGTCGTTATTCTGTCGCCTACCAGCAAGCGCACCCGAATCTATGGAAAGCGGGTCGTATTGATCTTGAGACGCTGTACGACTTTAACGGTTTGGCTAATGGCAGCCCATCGGGCCAGTTCAGTAATTGGTTGGCAGGCGGTACTGATTACATATCTGCCTTTGATGATGCGGTTACCTGGCATGCCACCAGCATTCATAACAAAAACGGCGATATACCAAGCAGCTTTCGACCGAAGTTAACCGAGATATTCAAGAAGCTCGGCGCCCGGTATTGGTTCAAGCGAGTGGCCTACAGCGACGCCATTAGTGCCGGTACCAATATGGTGTTCACCTGCGACATTGAGAACACCGGTGTTGCACCTGAGTACAGGGATTACCGCGCCACGGTTCGCTTTAAGGATTCCTCTGGCCAGGTAGTTGAGGTGCTTCAAAGCGATTATTCGTTAAAGGGTAGGTTGCCTGGCGAGCATACAGGCCAAGTGATTACTGTTGCGATTCCGAGTGATACCTCTCTTCAAAGCGGCAACAGCTACACCATGGAGATGGGGCTCACCTTACGGGTAGGCTCAGCACAATATTTAGATCGTACCAAGCCCATTGCAAGCAGTGGTGCGGGTACAGCAAACGGCGGTTGGTTGTCATTGACTGGCGGTGAAGTGGGGGATGGTGGTACGCCCCCGACTCCTGGCTCTGGTTCAACCGCTGCGATGATTTCACACTCGGTGTTTTCCTTCACGTCTTACGACGGATCGCCGCTATCGATAACGGTACCGCCCGGAACGCCGAAGGCTGCAATTACTGTTTCAGCCGCTCGATTGAATGGTGCGAGTGCCGAGCTATCAGGCATGCTGGCTAATGCTACGGCATTCCCAGCTCCGCTGATCACTGATGACGCTGGCTCACCTGCGGGCTTCCAGCCTGCTGTGCAGTTGTATGGGTTAACGGAGGCGCCTACGGGTAGTGTTGCGATACAACCTCAGGGCACCGTGACTGGTTTTGACTATGTGTTCGTTGTCTCGATATGGGAGCAGGTAGACGGATTTGGTGTTGCTGAGTCTTACTTTAGCGGTACCCGTACAGACAACAGTTATACCGACACGATATCGGGTGCCAATGGTGGTGTGCTTGCCAGTTGGGCTTATGTGAATTCAGCAAATTTCTTACCGCTTGTTCCAGTAGGTGATAACACGGCCTATGCCAATGGCACGAGTGGTTCTGCTGGCCTTGAGTACATGGCAATGACGGCTGAGAACGAAAGCCTTCATACCTATGGGGTGAATACTGCAGCTCCAGGCACCAATCACACCGTATTGATCCACGCCCTTGAGGTGTACGGAGAAGGTGCGGCTAATGTTTCTGTGCAGCCGGACAGCACACAGCACATTCATATTGTGGATAAGGCAACCGTAACTGTTGGAGCGGTCACAGTAGAAACCGACAGCAGTTATCACGAACACACCGCTGGCAATGTGCTGATCAACAAGGATCGGGTAGAGCCTGACAGCACCTACCACGAGCACACCGCCGACAACGCTTCGCTGGCAAGTCGAGAGGAAACCGTAACCATTGAGATTACTCATGGAGTCCGAGAGCCAATCGTGTTCACAGTAAAGGGGCAGAACATCACTGTAGACCTAATGCCCGCACGACCAAAGACAAAGGTGATAGAAATATGAGCGCTGATTTTGTTCAGTTGATTAATGAAAAACTGCTTATTGATGCGACGTTCAAGGGGGTTGCTGATCACTACGGCACAACCATAACCAGTGTGGCGTCCAGTATTGAGGATGAGGGTGTTGCAAGCACAACCACTATTTCTGATGAGTCTGATCTTGATGGTTACTGGAAGGGCTACATCGTTGGTACCAAGCCTGGCTCTGTAGTTGTGAAATTGGTGGCGACGACACCCTTACCGCTCGAACCCCACGGGTACATCACCGTTGAATTCATCGCGCCCCCGGACGCTGGCTCATGAATAAATTAGACATCAGCATTCCTCAAGATCAATACAACACGATGATTGGGTTGTTGACTGAATACGATAAGTGGGACGCCGGCGAGATAAAGAACAAGGACTATCCGCAGGAAAAGCGAAAAAAGGCCCGCAAGCTTCGGCGCTACCTGGAAGAAAAGCTGCGCATGGATGACCACTTCCAGCCACACCCCATGCCCGATTCAAACGATACGTTTATTCGTTTGCGATTTGAAATAAAAGGTGGAAAGAACAAGGCCGAGAGCGTGCTTGCCAAGATTCAAGAGTTTTGTGCGGGAGCGAAGATTTACCAGTTGTTTGATTCCGCTGGATTACATCTTGGAACCCGATCGCGAGAGACCAGGATAAAACATCGTTATATCAAAGGCTCGACCGCGAAAGGTGTACCCAAGCGAACCAACAGAACGGTCATTGATGAGATTGATGTGGGGGTGGCGCACTTTCCGCCACCTTACGATGAAGACCCAGCACTGTTGGATGAAACCGTAGAAGAAAAAACCATTGATGATGATGGCGAAGTGACCGAAACAAATGAGGTGACTCGGAAGAGATCCGACACTGTGATATTTCGTGACACGGGCGGCCGGCGTCACGAGCGAGAGCCGCGTCAGTATGACTGAGTTATTCCACAAGCTTGGCGCATACGATCCTATTGATAGGGATGGTTCAGAGGTTGGGGTGGATCACGCTGATGTCTATGTCACGGTGCCCGATGATAGGCCAATCCACGTGGGGGCGCGCTGGGGCGGAATAAACTTAGCCGTAGCCAATGATTTTAGTTCTATGCCTTCTGGTGCGGAATTAAACACGTCAGCTGGTCCGACAAGTGTTGTATTGACGGCAAATGGTGGCTCGTACAACTACCGCTCACTTGCGGTGCGGGCCGGCCATACCTATGCCTTAGGAGCGAAGCTAGTTAGCACGAGCGGTTCTAGTACAGTCAGGCTTCGCGGCGAGCCACCTGCTGGTACAGCAGTTCTTAGCGATGTTGACGCCGGTTCGCTGGTTGAAGCGCAGCTATTGTTTACGTCGACGGCGGATGGCGATGCGCTGATCGGGCTAGATAACAGAGCGTTGGGCCCGGCGCCTAGTCTTAATGCCTGTACCGTGAGCATTACGGACTTATTGCTGGTCGATGTTACGGACTGGGTAACTAAGGTGGTGACTTTTTCCGAGATAGGGCGGTGGGTGGGCTACCTGCAGGCCAGCTATATAGGCAGCGATGGTGTTTTGCAAGAGCTGGCTGGGCCAAAAATAGATGCTAATAAGATAATCGTTAACGGTAATGACCAGTACGCAAAGCTGGATGAGCCTTATGTGTTTGTCGGCGGGGATGTTTTGGAGGCGTATTTTACACGTGACGGGATTGACCCTGCGAAGTTCCTCTTTGATCTGGAGGACGTGGCGGGTGATAGATTCTGGGTTTACAACAACACACTAAATTATCTTGCCACGTCATCCGGGACAGAGAATGTTAACGCGTCGGCAGCTAATGTTTTCATAAAGGGCGTGCAGAATCATCTGAAGGTAACAGATATAACGCCAGGCCAGTCTTTTGACTTGATTGGGAACTCAAGAAATATTAGCGCTACTAACATATGGGATGGTTCGATTTGGCAGGTTAGCATAACTAACGGCGGTGTGGTCAAACACCGCTGGAAGCTTGACGAAGAGACTGGCCCGATTCTGTACGATAGTGTTGGTGATAAGAACGGAACTTTTATCGGGTTTCCAGCGCCGCCTTCGTTGTTGCCGCGTGTAGCGGATGCAATGAAGGGCTTGCAGATACATGGGTTTGATTGGGCTAATGAAAATCCAGCCAGCGAGGATATAGACGCGACCCATTATTTTCTTAGCGGCGATGTCACGCCAAGCACCGGTGCCCTCAGGTTCAAAGGTATAAATTTCACAGCGCTTTCCCGCGTGTCTGGAAGCACCGCCAGCAGCGTACTGCAAAAAGCCACTCTGACATCTAACGGCGGTCATTATCACTTTTTAGTTGCTATCTTGGCGGGCGCTAATTACACGGCATCGCATAGACCGGGCTTTCTATTCAATGGGATATCGAGTGGGGGTCTTCAATCCACTGTCGAAGTGATCGCGGGACCAGGGCAGGTATTTGGCTCTGGCAGCGGTACAGTTCCAGAAATCAGCGGTATAACCGCGACAGATATCACTTGGGCGCTTGTGAAAACCAACTCGCCCATTCCTGTTGAGGATTTTCGCACTTATTTCTATTTGGATCGGTCAACGGCGGATGATGTTGTTCTCTACTTGTCGGCTTACAGTGTTGGCAAAGGCCACATACCCCGAATAGTCCACACCTCTGGAGCACCTGCTATTGGGGTGCGAGATGTCGTCACGCGTTCAGACGCGTTTCCAGAGAACAATATCACTTTCAGGTTTGTATTCAGACCGAGCTTCAATCATGACGACGACAAGGGAAGTAGCAGCCTCCGTTTGGTTTCGTTGCAGGGCGATAACCTCACTGACGCAATAGAGATTGTTCTGGCGAAAGCCACGCGCCACATGTACGTATACAAATACAGGACTGGTACAACTCCGCCTGGGCTAACTCTTGACCCAGGCTCTTACGTACGAGATGAGCGCGTAGAGATTGAGGTCAGGGCCACCGCTTCAGATTTCGGTATTCGGGCTAATGGGGGTGCGTGGGTAACGACCGAATCTGCGGAAGCTAAAGCCCCATGGACCAACTTGCTTAAGCACATCACATTGGGCGGCCGACGTGATGGCACGCAGGGATGTTCAATCATCGCTGAATCGTTCTCGTGGACTAATTCCACCACGTACAAGTCTGCTGATTTCCGCACCTTTCAAGTAAACAACGAAGCCAGAGAGTTTCTGGTGGGTAGAGGGCACTAATGTTCACCGCTACTAAAACAGACGATGAAATTCTGATCTATGTGATCAACTGGGCTGCGCCTACGACAAATGTGGCCGGTGATGTGGGCTGGCTGCAGGGCGATGAGCTTGAGTCAACCGTATGGGATGTCCCTACAGGTATTACCAAGGTAAGCGACAGCCGATCGACAACTAAGACCACGATCAAGCTATCGGGCGGTGTGGTGGGTAAGACCTACAAGCTGCATAACAAAGTAACAACCCTGTCAAGTGATGAGACAGCAGAGCGCTGCCTACACGTGACCATAGTGGCCTGCAAATAGGAGAATGAACCATGGGTAAGAAGGCAGACGATAGCGTGCTTGATGCACCTCTAGATGTGATTGCGACGGCGACTCACATGATAGCGCTGGATGCAGAGCCAGCTGATAGGTCTGAGGCGCAAGCAAATGCACTCGCTACTACAACCATGAGCGCTGGTGATTTCACTAAGGCGAATGGCAACGTGTCTGGCAGAAAGCTGATTATATCGAGCAAGCCCGGTGTTGCAGTAGCCGCGAGCGGGAATATCAACCACATCGCATTCATAACTACTTCGAAGCTGCTGTATGTCACCACGGCAACCACTAAGGCAGTGGTCAGCCCTGGTACGGTTGACTTGCAAAGCCTCGACATTGAGGTGAGAGACCCATCGTAATGAATAAGGGCGCGCATAAGCTATTGATTTGCGGGTCCTTTCTAAGGCTTTGCCCTGCGGGTAATTCGCGACGGCGGCGTTTTACTAGACACAGAAATTTATAGGGGGGGTAGTGGCTGTTTCTAGGGTGACCCAACAGGAGGCCGCATTGCACCTAGGGTTGTCTGTTAGTGGCTTAAAGCAGGTGTTAGGTAGGCTTGGATTTCCGAGTAAGGGCTTCGATCTTGATGAGCTGAGGCTCGCATATTTGGACGACTTGCGCGAAACCGCATCAGGTCGAAACAAGAAATATGTGCTCGAACAAGAGCGGGCCAGGCTAGCTCATCACCAAGCAAATAAGACAGCGCTCGAGGAGGAAATACTTGAGGGCACGCTGGTCCCCGTAGATTTGGTCAAGGATAAGTGGCGTGACCGAATAGCAGCTGCAAGGGCAAAGTTGTTGGGGCTGCCAAACAAAGCAGCACCCGCGATAGTTGGCGAGAAAAAGATCGCGACGGTTCAGAACATTATCAAACGATACATTTATGAAGCGTTAGACGAGCTTGCCGGGGAAGATGAAAAGGGCCCTCGCACAGCAAGTTGACAGTGCGCTCGACGAAGTATTCGTCGACTTCAAATCACCGCCTGAACTGACTTGCTCTGAATGGGCAGATGCCGAACGCCGCTTATCAGCAGAAGCTTCTGCTGAGCCGGGTATCTGGCGGACCGATCGCGCACCCTATCAGCGAGCAATGCTAGATGCAATAAACGATCCGGAATGTGAAGACATTACGGTGATGACTTCTTCCCAGGTAGGGAAGACAGAGATCATCTTGAATGACGTCGGGTACTTTATCGATTACGACCCGGCCCCGATACTTGTACTTCAGCCTACTTTGGAAATGGCTGAGACGTTTAGTAAAGATCGGCTAGCACCGATGGTGCGAGACACGCCAGCGCTCCACGGAAAAATAAAGGACCCGCGTGCTAGGGATAGCGGAAACACCCTTCTTCACAAGAAGTTTCCTGGCGGGCATGTAACTATGGCTGGCGCCAATAGCGCTGCGAGCTTGGCGTCTAGGCCCATTCGGATTCTGATGTGCGACGAGGTGGATCGATACCCGCCCAGTGCCGGTACAGAGGGTGACCCCATAAACCTTGCCGCCAAACGAACTCGCACGTTTTGGAACAAGAAAAAGATCTATGTATCAACGCCGACGATCACTGGAATATCCCGAATCGAAGCGTTGTATGAAGACAGCTCAAAGGAAAAGTACCACCTCCCTTGTCCTGCATGTGGCGACTACCAGCCACTGCTCTGGAGAAATCTAAACTTTGAGACTGTAAAACACGCTTGCGAAAAGTGTGGTGTTTTGAGTGACCAGTACGCTTGGCATGCCGGAATGCTAGAAGGCAAGTGGGTGGCCGAAGTGGATAAGCGTAAGCATCGTGGATTCCATATCCATGAAATGTACTCCCCATGGTCTACCTGGCAGGAAATGGTAGACGGCTTTCTCAAAGCTAAAAACCAGGTCGAAACTCTCAAAGTATTCGTCAACACTTCGCTGGGTGAATCCTTCGAAGAAAAGGGCGAGGGTATCGACGGAGATACCTTGCACGGCAGGCTATGTGAAGACTACGAAGCCGAAGTACCGGATGGCGTGCTTGTTCTAACCATGGCGGTAGACGTCCAGGAGACCTATCTGGAGCTTGAGGTTTGTGGATGGGGCGAAGGTGAGGAATCGTGGCAGATCGATTATAGACAACTGCTAGGTTCCCCGACAAAGAAAAAGGTCTGGCAGATGCTAGACGACGTGCTCGATAACACATATCGCGACAAGCACGGCAACGTTTTTCAGATCACTATCACGATGGTTGACTCAGGTTACTCGACGTCGAATGTATATGACTGGGTGAATGGTAAGAAAGGTCGGCGCGTATTCGCTATCAAGGGTGTTGCTGGTGAGGGCAGGCCGTACGTTGCAGCGCCTTCGAACAAGAAAAAGGCCAGGGGTAAAGGCAAGGTTCCGGTTTATCCGTTGGGAGTTGATGAGCTCAAGACGCTGGTTTACTCGCGACTAGAGACTGAAGAGGAAGGTCCCGGCTACTGTCATTACAGGGAAGGCACCCCGCTTGAATACTTCAAGGGCCTTACGGCTGAAGTGGTGAAGAAGAAGATTATCAAGGGATGGGTGTATCGGGTTTGGGTCAAGACCAGGCCCCGCAACGAGCCGCTCGACCTTCGGGCGTACAACATCGCAGCCATAAAACTTCTGAATCCCGTTTGGACGGCTCTCGCGAAGCGCCAGCAGGATTCTGTGCCAGGCACTCCCGAACCAGAACAGCTATCGCCCGCAAAGCAGCTTGTGCAGGCGCGAAAGAAACGCCCCGTCAAGCGGGGAAATTACGCAAAGAGGTGGAAACAGTGACGACAATTGCGACAGATATACCGTCAAGTTTTGTCGCCGGTGATTCTGTTAAGTGGACGCGGTCGCTAACCAGTTATCTGCCGACTGATGGGTGGGGGTTGTCTTATCAATTCGCCCTAGGCGAAGAGAATTTTACGATAACAGGCGCGAACAATGGTGATGGTAGCCACCTAATGAGTCAGGTTTCTGCCGACACACAGTCCATACAGCCGGGAGTCTATCAATACCAGGCTTATGTAACGAAAGGCGCTGATCGACACACGATTGACTCTGGTGAAATCACCGTTAAGCCGAACTTTTCGCTGGGCGCAGATTCGCGGAGCGATGCCCAAAAAATGCTCGACGCAGTGAACAAGGTGCTTCTCGGGGAGTTACCAAAATCGGCAGTGGCAAGTTACTCGATTGCCGGCCGGTCACTCTCGAAACTCTCGCTCAGCGAGCTAATGGATGTGCGCGATCGAATACGTGCGGACCTTGCGCGTGAGAGAAAAGCGGCGAAACTGGCAGCCGGTATAGGCTCGCCCAATCGCGTACAACTAAGAATGCGAGGTTAAACCTTGGGCCTATTTGATCGATTCCGAACAGCTCGCGAACCCATACAACAGGAAAAGTTTGAGCCCAGTCGGCAACAGAAAAACCACCACCAACGTTTTCTGGCGGCGCAGAACAGTAACCTGCTTTACGGGTGGGACACGCAGCCTCGGCACATTGATGAATACTTGCGCCGTGATCTTAGGGTTATGCGCGCCCGCGCCCGGGAGCAAGCAAGGAACAACGATTACGTGCGCCGCTTCATGTCGATGTGCGAAAACAACGTTGTTGGCCACACCGGAATTAGCGTGCATTCGATGGTCAGGCAGTTGCGTGACTCGCGAAAGCTCGACCAGGCGGCTAACGAAGCGCTAGACAGTTACTGGAACGATTACCAAGAGGGGTATTGCGACGTCGGCGGCTGCATGAATTTCGTTGATATTGAGCGTTTATTTGTTCGCTCTATGTCCTATGAGGGCGAATTCATCTACGTGGAGCACGAGGGCCCCAAAGGGTACTTTATAGAGCTGATAGACCCTGAGCAGCTGGACACGGATTTGAACCGCCCGAATGGCGCGAACGTCATCCGGCTTGGTATTGAGTACAACCCTAGAGGCGTTGCGGTTCGATACTACTTTAACCGCGTGAATCACTACGGTGAGTACGTTCGCGGTAATCACAGGGTGCTGCCGGCATCGATTGTTAAGCACCGCTTTATTGTTGAATGGATACACCAGAATCGCGGTATCCCCTGGATCAATACTGCGCTTTATCGCCTAAAAATGCTTGCCGGTTACGAAGACGCGGCGATCACGGCGGCGCGGGCGGGTGCTGAGACGGTTGGCTACTACACAACAAAAACCGGTGACGAAGAGTTTGGCGTTACTGACGAAGATATCGAGATTGAAGACACTGAGCCGGGGTCGAAGATCAAGTTACCGCCTGGAGTAGATTTCAAAGCCCACGACCCGACATATCCGCATGAACAGTTCGACGACTTTATGAAGCGAGCGCTACGCGGTATTGGGTCAGGGTTGGGGGCGCAGTACGAATCTTTGAGTAATGATCGTGAAGGTGTTAACTACTCCAGCATTCGCCAAGGCGAATTGGAGGCCCGCGAAACATGGAAGCTAATGCAGAAATTCGTTATCGATGGTCTGGTGCGGCCAGTTCGAGAGCGAGTCATTTACTTGGGGTTGCTTAGGGGCGACATCAAAATAGGGCGTACTCCGCTTTCCCGTGGCTTTGAAGAATACAGGCCGGCCTACTATCAGGGCCGACGATGGGATTGGGTGGACCCGCTCAAAGAGCACACCGCGAACGAAAAAGCACTTGCGGCTCGAACAACCAGTATTTCACAGATCATTCGCGACAGCGGTCGCGATCCAGACGACGTATTCAACGAGATATCGGCAGAGCGCAAAAAGTTGGAAGCTCTCGATATCTTGCCCAGCGAAAAATCAAACACAGTTACTGAGGTGGTCAGCGATGACGACGAAGAAGGCGACAAAAAAACCAACTCCTGAAGAATTTACACGCGAGGCACGCTTCGTTCGTGAGTCTGCAAACGACGATGAACGAACTATTGAAGTCGCGTTCAGCTCCGAAATTCGCGTAGAGCGGTATTGGGGCGATGAAATCCTAAGCCATGGTGATGGGGCTTGCGACCTTGAAAGGTTGAACTCTGGCGCTGCGGTAATGGTGGGCCACGATGATCGGCAGCATGTCGGTGTCGTGGTCGAAAATTCGGCACGAATTGACAGTGATCGCAAAGGGCGAGCTGTCTTGCGCTTCGGTCGTGGAGCACTAGCGTCGGAAATATTCGAGGATGTCAAAGACGGAATACGCCAGTTAGTCAGCGTTGGCTATCGGGTATTCAAGTGGGAGGTCAACGAAAAGACCGACACCCGCACTGCCCTTGAGTGGCAGCCGTTTGAAATATCGCTCGTATCTGTTCCTGCCGACCATTCGGTCGGTGTTAATCGTAACTTAGAGAGAGAGGACACTAAAATGTCTGGAGAAAATGATGGTCAAGATAATGGCCAGAACGATACCGCGACCGATACCCGTGCCCAGCCTGGAAACCAGGCGCAGGCGCCGGTTGTGGATGTGAAAGCGCAGCGTGCGGAAGCAACGCGCATGGAACGCCAGCGTATCAATGCAATCACGAAAGTGGGCGCAGAAAATGATATGGACGAACTCGCACGCGAGTTTATCGACGACGACAAGTCTGTCGCCGATTTCAACTCAAGGGTTCTTGAGGAAATTGGCAAGCGCAACAATGAGAAGCGGCAACAGGGCGATTCTAAGCGTGCTAGCCACTGGGGCGATTTGGACAACAACGACGACGTTGATTTGTCTGAAAAGGAAAAGCGGCAGTTCTCGTTGTTCAATGTCATGAATGCGTTGGCGAACCCAAACGACAAGCGCATGCAGGAAGCAATTGGTCTGGAACGTGAAGTTAGCGACGCGGCGGCTCAGAAGTTTGATATTAACGTTCGCGGTATTTACATACCCAATAGCGTGCCAATGGCGCGAAGCGAACTGTCAAACTCGGTTCAGCAGCGTAACTTGTCTGCTGGTTCGGCCACAGATGGCGCTGAACTGGTTGGCACTAACCTGCTGGCCGGCTCTTTCATCGACGTGCTACGCAACTTGATGGTAACCCGTCAAGCTGGCGCGCGAATGATGACGGGCCTTGTTGGTAATGTGGATGTGCCTCGCAAAGTGTCAGGCGCTAGCGCCACTTGGATCGGCGCGGAAGATGGCGACGCAACCGAGAGCGAAGCGCAGTTCGACCAAGTGTCGCTTGCGCCGAAGGATTTGGCCGCTTACACGGAAGTTACTCGCCGACTGTTGATGCAATCCACGCCTGCTGCTGAAGGCTTGGTTCGAGACGACTTGGCACAGGCCCAGGCGCTTGGTCTGGATTACGCCGGGCTGTACGGCACCGCTACCGGTGGCCAGCCTCGCGGCGTGGCAAACCAGACGGGTATCAACACCTTTAACTTCGCTGCTGCCGATCCGGTGTATGCCGAGACAGTGCGCATGATCAAAGAGGTGATGCTTGATAACGCCCTGATGGGTAGCCTTGGCTACATCATTGATCCAAACGGCTGGGAAGCTGCAATGATCACTGAGAAGGCTACCAATACTGCCAAGTTCTTACTGAGTGAGAACAACACCATCAACGGTCGCGGTATTCAGGTGAGTAACCAGGTAACCGCTGAAGATTGGTTCTTTGGCAATTGGAATGACCTGATGTATGGCATCTGGGGCGGCGTCGAGTTGAACGTTGATCCATATACGCACAGCTTGAAAGGCCGGGTTCGCTTTGTGACCTTCCAGACAGCTGACGTAGCGGTTCGCCATCCGGTGTCGTTCTGCCACTGTAACGACGGCGCCTAATTGCTCGGCGTTTCATCCGCTGGCCCTCTTGTTAAGGGGGCCAGCAATTCAATTATCAATGAGGGTAATACCATGGCTCAAGAGCCCAAGAAAGTAAAAATCAATGTTGTTCGCGGCACCGTCCTGGATGGCAAGCGGATCATTCCTCAAGTGGATGAGAAGACCGGCAAAGTTAAGCCGATTACGGTCACCTGCCTGGAAAGCGAAGCGCGATTGCTGTGCGGTAGCGGTCACGCAGAATTGGCCGAGAAGTAAATGTTTGCCGAAGATATCGACGTCTTTTTCGATCCCGATGGCCTTGCGGACACGGGTGTCGTTAATGGCGTTGATATCAACGGCATATTCTCAAACGAATTTGTTGATACTTTTGAAACATCGAGCACAAAGCCTGTGTTTTACATTCCTGAAACGGAGTTATCAAGGGTGGCTGTTGGTAACGCGATCACCATTAAAAGCAAAGCCTATACGGTAGAGGTTGAAGAACCGCCGCAAGATGGTGTTGTCAGGCTGATATTGTCGGAGCAATGAGCTTTGCTCTTGGGGTTCGCGCTGATATCAAGGAGGCCGAACGTTACCTGACACGCGTAGAGCGAAGACAGGTTCCATTTGCCACGGCGCTGGCGCTCACACGCACGGCACAGGATGCGCAGCGCGCCGAAACAAGAAACGTGCGCAAGCAGCTAGATAACCCGGTGGTTTATACGCAGCGGGCGTTCGGCGTTATCCCCGCTAAAAAGCGCGATATGCCGATGCGTTCATCAGTGTTTATTAAAGACAGGCAGTACGAATATCTCAAGTACCAGATAGATGGCGGACAAAGGCTACCCAAGAGGCGTGCTATTCCCGTACCTGGGAGGGAGTTAAAGACCAACAAGTACGGCAACATGCCTCGCGGCAAGATCCAACGATTGCTTGCGCGCCCTGATACGTTCAGTGGGGTTGTCAATGGTGTGCCGGGCATCTATCAGCGAATGAGGCGTCGCGGCCCAAAGCTACTGGTGTTGTACGCGAGCCAAGCAAATTATCAGCGCCGCTTTTACTTTTACCGAACAGCCGAAATGGTGGGGCGCAATCGCTTCGCTAAGAATTTCGATGACGCAATGAAACAGGCGCTCAAATGACGATACCCAGGACTGATATTAGAAAAGCCGTTGTTGCAGCGGTAACCGGGCTATCGACCACGGGATCTGCGGTTGTCGAGTCGCGCGTGTATGAGCGGAAACGCACCCCGGAACTGGCCGTGTTCACCCCGACTGACCGTCGAAACGACGAAGAAGTCACGATGGATAACGATGCGCGGGTTGTGACGATAATCGTCGAGATCAGAGCTAAAGCAAACTCCGCATTAGAGGACGCGCTCGACACCATTTGTGGCGAAGTGGTTGCTGCATTGATGGCTGACACGACGCTGAATGGTACGTGTGACGATTTGGAGTTTGATGTATTTGATAGTGAGCTGAGCGGCCAAGCTGAAAAGCCGTTCGGTCTCGGTACATTAGAGTTTTCAGCATTTTATCGGACGCTGCACGGCGCCCCAAACACAAAGCTATAGAGGGCTAAATAATGGCAACAAAACACGGTAGAAAGGGGCTGGTTAAAGTCGGTTCCGCTACGGTTGCTCAGGTTAAAAACTGGGAATTCACCGAAACCGCCGATGAAATCGACACTACGGTGATGAATCCTGCCGGTGACAAGTCGAGTGATCCAGGTGGTGTCGAAACATCAGGCAGCATGCTGTGCTTGTTTGATACGGCAGATGCAACAGGTCAGGGCGCGCTAACGGTGGGAGCGGTAGTGACGTTGGAGCTGTACACCGGCCCAGACTCAACGGGTGAAGTCTACTACAGCACTACCACGGCCAAGGTAATGAGCCGTTCGAGTGCAGCTGATGTGGGCGCGATGGTTGAGCGCAACATCAACTTCAAGGCTGATGGTGCAATGACTGAGAACACTGTCTCATGAGTGTTATTGACAATATCAAGGCCCGCAAAAAAGAGCGCGTCGAAGCTCTGCGCAAGAAATGCGAATTTGAACCGTGGGGGTTGGAATTCTATCTATCTCCGATGGACGTTTCGGAAGGGGTCGCGCTTGATGGCTGTGATGAAACGGTTGCCGGCGCGGTAGAGATGTTCATTGTTCGCTGCAAGGATGCAGATGGAAAACCGATCTTTAAAGAGACCGACCGAAACACAATGATCGCCGAAACACTGCTTGATGATGTTAAGCCACTTGTCGACATGATCAACGCATACGACAAGGCCGAGAGCGACCTAGTAAAAAAGTAAGCTTCACTGCCGCAGATATTGAGATATTCAATCTGCGCGCCCGTATGGATATCCCGCTTGATGACGTGCTGAGCATGAGCCAGTACGAATTCGAATCCCACCGAAAATATTACGAGATGGTAGACAATGCCAAGAGCTAAGGCGCGCTATGACTACGTTGCCACTGATAAAACGAAGCAGGCGGTAAGTAGCGTTAAGCGTGGTCTAACGTCGGTTCGAAATCATGCAAATACCGTAGGGAGTTCGCTGGGTAAGATTGGCGGCATAGCGGCGGTGAGCTTGGGCGCTGTCGTCCGTTCTAGCCTGCAAACCAGTGACGCGCTGGCGAAGACCTCAGCAAAGCTTGGCATTGCTCAGGACAAATTGCAGGGTTTACGGTTGGCCGCTAGTCAGACGGCCGGGGTGTCAAACAAAACCCTTGATTTGGCTCTGCAGAGAATGACCAGGCGCTTAGCGGAAGCTGCTAATGGTACGGGAGAGGCAAAGAACGCCGTACAAGAGCTGGGGTTAAGTGCAAAACACCTGGCGGCGGTTTCACCCGATGCGGCGTTTAAAAAGATTGCTGAGGCAATGGCCAGCATTGATGGCCAGGGTAATAAGCTTCGCCTGGCGTTTAAGTTGTTTGACAGTGAGGGTGCAGCGCTTGTTAACACGCTAAACGCTGGTGTTGGGGCTCTCGAAGACTACCAGAAGGAAGCTATTGCGCTGGGTATAGCGTTCACTCGGGTAGACACTGCGAAGATCGAGGCAGCAAACGACGCCATGGAGAAGGCAAAGCTAGCCACCCAGGGTGTTTCGAACAAGCTTACAGTTGCGCTTGCGCCCATATTGAAGGTTGTAAGTGATCGATATGTAGAAGCCGTCAAGAATCAGGGAGACCTAACCGAAAAGATCAAGTCAGGCATGAATGTTGCCGTGCGTGTTATTGGCGTCTTTGCCGATGGCTGGCATGGTATTAAGGTTGCTGTCGCGGCTGTGAAGGTGCCTATCTTGGGCATCAAGGCAGGCGTACAAGCATTGGGCGCTGAATTCCCGGCCATTGGTCGCGCAATAACTAATTTTCTATTTGCGCCTTTAAAGCTCGCGCTGGCTGCACTTGCGCAATTCAGTGATACCGCGAAATTCGCGCTTGAAGACCTTCAAAATTATCAGGTCCAGATATTCAGCAGTGAAAGCGCTGACGATGCAATAACGGAATTTAATCGAGCGAAAGAGGCTATCAATGCTCTGGCACTGGAGACAATTCCCAGTGAAGAATTAAAGCGCCAGCTGAATGAAATACTACGCGCCGCTGAGATCGAGGCCAATAAAATTGCTCTCACCGCGCGCTCTGCCGCAAATGATCCTACGCGATCCGGGGGTGGTGATGACGAAGCGGTCAAGAAAGAAAAAGGCGTTGCCAAGCAAATACACAGCATAAAGCAACAGTTGCTGCGTGATGAAATTACGCTCAATGACATGCGCAAGCGCAACTACGCCGAAACAATGGCGGGCATATCGTCGCTTGCGTCGTCGGGTAACAAGAAACTTGCCGCAATCGGTAAGGCTGCCCAGGTAGCTGAGGCTGTACGCCTTGGAATACTAGCTATTCAACAAGCCCTGTCTGCTGCTCCACCGCCTTACAACTTTGTGCTGGCGGGTTTGGTTGGTATAGAGCAAGCCAAGAACGTTGCGGCAATCAAGGGTTCTAGAGCGGGTGGTGGCTCAGTACGTGGCGGCGATGCTTATAGAGTTGGCGAGCGTGGATCAGAGATATTCGTACCCGGTGAGAATGGCACGATTGTGCCCAATCCTGGCCGAGCGGCGAATGATGCGCCAGTAAATGTTCACTTCCACATAGTCACAAACGATAGTCGAAGCTTTAGCCAAAGCCTCGTAGAAAACAAGAACGTCATCAAAGGGGTGATTCAAGAAGCAATGCTAGTTAATGGGCGGAGGCCAGGGTTTTGAGCGGCACACTGCCTACAGACGCGTTTCAAAAAATGACGGTCACCACTTTCGCGGGTACGCGTGAGCACATCGCCCAGTCGGGCAAGATTCAGGCGCAAGGCACTGGGGTGCAGAGGTTTAGCATCAAGGGATCGCTCGCCCCAACAAAGCGAGAAGCCGCAGAGGTGCTTTTTTCCTTCGTTATGCAGCAGGAAGGGCGCGCAAATACGTTCGACGTTATTCCACCGATAGAGGGTTACACCCAGGGCAACACAACCAGCAAGGTCACCG
This sequence comes from Pseudomonadota bacterium, assembly GCA_039111475.1. Taxonomy (GTDB): domain Bacteria; phylum Pseudomonadota; class Gammaproteobacteria; order Pseudomonadales; family JAUIET01; genus JAUIET01. Next base: position 8,785 of record JBCCIP010000033.1, on the reverse strand, counting down.
TTAACGGCGCGCACAGTAAGGGCGTCGAAACCATATCGATTCAGGGTGCTGACGCGCCCATAGCGCATGGGTTTATCAAGTTCGCCAACCACTCAAAGGTTTATCGCGTTGTTCAGCCTAGCGAAACGTCAATCGAGATCAGGCCCAGGTTAATGAAACCGCTGCTAGATAACGAATTGGTGATCTATAACGCCGTACCTTTCAGGGTCTCTTTTGTGTCCGATATTCACGATATGGATATGAGCGATGCCAACTGGTACCGCCAAAAGCTTGAGATGAAAGAGGCATTCTAGTGCGCGGTGACGCAGCGTTTTCAACTGAAACCGCGAAGAGTTTAAACCGTCCTGTGATCCTGGCCGCATTGGAGCTGCGGTGCGATATAGGGGATCATGCCACGGAGTCCGCTTGCTCTCTTGCCGGAGGCACATGGACGCCGCCAATATACTTGACCAGCCACGCGGTTGATGTGGATTTCGACGGCAATACCTACCTTGCAACTAATGACTGGTTGGGCATAACGGAAATAATCGAGTCAGCGGGCCTGCAGATCGGTTCAGTAACCGCGAACTTGTCAGCGATTGATCAGTCTTACACGGCCCTTCTTCTTCAGCAAAATTACATTGATAAGCCGGTCACGCTGCACCATGCATTCTTAAACGATGGCGGCGAAGTCACTACAGCCGTCCAAATATACAAGGGGGGCATTGCCCGAGCCCTGATACAAGACGAAGTAACCGAAGCATCAATATCCATAGAGATAAAAAACCATCTCGCTGCGTTCGATAGGCGTGTAGGGCGCCGAACTAACAACGCCGAAAATCAGCGCTATTACCCTGGCGATACATCCATGAGCCACGCTGATGAGGGTTTCCGAGAAATGCCCTGGGGTAGGGTGTCGTGAAAAGAGAGTCGTTAATAACGTTCTGCAACAGCGCTGCGGGCCATGCGTTTGAGTGGGGGCGGATGGATTGCACGCTTTTTCCTGCCTACTGCCTCGACATCCTGCGCGGCACCAATAGCGCAGCGGAGCACGCCGGCTGTTGGCATGATCAATTGAGCGCAGAAAGCTACAGCGACCAGAACCAATTAACGCTGGAAGACTGGTTGCTTGATCATGGTTGCGAGCCTATCCAGGCGAGCTACCGACAAACCGGTGATTTCTTGATGATACCCATAGACGAGCCAGAGGGTTGGATTTCGGCCGCTGTGTATCTAGGCAGACGCTCCGCTGTTTGCCTTCGCGAAGGTGTTCGGGTGATACCGAGCCGCGCAATAAAGCCGATCGCGGTACTTGGCCTTAGATAATGCCACCTGTCATTGCTGGAATTGTGGCCGGTCTCGCGGTGGTTGGGGCGGGTTACACGGTTGGCGCCGCAATCGCCTTAGGTGTACTGGTAGCGGGGGTGACCTACGCGAGTACACCAGACATACCGGATTTGCCTGGCCAGTCCGGCCCTCAAGTAGGGCAAGCGAGCGCGCGCGGCATTCTGCTGAATGATGCATCGAATACCGCCCCAATCAACCCGATTTATGGCGCCAGGCGGGTCGGCGGCAATACGGTTTTTAGGGAGATAACGGGCAATACCAACAAGCGCCTACATATTGTGCAGGTGCTTGGCGAGGGTCCTATTAGCGCTGTTCAGAATGTGCTTTTTAACGACAAGCAAGTCGTATTCAATAAGGACACCTACCAGCGCGATGTATTGCACTTTCAGGGGGTGGTTGATCGCTCGCTTACGTTCTCCATGCGGGTAGTGGAGGCGCCAGGCGTGTCCGGTTTGTACTCTGGGCAGTACGGCGATATTGCTAAAGCTTATTCTGAAGATGGTGGCACATTTACACCAATTGCCCAGCAAAAAATCGGTACTGAACCTTGGTATGAAGGTAATTTAGATTTCTTTCCTCTGGATGAAGCGCTGATTGATGCAGACACAGTAGCGGTCGTTAATGCGGTCAACGAGAAGGAAACCGATGCGCTTGGCAGCATCCAGCAGGTTCCGAGCGCTGCCAATAACTGGGTATGCAAAATACATATTTCAGAACCTTCCGAAGGTATTCAGCGGGTCGAATTCAAGATAAGGGTAGTGCTGAGAAAGAAAGAGCCCAGCCCGGACTTATCCGTAAATCCTTTCGAAAATATTAATCTGTCGGGGTACCAAAACTGGTTGGGAGGGAGAGGTGGCACGATCCTGGGAGGCTTTCGCGCGCGTTCAGTAGAAGAGTTGCCAGACCCTAGTTACTCTACGTCCAGCGAGGTTTACACGGTGCTGGGCAATCAGCACCTGGGAAATTCAAAAAGCGCTGCAGACGAGGAGGTATTGGCGCTTCTGCGCTCTCGGTTCCCTGAACTAATGCCCGAGTCATCGAAATTTCACCGTATGGCTATGCTGTATGCCGTCCTTGATTTTGATCCCGATGTTTATCAGGGAGTGCCACGCATAACGGCAGACGTTATTGGTGCAGAATATCTCATTGATCCGCGAGCCATTGTAGCGGGTTGGAGTGAGAACCCAATCGTATGTTTGTATGATTTTCTAACGGATAAAATATATGGTTGTGGAATCCCGCCTGAGGATATCAATGCAGAGTCGTTTATTGAAGAGGCCAATTACTGCGACGAATCAGTATCTATAGGTTCTTTTGCTAATCAAAAGCGTTACACCTGCAATGGCATTCCAGACATTAACGCCACGTTAAAGACTGGGATCGAGCGGATACTATCGAGCTGTCGAGGTATGTTGCTGTACGTTGGTGGGCAGTGGGTTGTAAAGATCGACAAGCCCGAAGCCGTTAGCGGGTTTACGTTCAGCGCGGACAATATCGTTGGTGGCTGGCAGATCGACATAGGTGGTAAGGACAGTAAATATAATTCAATAGATGCGAATTATTTCAACCCCGATGCAAACTGGGAAAGCGATGTTTTGCCGCTGGTCGATGATAACTTCCTTGCAGAAGACAACGGCACAATCAATAAAAAGAGTCTCGATCTACCGTTTACGGCAGAGAAGTGGCGCGTCGATGCGCTCGCCAGAATAGAGCTTAATGTTTCCAGATTTCCCAAAGTGTGCAGTTTCGATGCGACCATCGCTGCATTGGATTTAGTCGTCGCCGACATAGTGAAGGTCACCCACGACACACCGGGTTGGGTAGACAAACCTTTCAGGGTGGCTGCACTCACTATCAAGCCCGAAGGTTTGGTTAATGTGACGCTTCGTGAGTACGACTCCGGGGCATATAACATAACGTCACCTGTGCTGATTCCCACGTCGCCCAGAACAACATTGCCAGATGTGTTGAATATTCCCGCGCCTAGCTATATCACGATGGATAGTGGTTGGGAGCAGGCCCTCGTTATGGAAGACGGCACAATCGTAAACCGACTTTATGTTGAATTTGGGGCTGTTCCATTTGCCGATTTCTATGAGGTTCAGTGGAAGCCAGCCGGGGCAGGTGCCTGGCAGCAACGCACATCGCCCGAAACGCAAACTTATATTTCAGACGTAAAGATCAGGAATTATCTGGTACGCGTGCGCGGGGTCACCGGGTTTGGTTCGCGCAGTCCGTGGAGAAACAGCGACGAGCACTTGATTGTCGGTTACGACCGCAAACCTGATGACGTTGAGTCGCTGACATTTGCAATGCAGCCGGACGGGTACAGGCGATATGAGTGGTCAACAATAGACCACCCGCTTATTGCTGGGTATCAGCTACGGATAGGAGCGTCTGCGGACTGGGAGAACATGACGCCGCTGCACTCAGGATTGCTTACGGAGAGCCCGCATATCTCTGCAGAATGGCCGCCTGGGAATTGGCATGTCGGCGTTAAGGCTGTGCTTAGGAATTACCTGATAAGCGAAAACGCGAAATACACCGAGGCAGTTCTGACTGACAATTTGTTTAGCGATGGTTCGGTTTGGATTATCCCCAAGCTCGCGGGGTGGCCGGGTACGCTTACCAATTGCCAGGTTGACAGCGATGGGCTGGCGGCCAACTCATCGGACACTTGGGCGGATATTTCCTCTTGGAACGATTGGACATCGTGGGGGCAGAACCCCGAGACACAGATTATTTATGAATACGGCCCTTATGACATGGGCGCCAGCGTCACATTTACGCCGCAGCTTGACGCCTTTACAGACAGTACGGCAGTGATGGAAATCTCAGTAAGTGCCGATGGCGTTTCCTACGATGCCTACCATACTGTGAGCGGTACAGAGACGGCGCGCTACTGGAAAGTGCGAACTACTGTAGACCAAGCAGCCAGCGAGGTACCGAGAATTACAAACCTAAGTTTTTACATGAGTTGATAATATGGGCTGGGCAACTGACGATTTAGACACAGCGGATCTCGATAATCAGGGTGACACACCGCCTAGAGCAATGTTTGAGAAGCTGGTTACGCGTACCAAGGAAATCATTGCAGGGCGCGCCACCGCGAACGGCGTCTGTGATTTGGACGGCGACACGTTAATTCCTCTCAGCAGAGTTCCATCGACCGTTAGAAGGGCTGCAGACAGCGAGAAAACAATTGCACAGTGTGGTTTTCTCGGCAGCGAGCCTACCACCCGGTTTGATGGTGAATTCGGCGTCTCAGGTTCGGGGCGAACAATTGCCGGAAATACCAACGGTGATTTCACCATCATATTGTCTACTGTGTGGGCAGACACCGACACAGCGCGCCGGAAGATATACCCACATGTTGGTATAATCAGCCCAGGGTCAAATCCTCTTCATGTGTTTTCAGCTGCCCAGGTTGGCACCAATGGGATAAGAATCAGGATAGCGGATAAAAACGGCAACCCCTCCGATCCGCAAGAAATTCAGCTAACTGTTGGTAGCAGGCTCTAACGGCTTCCTGCAACCCAGCGGCCTGTTGCTTTCCTTAGACCTACACCACCCACAAATCTTCTTACCCTCTAATTCCCCATTAGCGGGTTTGGGAGGTGTTTCTGTACAGTATTGGCAGGAGGGGAAAGTACCGCCTATGTGTTCAATCATGAGCTTACTCTACCACACCACGATTTATGTACGCGCAAGGGTTATGGTGTTGCGCTCTCTCACTTGTAGACAAGCTCGACGTCCATGTGTTCTGGGCCAAAGTAATTAGTAAAAATAATGTGCTCTTGGTGCGCGGGATGTACTGGACGCCTTCGCTTTTCAACACCATTAAGCGGGCACCATTCTGGAATCCGTTTAAACGTCACTCGCCAGTCGTTTCCATCCTTTTTACTTCTCTGAGGTACTAGCGGCGTCCCTTCCTTGGCCGAACACCCATACACGTAACCCATGCCATCACCCATGCTCATGAATGTCGCCTCATCACACTGCGCGCACGTCCTCATCTATCCACTCCTTAGCCCTGTGGGGCTGGTGTTAATCGTTGTGCCGAGCATAGGTAATCCAAGATGGCGCTACACCCACATAAACCTGGAATACATGTCTTCGCCAATACCATCCGTCCTGCTCGACAAACCCATTCTCCAAAACAGTTCGCGGAATCGGCCGCCAAGCGTATTTGATTCTATGAGACATGTATCGCTTTGCATGCTCGATTGCCTCTGTGTCCATCATTCAATCCTCTATGGCGTGGGAGTGGTTAGGCTCCGTCATAAATATTGATGTCGTGCATCTCCGCCCGATCGGCCAAATCAATGTACTCCTCCAGCTTGGCTCTGGCTTTGCCACCCCTTATTCCGTTGGAAGTAGCCATGCTATGGAGGAGCCTAATTCTAGATTCCGCACTGGCCTTATTCACGAGCAGGCAATCATCCAATCGTGCGTAGCCCTCTGGCCAGCCGACCCACATAAGCTCGCCATGCTCACAGTGAGCGACCAACCAGGTTTCGCGCGAGGGTCGATGGAATACTGTGTCACCTGTATCAATCTCAATCATCATTCAATCTCCAATCATCAAGCGTGTAGGGGTGGGGTTAACCTTGAAAGTGATCAAGCGAACTGGATTCCACTTGACCAAGTTCAACAGACAGCCTCAGGTATTTGTAAACTCGATCATTCTTATCGCGAATGCTGGGCTCATCAGGTTCGAACCAAAAAGCAGTGTTATCGCACAACATACGAACGCTGGCCTCAAGGTCGTTTAATTCTTCGTATATCCGTTCAGCGTTCGATAGTGATTGGCCTTCCCGCACTTCGTGAAGTCCGAATTGCTGCGCTTTCAGGGCTATTTTTGCCACCTCTGAAGCCTCTTCGGCCAGCTTGCCCAGCAAGTGTTGCTCAAGTGTCATAGACATAATTTTTACTCCAAGTGATTCGTGTACGCGCAACTCGTGTAGGGTTGCGCTCTCACTTCACTACCCATATTTGCTCGGGTAATTTCACGCGCCTTAGCGCCTTCATGTAGCACTCACCTTTATCCGTCAGATGGAAAGCTGGCCTCCCTCCTTCGTCTTTTTGGTAGATCATCGCTAGCGATCCGGCAAGGTCGTTGATCTCCTCTGAGTAATCTTGAATAAAGCGGTCGGTTTGCTCACCCATGGCTACGTACATCAGCGCATCAAACAGCTCATCTTCTAATTCCATACTCTTCTCCTATCAGCTTGCGCTGTTATTGGGTTGGGGTGCCCGATCTTGGTGGTAAAACTCATACAGAGAGTTGGACGCCCTGCATATGTTCGGATCAACCATTGCGAAGTTGGTCATGGTGACAAACGTTCGTTGAAACGCGGCGGTGTAAATGTATTTCACGCTTTCAGGCAGGTCTGCACCGTAGTATTCCGCCATGGCTTCTAGGTTGGGATGGTCTAGGTATCTGAATACTTTAATATCCAATTCACCATTCCCGTCCATGCACCGATCAACTACCAGGTGCTCATCATCAAACCGATAAGGTGTCCGCTTCGCCGGATGATCGATCGGTGCCGGCTGCCACTTGCAGATGGGCCAGTAATCTAGCAATCCGATGTAGCGAGGTTTGGACATATCTACATTCTCCGTCTTAAAGTGGGGTGTTCTGTTCTTGGGTGGGTCATTGCAAATAATTCTCCTGTACTCGGGAGCGCTCTTCGTCTGTGCACAGTCGACGAGCAACAAACGTAATCGACCCCTTGCTAAAGTGCTCCTTGCCAGAAACCCCAACTCCCCACAAAGCTTTCTCGGCGACCTTCACCGACTTTTCACCTTGTGCCTGCGTCCATAGCCCAACTGGCACAGGATTACCGTCAATACGAGACCTGAGAGCCACCGTGACCATCCAGAGCGCACGGCCCTGGAAAAAGAGAGTTCATTCATGACCGACGTTCACCGTGAGCATGGTTGTGAACCAGTCCTGTCCGTACTTAACCGTTCGGTGATATCGCTGATGGCAGCATTGCTCTGCAAACTCACAGGGATGCTTGATAGCGGCTTTCTGTTGCTTATTCACAACACCCACCCTTGCCCAACAAGTGCGCTAATAGGGGTCATGCTTTACCCTTAAGGCGAGCAACTTCAGCTTCAAGCTTATCTAAGCGCTCAGCCTTTCGTTCAGACCAGCTGTACTTGATGGAATTGGCGAAGTCGAATAGGTAGCGAGGCAGAAAGATCAGAGCAACTATTGAAGCTAAAAATACTCCGCCACTGATACCCCATTTGCTGAGCGCTATAACAATCGCGCCGGTAACCGCACCGCAGATAATTACATCAAAAAAGAACCACGGACCCTCTGGGAGTGCGCTATCGGTATATTTCCCCCACTTAAGCTTCTGAAGTGTGGGCGCCCATCTTGGCTCTATTCGACCCCTGGACCAAAATGTGACGACAATGCCAAGCAGCCATAGCGCGACAGGCAATAGCAAGTTGATCACATACAGGCCAACAATTGCCGCAATCACATATTTCATAACATTCTCCAAAGTGAATAAAAGCGGTTCCCGCTAACAGGTGTTTTGATAGAAAAATTAGCTAGAGTGGTCATGGGGCTTTAATCTGGCTTTGGACCCAATTGCGCATACGCTGCCAGCGCTGTTCTGCCGTTTCGTCATACCAGAAAGCACCTTCATCGTTCTCATACACAATTTCTCGCGCCATAGCCTCGGCAATATTGAAAGCTGCCGACACCTGCTCTTCGCATTCAGGGTCGATGGCCTCCATATCCAATTTTCGAGCATGGCCAATAACGCCCAGCGTGCAAAACTGACCATTCGCTTCAAGTTCATTTGCTATCAGTCGCTTTTCATCCATCGCGTCTAATGCGGCCAGTAGTTCTTTCAAGAAAGCCTGCCCGCGCTTACCCCTGATCGCGGACTTGACTGCTCCACGCCAACGAATAGTTGCCCATTGCTCTTCCTGAGACATGCCCCAATCTTCAATGTATCCGCTTCTGCTCATAAGGTTCTCCAAAACGATAAATAACGCGCACGGTTGACCCTTGCGCTAACAGCACAATTGCTAATGAAATCAATAACTACGGTTTGTGTACTGGTAAGACTGGCAGTGTTGCGCTTTCCGGCCCTAAATTGGCGGATGAAAAAGCCGTTTCCCATACAACATCTCATACAAAAACAGGTGTTTCTGCCTGCTTTTACAAGGCTCTGTATGGAAGTACTTACGATAAGAGGTTGATTTTTTGGGCTTTTTAAACGAGTAGAGACACGTAGAAACACTGCCCCGATCTTCAAATCCTGCCGTCCCGACCAATTTCCTAGGGGGCTCTACCCAATTAACGGGGGATGGGCATTCATACTTACTCGATTGATGATACCGTCCCACCCGCAGTGGGTCATTACCCTCAACCGATAATTCTCAAAGTTTCTAAACCCGTACGCTCGCCTTGAGATCATTTCCATCT
>JBCCIP010000032.1:0-58803 GCA_039111475.1 Pseudomonadota bacterium | reverse complement strand
TATGTTTCCCTTATTAATTCTAGTTCGCGGTAAAACAATAGGAGAGTCCTTCGCCATTAGTTACCGAGCACTGCAAGGCCAGATCTGGCCGATCACATTCCAGTTTCTTCCATTTGTTGCCATAGTCGCAAGTGCGTATATCGTTTTCTATTTTCTCTCCGAAACTATGTTGTTTTGGCCTGCGCTACCGCTGATTGAGGTGGCACTATTTCTGTTCTCGGCAATTATTAGTTCTTATTACTCAGTCAATCTGTATTGCAGTTTGTATGGCGGTAGTCCGTGCGACGAAACATAGGGTATTGGCTCAGCAACACAAGGCACATGAATCAGATGGACGCCCCCTTTGTTGAATAAACCTTTTCAGTCCCAATTAATGCTCATATCTTCGCGACGAAGATCGAGGAGGCGAATATTATTGTCAGCTTATTCCAGCAGTGTTTGTGCATTACTTCGCAAAATGGCGTTTCGTAGACCGCGGCGTGCGGGTTGATTCGTTGCAATCAATACCTTCGCCAGCGACATACCAATGTGATAGAACGGCCAATCAGACCCGAATAACATTCTCTCGCCGCCTGTTCGTCTGATCATTGTTTCCAGATTGGTGAGGCTCTGGCCATGAATACCCAACCACGTATTTTCATACGATACTGCAAGTTTCAACATTGCATCAAAATCGCGAGCGCCGGCGTGCCCAATAATGAATGGAAGCTTTGGGAAATTTGCAATAGCGGCTTCGTAATGCCGTGGCATCGCGAAAGGGTGTGAGCTTTCGGGTTCTATGCCCGCTCTGCCGCCGTGAAAAAAGATGGCAACACCCAACTCTTGCGCGGCTTCGTACACTGACATGACTTTAGGGTGATCTGGGTAAAAACGTTGCACTGTTGGATGCAGCTTAAACACGTTGGCGCCACCGGCCGCCTGCTCTCGCAGCTGAGCGACTGCGTTATCACTCTCTGGATGGACAGAGCCGCCCACTTGCAAACGACTCCCTACCGCCGCCCGGTCAACGGCACCAGTCCACTGCGTGTTTAGATCATCACCAATCCAAACACCCAGTTTGATTGGAAGCAGCACTGCCTGCTCTATCCGCATGGCGTCCATTTCTCTGAGCAGGTTGGGAATGGTCTGGGTGGCCGCGAAATCGCTTCCAAACAACGCCTGGTTACGAACCTGTTTTTGCAGTTCGCGCTCCATCTCCAAGCTGAAGTTGCCATTGGCGTATACATCCAGGTCCAGGGAGCAACCCGGCGTTGAGCCGTCGCAATCCAGCAGGTGTTTGACTCTAGGGCTTGATTGATTCAGGTCTATTCTTGGGCTAAATAATACTGACATGCCAAGATGGCAATGAATATCGATACCCATTGGAATGCTGTCATCAACGCACACCAGATGGTCGTTTTCATCCAGCTCAAACCACGGCAGCTTCGCAAGCCCACGATACCCTTGATAACGGCGTACGCCGTACGGACCCTTGCCCGCCTGCAGGGCTTCAGCATCTCGCTGCTGTTGAAGCAGATCGATGTCCGCCTGATTGTAGCGTTGGTTTGACGGGTTGTCACAAGCGGTCAATGTCAGTGCAGCGGAAGAAGTGGCCAACATCGAAAGAAGTTGCCTGCGACTTATTGTTTGAGTGATAGGTGTTTGCGGCATTGATGAATCCGGCACAGCAAGTGAATGTTTAAAACAGGGGATGGATGCTAAGCCAGATAGCTCTATTTGTCATATCGGTTGCAAGTCTGAATGGGGTTTTATGCACGCTTAGCACCGTGCCCTGCCGCCAATCACACTACGCCAATTCGCCAACCCCGAGAGTCAGTGAGAAACTGAAGCAACTTCCTTTGCCCGGCTCGCTTTCAAACGTCATCTCTCCATCCATAAGCTCAACGAGCTGACGAGAAAGGGCAAGCCCCAAGCCTGTACCACCGTGCTGGCGCCTATGCGAATAATCCGCTTGCGAGAAGGCATCGTACAGGCCGACTTGATCGCCCTCGCTGATGCCAATGCCGGAATCCCGTACCGAGAACTCTATCGTTGCCTGCGTGTCATCCTGAGAGAGTAAAGTGATTCCCAGCCGTACATCACCCTGTTCGGTAAACTTAATTCCGTTGTCGACTAATTGACCGAGTACCTGTGCGATTCGCTTTGCATCTCCTATTAGGGTCTTGGGCACCGAGTCATCCACGATGGCGTCATAGTGCAAGCCCTTTTCTTCTGCCTTTAGCATTGCGAGGGAAGACACGGTTCTCACTACTTCGCTCACTTCAAAATCCGCCGCTGATTTTTCCATCTCGCCGGCATCCAAGCTGGCAAAGTCGAGAATATTATCGATAATGCCGCGTAGCGCTTTTGCCGCATTGTCGACGGTCGCCAGATAATTTCGCTGCTTTTTATTGAGATCGGTTTTTAAAACTAAACCTACCATGCCGGTGATAGCGTGCATGGGTGTGCGAAACTCATGGCTCATATTGGCCAAAAACTGGCTCTTTGCGCTCAATGCGTCTTGCAATTTATTGTTGGATTCCTGAAGCTCAGCGGTTCGTTGATCCACCAATATCTCAAGCCGGCTCAAAATATTGGTGTAGCGTTCTGCAAGCACTACGCTCATTAATATAATGACCGTAGCGAAACCAAAATTGATTAGCTTAAGGCCGCCGCTGACCGCGGCATCAAAAAAGACATCATTAATGAGGCTGGCAGCGAGCACCAGCAGCAAAACCAAAATAAGTCGCGCCCTGCGATTACCGTGAAACGCTTGCCAACCTATAATTGATGCTGCACCGATCGACCAGAGAACGCCCATGTACTGAAGGCTTGATAGAGTTTCAAAGTGGATGTTCTGATTGGGTACAACGAGTACGGCTAGCGCCGCCAGTAGAAAGGCATATTGAAAAATGCGTGCGAATCGATTTAACTCAATCTTCAATACGCGTTTAAGTGTTTCAGTTAGTAAGAATGGTGAAACATACAGGCAGAAAAATTCGATTTTCTTATGCACTAGGTAGGGCAAGCCAGTGTTAAACCGCCACTGACTTAGCTCAAAGGAGTAAGCTGCCAGCGCAATAGCCAGCAGGCCAAACCATAAAAATTCCTGCAGCTCGGGTTTTTGACGCGCGATTAAAATATGGTAGATGCCAATAACAAGATAGATAACCGAGAGTATCAGGTTTGGAAATATCGATCGTTCAAGCTGATCAACGCGCAAGTCGCCAATATTGCCAAGCAAGAAGGGACCATCATAAGGTCCCATTTCCCAATTTTTGCCGAGTTTTTCGTAGCGCCATACTCTGAGCGCGAGCCTTATTCGACCTTGTTCATCAACAGCGGAACGGGGAATTGCGAAGGTTTTTATCTGGTCATATACCATTTCCGCATTGGGTGGCAGCGCACCCACTGCGCCCACCTTTTGCCCACCCACGTATAATTCGTAGGCACTCATTATGTAACCCAGCGTAAGTCCCAGAGCACCCAATTGTTCGCGCACGCGCTGATTGTCAATGTCCAGTTGCAGTGTTACCCGATACCAGGCAATTCCCGCATAGTCTTCGTGCCCTTCTGGGCCTGCCGACGGAACCGGTAGTGTGGTCCAGCCTGAATCATCTAGCTCAGGGTTAGCCCATTCCGACCGATCACCTGTTTGAAACTTCCAGGTACCCGCAATGGAGGCCGGTTGGTCCAGGCTTGAGATGGCGATATCTTCAGCGTACGCGGCCGTTGCCGACAAACACAACAGTAGCAGGGCTGCATATACGTGGTGGCAGCGTGAGCTACTCATAGCACTCAGTACCGAGACGTCTACTCGGACGCTGCTTCCGTGCACGCGCGCGTTGCTCTTCCTTTATAATTGAGTACTGTCCACTCGTTATGCCTGGTAGCTTGTGAGCGTGGATTCGAGTGACGATATCAACAGCGTTTTGAATCAATGTTTGCAAATCCGCGCGAATGTTTTGATGTTCAACAAGCATGTTGGGTAACTAGTTTACCTAAAGCGTTTCACATCTGCCAAGACTGTTTGAGTTCTCGGTAATCGTAACGCTTAGTGAACAAAAGTGCCGAATTCGTTACAGTTCAGGCAGAGCGCTTCGTTCACTGGCTGAAGCAAATACCTAGGAGGAAAATGAAACCATTAACTGTGCTGTTGCTCCTTTGTTTGATGATCGCGTGCACGCCTTCCACGCCAAACATCCCATTGAACGGTGTGGTGGCTAGAAATGCCAGTACACCGCACCTTGCGCGTGATGAAGACGGAACCATCGTATTGAGTTATCTTTCGGCGAAAGAAACTGGCACAGCTCTGCGCTACGTTCGGCTCGAGGAGGGCGGCTGGAGCAACGCAGTGACGGTGGCGGAAGGCGCGAACTGGTTTGTTAACTGGGCGGATTTTCCATCAGTAGTCCCTCTTACCGGCAATCAATGGGCCGCGCACTGGCTGGTAGAAAAGACCGGCGACGCGTTTGCTTATGACGCGTTTGCGGCAATCTCTACCGACGCTGGTAAACACTGGAGTAAGCCGATTGCTTTGCATGACGACGGCACGTATACAGAACACGGCTTTGTTAGCCTGTTTTCAACTGAAGAAGGGCAGGTAGGTGCTGTGTGGCTGGACGGCCGTGCGTTCGCCGCAGCAGCAAACGACAGTCCTGGAACGCAGTTGCGAACAGCGACCGTTTCTGAGTTAGGGCACGTTAGTAATCCGGCCGTGATTGATCCTTTGGTGTGCGACTGTTGCCAGACGGATCTGGCGATGACATCTTCAGGCCCAGTGGTTGCCTATCGAAATCGAAACAAACAAGAAGTGCGCGATATCTATACCTCGCGCTGGTTAGAAGGTCAGTGGCAAGCTGGGCGCGAGCTTGCTCGCGATGGTTGGGTGATCAACGGTTGCCCTGTTAATGGACCGGCGATCGATGCCCGCGGTGACGAAGTGACGGTTGCCTGGTTTACAGATCACCCTACAGCGCGAGTGCAGGTTGCCTTCTCTACTAACGGTGCCGAGACCTTTTCTGACCCGATTAACGTGAACGCAGACAATACGTTAGGCAGGGTTGATGTGGTGTTGTTGGATACCGGTCATGCCGTTGTCAGCTGGCTGCAAAGCAACCCCGCGCAACTTGTTGCAAGAGTAGTGTCGCATCAAGGAGCTGTGCAAGCACTGATGCCTGTTGAATCAGTGGGTGGTCAGCGAAATACCGGGTTTCCACAGATGGTTGAATTTAACGAGCAGCTGTTGTTCGCCTGGACAGACGCGTCGGGTGACACGCCCGCTATTCGCACTAAGATTGTTGCGCTGGAAGTTTGAGCGGCACAATAGACAGAATGCCCACTACCAGTGCCCCAGCGAATACCAACAGGCTAAGCTGGTAGTTTCCCGACACTCCGTGCAACCAACCAACAATAGTGAAACCGGGCATAACCAGTAAGGAGATGAGCGGTCCCATCAATCCCATTGCGCGACCATAGCTGACCAAACCGAAAACAGCCGCCATCAATAAGCCCCACACCGGTATCATGCCCCCTGATGCCAAACCCAATAGCACTACCGCCAACAGCATTAGTGGGTAGGCTGGCTGGACAGCCATGATAAGCAGAGCCGCTATTAGCAAGGAGATTGCTAGCGAAAGGCCTAGCTTTAAATTCACTTTATCGGCCGCCATTCCAAATGCCAGCTTTCCAACCAGGCCGGCAACCGCAACAGTCATGATCAGGGTGGAGGCCTGTGCTGCACTGACGCCTAGGTCTGTTGCGTAGGGTGCGATATTAGCGAGTACGGAGATGTAAACGCTTAACATCAGGCCGATGGATAAACCCACTTGCCAAAACCCCGCATGACCAAGAATATCTTTCGTCGTCAGTTCAGCTACAACCACCGGTGCTTCAGCAGCTGACGTTTCTCCCTCAGGCAGCAATCCAACATCAGATGGTTTGCCTCGTATTGTCAGCACTACAAAGGGCAGCACCAACAGTGCGATGCACAGCGCAAGGTTTTCCAAGGTTCCTCGCCAGCCCAAAGAAACCAACCACCAGGCCATAAGACCCGGTACAACAATGCCGCCAACCGAGGTGCCAACCGCTGAAATACCCAAGGCTTTACCCCGGCTTGAGGTGAACCAGCGCGAGATGCTGACCTGACTGGAGGGAATTCCCGCAAACGCATTGGCCAGCGCCATGGTCATGCCAAATATCACGATGTAGTGCGTGATGCTGGTGCTTTGCGCCAACAGCCAAAGGCCGGCAGCAAACAACACCAAGCCGGCCGCCATAATCCAGCGAACCGGGTAACGATCCATCATGACACCGGCCAATGGTTGCAAGACCATACCTGCGAATATTCCCGCGGTCAGGCTGTACATAACTTCTTGTAGGCTTGCGCCAAATTCACTGCGGATCAGAGGCGTCAACAGGCTAACGGAATAGGAAAAAAATCCCACCACGGCCATTTGTGCAATAAACGTTCCTGAAACTACGTACCAACCGTAAAACACGAAATGCCCCTTCGGGTAAGACTGTATCTTAGGCACTGTAACATGCATAAAAGGCGGCAAACCCACTTACGCATTAGCACGCAGTCAGCCGCCAAGTGAACACTCAGTCAACCGTGCTAGAGATACCCGGCGAGCGCTCGGCATCCTCTTTTTGAACCATCAGAGATCTACGCAATAACTTTGCTTTCCCTCAAGGCTTGCCGTTGCGTCTCGTCAATACCGAGAGATTCTAAAACAATGTCAGTATGCTCTCCATGGCCAGGGCTGGCCGATGGTATTGGCGTAAGCTCTCCGCCAAATCGTGGTGGATTTCTCAGCGTTCTAATTTGCCCCATTGCCGGGTGCGCCTGCAGCTCCAGCGACTGGTTCGCGTCAACCTGGGGCTGGGCCAATGCCTCATCGAGAGAGAGGCATTTTGCGCAAGGCACGTCGTTGGCCTGTAAGCGCTGTACGATGTCATCAGTTGCCAGCTCTGCAAAACTAGCACGCAGAATTTCCTTATATTCATCGAAATTTTCCAACAGTTTCTCCAACGAATTGAAGCGCGGATCGCCTGCCAGCTCCTCTTTGCCCAACGCTGTGGCCACCCCGTCTCGCTGTTTTTGGGTTGCAGCAGACACCGTAATCGCACCGTCTTTGGTAATGGTGGTTTGATAGAGTAGGTCAGCTAACAGCGGCTTCGCAGGAACATCGTCATCCAGCAAAGTGTGATTCATATAGGCGTCGGGAAACATGAAGTACATTCCAGAATCCAGCATCGAAAGATCTATGTGCTGTCCCTCACCGGTTTTCTCTCGCTGGTACAGAGCGCTGGTGACCGCCTGACACGCCGTGTAGCCAGTAATCTTGTCGCACATCAGATTGTGTATAAACACGGGTTTGTCTTGCCCTTGAGACGCTGCCATGCCAGTGTGCGCCTGAATAACCGGATCATACGCTGGCGCTGCGCTCAGCGGGCCCTGAATGCCAAAACCGGAAATAGCCATGTATACCAGCTTGGGGTTCAGCCCTCGGAGTCGCTCACTACCTAAATTAAGATTGTCCATAACACCGGGTCGAAAGTTATGAATGACCACGTCAGCTTTGTTCACCAGTTGCTCAACCAGCGCCTGTCCCTCTTCCGCCTTGAGATCGATTCGAATAGATTGTTTGCCACGATTGCAGTTGGCGAAGATGCCCGATATGCCCCCTTTGGCTGTGCCAACGTAGCGCAGAGGGTCACCGGCATCACAGGGTTCGATTTTAATAACCCTGGCGCCTTGCTCAGCCATCATCATGGCGGCCAGAGAGGCTGTAATCATGGTGGAAAGTTCAACAACAGTGACGTCATGCAATGGCTTCATGGCTACCTCAATTTATAATTGTGCATTGGGCATACTATATATGGGTATCGCATCCCGTAAATAGGTCTAAACCAAAATAGATGAAGGCGATGGTTAAGAATCCAATAGACGTTGTCGTGGCCACAAGACGACTATATCTGCACAGACCAGCCTCTTTGTGCACTCTATTGCGCTTCATCAATTCTTAGTGCATCCGTGGTGCCCTCTGAGTAGAATTCACTTGACTGATAGGGGAGAATCGCTCATGTCGACACCGAATATCGTATCGCAGGATGAA
This sequence comes from Pseudomonadota bacterium, assembly GCA_039111475.1. Lineage (GTDB taxonomy): Bacteria > Pseudomonadota > Gammaproteobacteria > Pseudomonadales > JAUIET01 > JAUIET01. The sequence continues at coordinate 50,704 of JBCCIP010000032.1, read as the reverse complement.
TGGCTGAAGGCCAGGAAGGATTTGCTCGTTAAAGAAAAGGCGTTTACCAAAGCACGCGAAGAGATCACCGCCGCACGCATGGCGATGCCTTGGGTGCTGGTTGACAAGGACTATCGATTCAGCGGTGAGCAAGGGGAAGTCGGCCTGATCGATCTGTTTGGATATCACAGTCAATTGATGCTGCAGCATTTTATGTTCGAAACGGATTGGAATGCTGGCTGCAAAGGTTGCTCGTTTATGGCGGAAGGGATAAATGTGTCGGCGGTGCACCTGGCCCAGCGCGATGTTGCCACAGTAGCCGTGAGTATCGCACCGCTGGAAAAATTACTGGCGTTTCGTGAGCGGATGGGTTGGGATTTCACCTGGGTTTCATCCGCTGGCAGCGAGTTTAACCGCGACTTCGGCGTGAGCTTTTCCGAACAAGAGGTAAAAGACGGCAAGGTTCAGTACAACTTTGATGACTTCAAATTTCCCCATGTGGGTGAGTTGCCAGGCGTCAGCGTTTTTGTGAAACGGGAAAACAAGGTATATCGAAGCTACTCCTGTTATGCGCGCGGTCTGGAAAACACTATGGCGGCGTACAACTACCTTGATCTTGTCCCTAAGGGTCGTGATGAAGACGAACTGGAATATGGCCACGAGTGGTTAAAGTTGCGAGACAGTTATTAATGTCGACGAAGGCAAGAATTAACTTGACTGTGAAGGGCGCGGTTAAAGCGTTGATGGGTTGATGAAAACATCGGTTACCTTGGTGGTGTCTATCGATGGCGTTGCTCCACGCTTCGTCACACCGGGCACTATGCCAACACTTTGTGAACTGGCGCGCCTGGGCGCATCAACTTTTGATGCGCGAACAATTGACCCGAGCATTACCTTACCCGCCCATGCGTCGCTTTTTCGGGGTGTGGCCGCAATTGATCATGGAATTGTGTCGAATGACGATCATGAGCTGAAGTGCAGCGCATGCTCTTTTCTCAAGCAGGCGAGGACGTCGGGTTTACAAACCGCGGCACTGTTCAATTGGCAACGCTTCTGCCGCGTTTTGGAACAAGACGCAGTTGATCATCTGTTTGTGCTTGACGGAGGTTACCAGCCCGCCGAGGACGAGGTTACGGTTACCCATGCCTGCGCAACATTATCATCACGTAGCCAAGACCTGGTGTTCGCATACATCGCGCAACCGGACCTGGCCGGGCATGAATATGGATGGGGCTCGGGGGAATATTTAACAGCGTTGGAAAGAAGTGATGGCCTGCTGTCCAAACTTTGGAGCCTGCTGCAAGCGCACGATTCTATCCTGGTAACAACCGACCACGGTGGGCACGGGGACGATCATCAAATCGCTTGCCTGGAAAATACCCAGACGTTTATGGCCATGTGTTCACCGAGACTGAGTGCAAACAGCCTATGGCCCAGGGCCAGTATTCTGGATGTTGCACCGACCATTGCCGACGTGTGCGAATTTCAGGCCGATCCCTTATGGCAAGGGAAATCCTTGATCGGATCAGAACGCTCGTTGGCAGAGGTGCTTATTGGCGCTTTGCAAGACATGGAGCACCACGCGTACGGCGAACGGGTGAATATGCTGGAGCATGCATTGCAAGCAGCGTCAGCGGCACGGGCTGGAGGGGCAGAAGAGTCCATTGTTCTTGCCTGCCTGCTGCACGACGTAGGGCACGTCATGGGGCCAGCTGGCGAGTGGGGTTTGCCCGACCATGCCAAAGTGGGCGCACTCGCGTTGCAGCAGCACTTGCCGGCTGAAATTGTGGAGCCGATACGAGCACACGTGGATGCCAAGCGCTTTCTGGTTGCGACTGAGCCCGAGTACTTTTTGACGCTCAGTAAAGCATCACAGGAATCGTTGAAGCAGCAGAACGGTGCCATGAGCGATGCCGAGTGTGAAGATTTCAAAAAGAACCCGTTCGCGGCGCAGGCCATTGCACTTCGACGCTATGACGATTTTGGGAAGCAGGTAGATCAAGACCAAAACCAAGACACTGCGGAGTTGGATGATTTTCGTGAGTTGTTGAACGCCTGTTTGAATGAGGCGATTCATAGCGATCCAAAATGGTTTAGAGACGCTTGCCGTTGTTCGGAATGTCGCAGCAAAGCCAATGATCAACACCTATTGAATACTGGCGACCTTGAAGGTTGGCAGCTGTTGGAGCGATCGTATGCAGGCCATGCAAATCGCGCGGTACTTGGAAATTCGGCGGGTACCATTCATCACTGTCACATTCCTGAAAGTAGTCTGGTTGGGATTGATCGCAAAGTTCTGTGGGACTCTGCGCACGGAAGTACGCTAAAAGAATCTTCCATAGCACACGAACAAGACCTTGGTCTGTTTGCTCAGGCGCTGGATCGCTATGGTATTGCTCTGATCAAGGGTGTTAGTGAGGAGCCAGGAGAAGTGCTGCGTTTTGCGTCCCGTATTGGTTATGTTAGGGAAACAAATTATGGTCGTTTGTTTGATGTGATCGCAGAGCCTGATCCGATCAACTTAGCCTACACGCCGGTTGGTTTACCATTACATACCGACAACCCGTATCGCAATCCATGCCCAACCATTCAGTTGTTGCATTGCCTTTCTGCGGCCAAAACAGGTGGGCATAACCACTTTGCGGACGGTTTCCATGCGGCAGAACGTCTTCGTCGGGAGTCGCCTGAGCTTTTTTCGATTTTAGCCGATACAGAGTTGATGTTTCGCTTTCACGACAAAGCAGTTGATTTGCGAGATAAAAAACAAATGATTCAGCTCGATGCTGATGGGGAGATTTGCGCCATTCACGTGAATCATCGCAGTATGGAGGCTCCTAAGCTTAGCGCGGTGCAATCACGCCTCTTTTATGCCGCGTATCGCCGTTTTACCCAGCTATTATCGGCGCCCGAATCACTCATTGAGTTGTTGCTGCAACCGGGTGAACTTATTGCCTTCGACAACAGAAGAGTGCTGCATGGCCGAGCAGGTTTTAAGATAACTGAACGCAGGCATTTGCAGGGGTGTTACATTGACGCCGATGCCGTTGAATCCACTGCTCGCATGTACGCATCAGCTGTGCAAGCGCATTCTTGCTAGATTCTGCAGGCAACGGCCTGGCACCGAGAGGCAATAAGACAGAACCCGTTTGATGCATGCTTGGCTAGAACAAAGAGTGATGCTGCCCGCCGTCAATCACTATATTCTGGCCAACAATAAATCGTGAAAGAGGACTGCACAATAAGGCGGCCATGGGTGCCATGTCATCGGCATCGGCTACAAACCCCGATGGAATCTTGTTGTTTTCGATAAAATGGTTCATGGCCACTTCTTCGTTGGGTTCAAGACCAAACGCATTAGCGTAGGTAAGCAGCAGTTCACTGGCGCCCTCGGTGGCGAACATTCCGGGAAGAATGTTGTTTATGTTCACACCGTACTGAGCAATTTCCCTGGACACGCTTGCTGTGTAGTTAATCAATGCGGAGCGAGCTGGGCCAGACATCAAACGCCATATCATCGGGTTTTTGGCCGAAAACGTGGCGATATTGACGATACGACCAAAGCCTCTGTCTTTCATGCCTGGAATGTAATTGCGCATTATTTCGATTGGCCCGATCAAGGCGGTTTCCACTGAGTCGCGCCACATGTCAGGTGTTACGTCAAGAAAATCGCCGTTAGGAGCTGGCGGTTTGATGGTTATGGCAAGAATGTCCGGGTTTGGGCAGGCCTCAAACAGTGCCTTTCGGCCTTCTTCGTTTGAAGAATCAGCGACAATCGGCGTAACCGTGGTGCTGTACTTCTCGCTCATTTCTTTTGCGGCAGTGATCAGGCGCTCTTCGCGACGTGCCGTAATCACCAGGTCAGCACCGGCCTCGGCGAGACGTTCGGCGGTGGCCCGGCCCATGCCCGCGCTACCGCCGGCCATGATTGCTTTTTTCCCTTTTATTTGAAGATCCATGTTTTGTCCCCCTTGGTTAATGATGATGACTATTTCTTGAGCCCATACTGATCCAGTCGCCAGCGTAAGGTGTCGATACGATCTTGCCCAAAGAATGGCTCGGTGCGAACCACCATGGTGGGCACGCCCCAGTGACCGGCGCCATCCAGCGCCTGCTGATTCTGTTCGATCTCTGTCATATGGTCGCCATTCTCGATAGCCTCGTCCAGCTCAGCCAAATTCAAGCCCGTCGAGGCGACTGCATTAGCAAGATGATCACCCTGATCCCAATTGTCTGTGCCGCCCATTATCAGACGTGACACAGCCGCCGCCAGATCCAGCCCCTTACCACGGCGTTGCGCTTCCACGCCTAATTTGCATAGGCGGTAGATATACGGCTGTTCCTCGGCCACACTTAAGGTCTCAATGTTTTGTACGACAGGGTCTGGTTTTGCCGGAAAGCGGTAGGGCAAGTCCAAGTACTCGGCTCTACGCTGCGCGTCCATTACGATGTACAACATAGGTTTTAGATTGTTGGGGTCAAACACCTTCTCTTTAGCCCTGACGGCGATAGGTAGCACCACTCGCAACGCAATGTCTACATCGTAGTCATTGCGAAGTTGTAGCAGGTCTCGAATCGCGAGATACGAGTAAGGGCTCCGAAAGGACCAATAGGTATCTATAACTTCGCTCAAAGTTTTCTCCCCTTTGTTAATGAAAGAATCCACTCAGAACACAAATGTAACGCGGTTACTGCAGATTCAGCGAGCGCTGAGCTGGCCAATCGCTATGCAAATGTGGCCAATTCACTCTAATTCCCTCGGCGATACATTGACGGTGGCTGACCACTCCATTTCTTGAAGGCACGGCCGAAATCGGATGGATTGTTGAAGCCCAGCTCGTAGGCGATGGAAGCGAAGGGTGTGTCGGTTTCCCTTAGTAAGCGCTTAGCGAGGGTCAGCCGTACTGAATCCAGTATGCCTTGATAGGTAGTGCCCGATTCGGCCAATTTGCGACGCAGGCTTCGAGGAGATAGGTTCAACATGTGTGCTGCGTCATCAAGCTTGGGTGGCGCTGCAAGTTGGTCAAGCAGCAAGAGCTTGACGGCGCCCAGCAAGCTGGTTTCCGCCTCGGCTTCACTCAGTTGTTGTTCGGCCATATTGGTCAACAGTGCTACGGTTTGCGCATCAGCCTGTCGTACTGGGAAATCGAGGTAGTGGCTGTGCAAGTCGATCGCACACTGTGATTGAGAGAACACGACGTCGAAAGGAAACAGCGCTCGCACCGAGTAAAAATCATCAGGCTCGTTGATGGCAAGCTTCATGCAACGCACCAAATTATCGCCGTTAAGTACGTCCTGGAAAAACCGGTTTAAAAACAGGGCCAACGATGACACCGCGAAGTAGGTGACGCGGTCGTGTTCGACATGCACTGCCAGCTCTAAGCCAGGCAAATCGACATCATCACGCATTGAAACAGTGTATACGCGAGTGATGATCTTGCTGTAGCGTGCAATGACGTGCAGTGCATTACCAACGCGCCCGCTGTGCGCCGCCGTTAACATGGGTAGATTGGTCGTGGAAGTGTCGAGTGTGTCGACTAGCCGCAATGCAAAATGAGGATCTTCCGTTAAATCCAGCATACGCAAAATGAACTGCTCGTGCTGCTCGATAGTCAGCCGGTAAGCTTGGTCTTGCAATTCATCAGAACCAAAGTCCATACCCGCAAAAATTTGCGTATCGTCAAACCCTCGATCACGCAAGGCGAGGTAAAACCGCTGTGGGAAATACGGAAGTAAAAGTGGCTCCTTTCGAGTGTATAGCGGCAATTTCATGGTGAATCTGTAGAGTACCTATTGTGTGTGCCGTTTGAGTGTCAGCATGCAGAGTATACTGTCCAAGCAAAGTTAGGGGTATGGACTGTGAACGGCACTGTATTGCCGCTTTGTGCATTTATAGTGTTTGCAGAGATATTTTGGGGTGAACAATACGAAAAAAGTGTATCTTGTAATAGGCGCTGGCGCAGGAATTGGTGTCCATGTCGCCAAGAAATTCGCAAACGAAAACCATCACGCTGCAATGTGTTTCTGCTGTGATCAAGAAGGTCTCAGTGTTCTTGCTGAACACATTGAAGCGGCTGGTGGGTCTGCCAGCGACTATTGAGCGCACCGGTGCCAGCTTGCGGTTAATTCCTTACTTGCTGGGTGACCTATTTAACGCGACAGGTAATAAGGTACCTATGCTTGCCTTTGGCAATATCAAAGGAAAAATGGAGTATTAGCAACTGGAAACGCAGCGATTTATTGCTAAGCAGGGACTAAGCTAATCCACAATGAACCCGAATTCTCCTGTCAATATTGCGTTCCACACTTGTTAGCTAGGTCGTCAATCAAAAATGAGACAGTTGCTTTACACACTGAAACACGCGGTTCAAAAATCGCCAACACTTTATTGGTTCCTATACAACCTTGCCACGTTGAACAGTGATCGTCTTGAGCAATTCCTCAATTGCAACAAGTACCCTTCTCCTTACGGGGGAATGTGGACTGATCGCATTGATTTTGAAGCTGAGTTAGCCCGGCGCGCTCGGCTTGAGGGCTGGAACCCGGAAGATCTAGCGCTTCTTGATCAATGGCGAAGGGACGGCTATGTCATATTGCCGCAGGCAATTGCGCCACAGATGATAGATGCTTACCGGACAGAACTCGAAGCAATAACCGCTGGCAAAGACTGCTCTTTGCTAATTACAGGCGCTAAGTTTGCTGGTCAACGACAATATTGCAGAGACGCGGTAAATCCGAATGACAGCATTCGGATTATAGATGACTATATGTTTAATGAAGCGAGCCGACGTTTACTATTTCATCCGGAGATTGTTGGTTTCCTGCGGAAGGTGTTCGCGGCTAAGCCGCTCCTAACGCAGTCACTGAATTTTGAATACGGCTCTGCGCAATCTTACCATCAGGATACAGCGTTCGTGCGAATGACTTCTCCGTTTAAACTAGCCGCCTGCTGGATAGCTCTCGAGGACGTGCAACCCGGTAGCGGCGCTCTCAAGTTTGTTCCGGGAAGCCATCAATGGACCGATTTTTTATTCAGCGGCGCACACACGCATTACGATGAAGAGCGAGACGGCATTGCTGAGCTGGATCGCTGGCAGCAGTGGCTAGAGAACAAGATCAGCGCTCACGCTATTCCAGCCAAGCACTTTATTGCCAAAAAGGGTGATGTGTTGATTTGGCATGCTGGATTAGCGCACGGCGGTGGTGACATTGAGAATACAGAATTGACGCGTCGAAGCCTGGTTGCCCATTATTGCTCGCAAGGCACTCGTCCTCTGTATCACTTTTACAAACCTGCTTTTCGCAAGATGTATTCCCACGGGCAGAACCAATACACGACTTCTTACTATCGCTGGTAACTGAGTCAAAGGAATAGAAGTCGAAGTGCCCGCCTCGGACTAAGCGCGAGTTATAACTGGTGGCGTGTATTGGAATTGACTACGCAGTCTGGCGTTATTGCCGAAGAATGAACGTAATCGCATCGGCTAACGCATCTCTCTCCGCCTGCCAGGCTGTCTTGCTCAGTTTCGCCTTGGGGTTTATTTCATCCGCAAGACCTCGCAATGTGGCGAACATCAGGTGCCTGGCCGTCTCGCTCATTGTTGATTCGCGAATGTCATCGGCGAACATGTCGTCCCATAGGGAACTCATCTGGCTTGCCCAGGCCTTTATTTGCTTACGCCCATTGATGGTTGAGGATTGATCCTTTCCGGCGTTGCGCAGAATAGCAATACTCACCCGGTATTCCCGTTGGCTTACCAGGGCCCAGACTGCATCAATGAGTTGTTGCACTCTTGCGTCAAGGGTTTCGCCGTTTAAATCGGTGTTGCTCAGCGTTGTGATGAAATCGTCAAAGATATGATCCAATACGGCTTGCAATAGACCGTCCTTGTCCCCGAAATGATATTGCAATACGCCCCAACTCACGCCGGCCTGTTCGGCGATGCGGTTCGTGTGTGCCGCATGGAATCCCTCCTTATGAATGCAGGCGATCGCCGCAGTGATCACTTTAGCGCGAGTTATTTCACGCTTTGAAGGTTTTGCTTTTGCGATCAAGATTTATCTCTGGCTCTGACTGGCGGCGGTTTGTGGCAGCGTGCTAGCATGGAATAAACTGACTGGCGAACTGCTCTATACGGCGTTTTTTGTCGTCAATACTGGATAGGCAGGTGCGGCCATCATCGTTAAGAAAATTGCAGCCATTAACCATCGTTACACCAGCGGCGGCCAGACGGTCGTGCGTGCCGTCTCCAGGATTTTTAACACCGGTCCAAATTTCAAATGGCTTATCGGCACAGCCTTGCTGTTCACGCGCTTGATTCAGCTGCGCAATGAGCGGGTAGATCTCTACTTCTTCATGTGAAGTGGCCATCCAACCATCGTGACGCGCAGCGCGGTGCAGTGCGGCGGGCGCGTAACCGCCAACTAGGATGGGCATGGCTTGTGTTGTTCCTGGGGCCATTTTAGCCGGTGGAATGTCATAGTACTTGCCATGAAATTCCGTCATTTCGCCCGTCATCAGCTTAGGGATAATCGTCAACATTTCATCGGCGCGCTTTCCGCGGGTACTGAAATCCTGACCGACCATATCAAATTCCGATTTTTGCCAACCTACTCCTACACCCAGCGTGATGCGATTGTCAGAGAGCAAGGCCGCAGTAGAAAGTGCCTTGGCCACGCTGAGAGGTTCGCGCATAGGCAATATGAAAATAGTTGATAAAAAATGCAGCTTGGTTGTTGCCTGTGCTAAAGCGGAGGTTAACACCCACGGATCTGGCCAATGGGTCTCCGGGTTCCAAAACACCTGACCGCTTTTCTGATAAAGGTATTCGTCCACCTGGTCTTTGGTGGTGACGAGGTGATCGCCGTAGGAGACGCCATGAAAACCGATCGATTCACAGAATTGAGCCAATTCCACAATCTGATCCATTTCAACAAAGGCGAGTGACTGCCAAAATTTCATCGTTTGCACCGATATGTTTGCGCGGTTGGTCACAGTACCTGCGTAAAGCCACATCCAAACTGTGACCGGTATTGTGACAGATCAAGTGTTTTGCTGCAATATTTTAATAGTTGTAACTATAAAATAGATCATGTATCGTTTAAGGAGTTTCACTCATTGCCAATAGGGGAAAAGCCATGTCCGGATACAGTCGTGAAGAAATGGAAGAAATGGTTCAGCGCTGGTTGGCAACGAATGACAAAGCCGAGCGCGACGGGAACTGGCGTTGCCTGGCAGACTGTTTTGCTGAAAACATTAAGTACGGTTGGGAAACTCCGAACGGCAAGTACGAATTCAATGACCGGGAAACGGTCCGCGAAACCTGTGTTGGTGCGGCCATGGACCCGTATCAAGGGTGGACTTATCCCTACGAAAAAATCGTTATTGACGAGCACAAGGGCGAAGTATTCGCTACCTGGTGGCAAACGCCACCGGGTGCACCTAGGCGCGAAGACGGCTCAGCAATGAAGGTGATTGGCGCTTCATGGTTCAAGTATGGCGGCAATTTCGAATGGGCAGAGCAAATGGACATGTACGACTATACCAACATCACCAATCTGATTATGGAATGTGTGGAGAAGGGCATATTGAAAGAAATGCCGCGCATGTCTACTGAACAGGTAAAAGACAATGGCTGAGGAGGCCTCAAAGCCACTAAGTTTGCCACGCAAGGTCAGTGGTGAAAAACCAGACGTGGGGCATATGGAAGAATTCAGCGCGAACTTCGCGCGATTTCTGATGCGCTGTCATGCGGAATGCGGCGAATTGGCTGAATTCAACATGGGTGGCCAGCATACAGTGCTGATGAGTGGCCCTGACGCACAAGAAGCGTTTCTTAAAACGTTGGATAACAAGCTCAGTCGCGCAGCCGCCTATCAAGCCACGGTACCAGTCTTTGGCAAAGGTGTTATTTTTGACGCGCCACCCGATCGCATGAAAACCCAGCTGAAAATTCAGGTGAACGCGCTGCGCTACCAAAATATGAAGAACTACGCGTCGATTATATCGCGGGAGGTGGAGGATTGGGTTGCTGACTGGGGTGAAGAAGGCGAGATGGACTTCCTGGATGGTTTTATTACACTGACATTGAATACGGCTTGCCACTGTTTGCTCGGTAAAGACTTTCGCTACAAGATGACGGAGGAATTTAAAAACCTATACCACGATTTGGAAAAAGGTTTGCAGGCCATTGCCTTCGTTGACCCGTACATGCAGCAGCCAATATTTGAGGCTCGCGACAAAGCCCGAGCTCGTCTGCAAGAATTGATCAGCGAGATCATTGCTGAGCGTCGTGCCAACAACGACCGCGAATATGGTGATGCGCTGGAAACCTTTATGTCTGGCACCTATAAAGACGGTACGTATCTCACTGATAACGAAATTACCGGCTTGGTGATTGCGACCATGTTTGCCGGTCATCATACCAGCTCAGGCACAGCAACCTGGACATTGGTAGAACTTGCCAGGCAAAGAGAGTTCGCCGATGAAATACTTGGTGAGCTGCAACATCTGTTCAAAGGCGATGGCGAACTTAACTTTGATAGCTTGCGCGAAATTCCAGTATTGGAGCGCTTTATTGAGGAGGTGCTGCGCTTACATCCGCCGTTGATATTGTTAATGCGCCGCGTTGTCGAAGATATCGAATACAATGGTATTTTGATTGAGGCGGGCAAAACGGTGGCCATATCCACTTTTGGCTCGCACAGAAACACCGATTTCTTCCCCGATCCAGAGCGCTTTGACGCGCACCGACCAAAACCAGACAGCTTATGGGCCTATATTCCTTTCGGCGGTGGACCGCATAAATGTGCCGGCAATGCTTTTGCGATGATGCAGCTAAAGTCCATTTTTGCAGCTCTACTGCAGCGCTATGAATTTGAATTGGTAGATTCTGAAGATGTCTACCAGGATGATTTGTCGGCAATGGTTCTAAAGCCAAGTTCTCCATGTAGATTGCGCTACAAGAAACGCAATGCGGTCAGCAAATATGCGCGGTCTAGAAACTTGATCTGATGAGGCAGTGAGCATGAAAATCAAAGTGGATTTACAATTGTGTCAGGGGCATAGTGTTTGCGTGGGCGAGGCGCCAGAGGTGTTCGATGTTGTGGAACAGGATGATGACTACCCTATCGTTAAGGTGCTCATTGAGGAGCCCAGCGAAGCACTGCATGAATCAGTGCTTAAAGCAGTCAAGTATTGTCCCAATCATGTGATTACGGTTGAAGCCTGACAGGTTTGGCATGAACGTTCTGATAACCGGTGGTACCGGTTTTGTTGGCTTCCACGTTTGTCGGCAGCTTATGCAGGCCGGTCATTCTGTTCGCTTGATAGCAAGGAACCTTAATAAAGCAGAGAATATCTATCAGAACCGCGGGGGTGAATTCCTCGAAATCGTGCAAGGTGATATCACCAACTTGGACTCGATTCAGCGCGCTGTCGCAGGGTGTGACGCACTCGTGCATGCGGCAGCTGGTACGCCAATGCAAATGGAATCGGTTGAACATCTGTTTGCAGTGAATGTTGATGGGGTCAAAAACGTTGTAGGCGCCGCACTTGCAGCGGGAATAGAAAGAATTATTTGCCTGTCAAGTGTCACTGCAATATTTAATGAAGACGGCGCTAAAGTCACGGCCGATGCACCACCCACGCCCTCCAAGATGCCTTACGGGCAAAGCAAAGTGGCCGCGGAACAATTTCTGCGAGGGCAACAACAGCAAGGCGCGCCGATAGCGATTCTTTATCCTGGCGGTATTCTCGGCCCAGACGACCCAGGGTTTTCCGACTCTTGTAAAGCCATCAAGCATCGCATCGAACATGGCTTTCGTATTTTTGGTGATGGGGGGATGCAGTATGTAGACGTACGTGATCTTGCCGCAATGATCCGTTCTCTGGTGGAACAGGGCGGCAGCGGCCGGTTTCTGGTGCCTGGCGTATTCTGTCAGTGGACGCAGCAGGCCGATATCATCGAGGCCGTGTCGGGCTGTGTATTGAAACGAATTCCCGCGCAGGGGTGGAAGTTGCGATTAGTCGGCAGGTTGATAGATATGCAGCGATTGATTAAGCGAAACGATTCGCCGATTTCAGCTGAGACCATGCGTTATGCCACTCTATGGCCAAGAATTAGCAATACCGAGGCACTGGCTGAACGTGGTTTGTCATTGCGCCCAATACGCGAAACTTTTGAGGACACTCTTCGCTGGATGGTTACCACGGGCCACCTTGATTCGTCGTTGTGCCCAAAACTTGCCTGAAATCAAATGTTCATTCCTCATCGCTGCGCCGCTTAAGCGATTCAACTGGTAGCGGCCTCATATGGGCCGGACGATTGTTATAAGAAATGAGTCTCAAGCTATTCGAACAATACCGCGGGGCTGCCGTACTCGTAATACCCAAGCGGGCCGGCCATCAGCCCGTCTTCGTAGTGCGAATATAAGTCGTAGCCCAGTAACTGGCGAGCACGTTCCGGCCAATCTTTTGCCTGATCGACAGAAGTGTGCAGGAAGTGATTCTCTTGCGATCGTAACCAACCGAGAACGTAAGACGTAACAATTGCTCGGCGGCGCTGACCGCTGGTATTGCTGCCACCACCGTGAATGGTTTTGCCACCGACAAATACAATACTTCCTGAGTGCATCACCGCTTGAGCAACTTCTTCAGCTTGGGCTAAACGTTCCGGGTCGTCCCAAAGATGACTACCGGGCACCACACAGGTGGCGCCATTTTCGATGGTGAAATCAGTACCGGCCACCATAGTGTTGCACTGCAACATACGCCCCGGCATCCAGAAATGGCCAGGCCAAATCATGTCATCTACATGCAGCTCTTGGGCCGTTTCCCCGCCATGTATTTCAATGATTTCGCTGGAGTTCAATAAGTACTGACCACAACTGGGTTTTAGAAAATGATCCATAACACCCAGCAGGCGATCATCCGTCACAAGGTCTATGTAATTACTTGCTTTGCTGACAAGGCCATTTATACGTACTGTATAATGGCCTAGAAACTCTGCGGCTTCCGGCTCACCGTAATCATAAGGTGTGTATTGGTCGATGGAGGTTTGCACGGCGGCATTAAATTCTTCCAACCAGCGATGGTCTACAAAATCGTCAACAATTACAGCGCCGTCTTTTTCAATCACTTCAATAATATCGGGCACGGAACAATCAGAAGGTAAGTGGGTAAGGCTAACCATAGCAAGGCTCCAGTAATATCATTTATCGGACAGTTGACTGAATAATAAAAACGAAACAAGACGACTGCGCGCTGTAAATTCATCCATGAGCGAGCAACGCTGTCGGCCGCAGTGTGTATCGATGATGGCCATGATTGAAGGCCTGGCTGTATTCGTTCAAATCGATACCAAGGCAAATGGGCTATTACGTGTTCTTATTGCTACGGTCATTGATTCGACAATGAGTCTGATGCACTCCAGAATAAATTCTGCCGTTGCGCTGAAGTAGCTGCACTTGTAGTGTCAGATCACTCTTTCCTCGGGTCTCTTGGATTTAGCTCATTTGCGCCATCAGCTCGTCAAATGACCAGTGTGCCTTCATACTGGTGATCAGACCTTCGTCATTGACATGGTAAACGGCGAGCATATCGCACTCTGTGTGCTTGCCATTTACCGGTTCTTTGCTGCGCGCCACCTGAGCAACGCAACAGCAATAATCACCGCTTGTCCAACGTTTAGCCGCAGTAATCTCCACGTTGGAAGGCCCGATAACGGCGTCCCAGAAAGCCTCAATCGCGGCGATACCTTGATGCCCTTGTCCAGTAGGATCCATCGGAGAGACCCCTACAGGGTCGGCCACTACCGCATTCTCCGCATAGAGAGCCAACCATTCTTCCTTGTTACCCTCTTGGGCATGCTTAATGGAGCTCATATTGGCTTGCACCGCCAAGTGTGTTTCTTCAGCCATGATTTTGTTCCTCGCGCTAATTCTCACCTAATTTGCGGAAAGTATACCGCCTAATACGTAGAGGAAAGGTCGACATGAATTGCGAGTAATTCTGGTGGCAGTTTAGGTAACTTACTAAACCAGTAAGGCATCGGTCTTGGGTAAACTGTCCCTGAAACGCCAAAGTGCTACTATCGCTTGTGCCGAGCTTTGCCATGCATACCGAAACGTTTTTTGAGAGACAGTGTGTCGATGCTGAAAAAAATTCTACTGGCCCTACTTATTCTCATTTTACTGGCGGTTTTACTGTTCTGGTGGCGCATATTTCAACCACTGCACGAAGCGGCACAGCAGATAGTGCCCGAAACGGCAGCCTCGGACTACGCGCTCCAGGACGACAGTCTCATCCAGGTTCCAGAGCCTCTCGCCTTGGTTCCACAGCCTTACAACCCCTTAAAAAACGTGTACTGGGGCGAGCTTCATGTGCACACGACTGAAAGCATGGACGCCATCCTCTTTGGTACTACTGCGACGATAGAGGACGCGTACCGCTTTGCACGTGGTGAATCTTTGCGCAGCCCTGGCGGCGAGTTGATGCAGTTATCGCGCCCTTTAGATTTTGTGGCTATCACCGATCATGCGGAAGGTTTTGGCACACGATCCCGCTGTGGCGCGCCTGATATGACCTTATTCGAACGGGTGAACTGTTGGATTATGGAAACTCCTGGGTACACCACGGCGTTTTTTGTGCAGAGTCGGCAAACCCGCATGGCGGTTGAACCCGACCCAGCACACCCGGCTGGCGTATATCGCAATCGTCAGCGCCCACCAAGGCAACCAACCCCGATCTGCCGCGATGGGCGCGCGGCGGCTTGTATGCGCGACGCCAGGTCTGACTGGGCGCGCTATATCGACCTGGCTGATCGCCACAACGAGCCCGGCGTGTTCACCACCTTTGCCGGTTATGAATTCTCACCGTCGCTAGAACGCGCGGGGAAACACCACCGCAATGTGATCTTTAATGGCGATGACCTTCCTGCACACGCAATCTCGTCGCTGGATGTTAACAACGCCATAGGCTTGTGGCTCGGCCTCGAAGAAACTTGCATCAACAACTGCGATTTCCTGACCATTCCGCACAATATGAACAAGGGTTGGGGTCTATTCTACAGCCGGCATACCTGGGATGGCGACACCTACGGTGAGAATGATTGGCGCGTGCGAATGCGGCATGAACCGCTCGCTGAAATTTACCAGGTAAAAGGGGCTTCTGAGTGCGCGCTAGGCGTTGGTGCAACGGATGAGGAGTGCGCATTTGAGCAAATCTTACAGCCCTGTGAGCAGGGCCAGGAAAATGGTTGTGCGCTGGAATCGTCTTTTGTGCGCCAGGGTTTGAAAATAGGGATGCGGCTGGAGCGTGAGCTTGGTTTCAACCCCATGGCCTTCGGTTTCATAGCAGCCACCGATGGACACAATTCAAATCCGGGTGATGCCGAAGAATGGGATTACGTAGGAAAGGTCGGCGCGGTCAGTTCGCCAGCACTAAGGCGCTTACGTGTGCGAGATGACCTGCCCTTCGAAAGCCAGGTGCTTCCAGACCACGGCTCTGGTGGCCTGGCCGCCGTCTGGGCAAAGGAAAATACGCGCGATGCACTCTTTGACGGCATGAAACGACGCGAAGCCTACGCAACCTCGGGCCCGCGCATTGGCCTGCGTTTTTTTGCCGGTTGGGGTTTTGATGAATCCATTGTAGAACAAGGCGATGCCGTTGAGCAGGCAGCGGCCGGGGGTGTGCCTATGGGTAGCGTACTCAAGCGTGAAGATGGACTAGCAGTAAGGCAAGTAGAAAGCCCTACCTTTTTCGTCTGGGCCAGCGCCGACTGGCTGAGCGCGCCGCTACAGCGCATACAGGTCGTGAAGGGATGGATTGACGAAGAGGGCGAAACACATGAACTTGTGCGCGATGTTGCATGCGCAGATGGCTTGGATGTAGATCCAATGACAGGCCGTTGCCCCGATAACGGCGCCACGGTTGATACCGCTACCTGCAAAGTGAGCACGAACATTGGGGCCAAGCAACTAGCCGCCGCATGGCAGGATGACCACTTCGATATCACACAGGGCGCGTTCTACTACGTGCGCGCGCTACAGAACCCGACCTGCCGTTGGTCTACCTATGATGCTATCCGTTTGAACCGCGATCCTGACCCACGCGTACCCTCCACCATTCATGAACGCGCGTGGTCTTCGCCTATTTGGATTGATCCACGTTATTGATGGAGGAAAGCGTTTCGGAGTGAGATATTCGAGCCCCTCGAACCCCATAATAACGATAATAGTCATGGCAACAAGCGCAAGAAAACCAAGAATAAACGTTTAGTTGAATAATACGCTACACTAACACAATGATTTATTACGATGTTCTAAAGATGCCGCATCAGGTATTTGTGCTGACTGTACGCCGGTTCCTGCTGGTTTTTTTTCTAATATTATCGTGGCCTATCTATTCGAAGCCGGCATTGGAAGAGTTTGGTCAGCTACCTACCATCCGCTCTATGTCGATCTCACCAGATGGATTGCACATTGCTTTTATTCGTCGACAGGATCACGAAGACTTTCTGTTTGTCAGGCGATTGAGTGATCGCGAATTTGTAGGTGGCGCCAGGCTGGGCAACGAAATCAAAGCAAGAACTGTCTACTTTGCCAGCAATAACCACGTCATTATGTTAGCCTCTGACACAAAAAGAGTGTTTGGTTATAGAAACGTCAACAAGCTTGAGTTTTCAGCCGCGTTTTCTTTTTCTCTAAAAACAAAGAAAACGAAGATATTACTCAATAAAACGAAGGGATTGCACCCGGCCCAATCTGGGTTAGGAAAAATTGTGGGCGTTAATGTCGACGAGAATTTGGCTTATATGCCAGGCTTTGTTGAAGCAACTTTGCCACCTTATGACTTGTTCAAGGTTGATCTGAAAACCGGCATAGGACGGCGCCATAGTCGCGGAAAACACAGTACCATAGATTGGTTTGTGGCCGGCGACGGGTCGGTATTGGCCAGGGAGGACTACAAGGAGAGAGATCAGGAACATCGTATTTATTCGTATATAGGTGGTAAGGCAAATCTTGTATTCACACAAAAGGTGGACAGACCCCAACTCACGGTATTGGCGGTTTCTTACGACGAAAAAGGCTTGCTGTTTATTGAGTCAACCAAGCCAGAAGCGGGCGTAAAGAGACTGGACTTGGAAACAGGCGAGATCACCTCAACAGCCTTCCAAAAACGGAACAACGACGTAGAAGATCTTAGAACTGATGTAAATCGCAAATTGGACGCCGTGGTCTACAGCCAATCTCCGTTTTACTATTTTCTAGAGCCCAACATACAGAAGGTGTTCAAAAGAGTGGATGCAACGTTCGAGAACAACGCACTGACCTATGTTGATGCAAGTGCAGATAAATCGAAGATGATATTCAAGGTAAGCGGCAACATAGACCCTGAATCCTATATGATGTTTGATAGCGATAAGGTCACTTTGTCGGTCATGGCAACGGGATACCCAGACATAAAGATGGGTGATATCGGAACCGTGGAATGGCTGCATTACGACGCGCGCGATGGATTGACCATACCCGCCGTTATCACGTGGCCAGCAGGTATTGATGAAGACCAACGTAAGAATTTGCCCTTACTGGTCATACCACACGGCGGCCCTGAAGCGTATGACGGTATAGGATTCGATTGGTGGGCACAGTATTTTGCCAGTCGAGGTTACATGATTTTGCAACCCAATTTTCGGGGCAGCTCTGGGTTTGGGCGAGAGTTTATGCTGGCAGGACGAGGCAAATGGGGCCGGGAAATGCAGGATGATGTCAGCGATGGTGTCATGTTTCTCACTAAACAAGGCTACGTCGACAAAAATCGCGTGTGCATTATGGGCGCTTCATATGGTGGATATTCCGCACTGGCAGGTGGTGCGTATACGCCATCGATTTACCGATGTGTGGTTGCCGTTGCTGGCGTGAGTGATTTACCGCGCATGCTCGCTGATGATAAGCGTAAGTATGGGGCTAGACATTGGGTAAATTCTTATTGGCGTGATTTGGTAGGCGACTCCAAGGCTGATCGCGATAAACTGGAAGCGATATCCCCAGTCAATGCCGCCGCCTCTTTTGAAGCGCCAGTACTGCTTATTCACGGCAAGGATGACACGGTGGTTCCGCTTACCCAAAGTAAAGTGATGAGCAAGGCTCTCAAAAAAGCCGGTAAAGATGTGACATTGGTGGCTTTAAAGGGCGAAGATCACTGGCTATCGACCAGCCAGACCAGAACGCAGACCTTGCGAAAAATGGCCGATTTCATTGAACAGCACAATCCTTCAGACTAATTCGAAGGTCGGCTCGATGATAGGCATGCCGTCAACATCGGTGTTGATATACAAGACAGCCCCCGCTTGCAATCAGCGATTGGACGATACGCCGATCAGCCGATTGGTTTCTGCGCCATCGCGGCATCTAACGCTCGCAATGCTATCACCTGTGAATTACGTGGTACCAGCGGTGCTGAGCAACTCAAACGCCGGTGAGAGAGCTAATCGATTTGCTTTGGCTTAGAAAGGAATGTCATCGTCAAAGTCATTGCCGACAGAGGCAAGCGGGTCGGCTTCACTGGTTGCATCCCTTGGGGCTTCATCGTGAGCACCGGCTAATTCAATGCGCCAGGCACTCAGGTTGGTGAAGTACTTGTCGTTCCATTCGCGACCGCGCAAATCAAAGTTGACACTGATTTCATCGCCTTCGGAGTAGTCATCAATGAGTGCACACTTTTCTTGTGTCAGTTGAAATTTCACCATCTGCGGGAATTTGTCGTCAGCTATTTCAATGACAAAATCACGCACAGAGAAAGAGGCTGACTTCGGTTCAGTGTCGAAAATCTTGTGCAGTCGGCCGGTTGCTTTATAAGTCATTAAATTTCCACGCAAGTAGGTGATATTCACAGGTAGCTTGGTCACGCAATGTGAACTCAGGAGACAGTATACTCATTAAATAGCAATGCTAAAGACTGTCATTTGTAATTGCCGCTCATGATCGCTGTAAGTCACCAGAATCAGGGGCGTTTAAGGTGCGAGTTGTATAGTCGCCATATGGTTTTTTTGAGAATGTTTCATCTCATGTCACTTCCCTAGCGTTAGAGTAAAGCGGAATCGTTTGCCGACACCTCGTTATTAGCAGTGCGCTACCAGAACAGTATCTCGTATTCACAGATAGAATTCAGCCCCATGGACGATCAGGAATATGCGTTTGTAACGAAGAATGGGCTTTCCGATAAAATAGGCAATCGCTAATATAGCGCGTCGCCAAATGTAAATTAGAAAGCAAGACGCAAGGGATGTTATGAACACCGATAAACTGGCTGAGTTAGGCCAGCATCTTCACGCGAAGTATATTGCCCCTGGAAAGGTGGCCGGAACCTCAGTGCTGGTCGCAAGGCACGGAGAAATTTGTTACGTCGATCAACAGGGTCTGGCCGACCGCGAGCGCGGTACGCCTATGAAAGCAGACACCATATTTCGCATTTACTCGATGACCAAACCCATTACCTCCGTGGCTATTATGATGCTTGTGGAGGAGGGGCTCTGTGCAATAGAAGAGCCGGTTCACAAGTACATTCCTGAGTTTGCACAATTGCGAATTTACCAATCTGGTGAGTACCCCGATTTTAAAACAACCGCGAGCAAACGCGCGATGAGCATTCGTGATTTACTAATGCACACAGCGGGCTTTGCCTATGGGCTGGATACAGAAACCAGTTTGGATCGTGCTTATCAACGCATGAGAATGTTATCCAGCGGTCCGGGCGAAGCCATGCAGCCCATGATCGACAAGCTTGCGAGCGTGCCCCTTAACTATTCGCCCGGCGACAGTTGGCAGTACTCAATCGCAACCGATGTTCTTGGGCATTTGGTAGAAATTCTCTCAGCGCAAACACTCAGCGAATTTTTTCAGCAGAGGATATTCAACCCGCTGGCAATGGTGGATACCAGCTTTACGATATCAACGGCCAAAGAACAACGATTTGCGGCCTGTTATGAAAAGCAACCTAGTGGTGTCGTTGCGCTGCAAGACGACCCAAACAGTAGTAGTTATACCGTCAGTCGCAGAGCGTCCGGCGGTGGCGGACTATTGTCTACCGTGAAGGATTACAATCGATTCTGCCAAATGCTATTGAATGGCGGCGCTCTGGCAGGTGAGCGGCTTCTGAAAACCAGCACTGTCGAACAAATGACCCGTAATCACCTGCCGGGCCAAGTGGATCTTGCCTCTGTTGCGTCAGGCACATTCACCGAAACCGGTTTTGATGGTATTGGCTTTGGTCTGGGCTTCGCCATAAGTCAAAGCCCTGAACAAAATGGCTCACCTGCTACCCATGGAACCTACTATTGGGGTGGTATGGCCAGCACGATTTTCTGGATTGATCCAGCGAAAGAGCTTGTGGTGATATTCATGACGCAGCTTATACCTTCAAGCTCCTATAACTTTCGAGGTGAGCTTGAACAGATTATCTACAATGCCATTGACAACTAGCTGCTTCGTCACATACAACAATTCGGCATTGATGGTGCGCAAACTAACCCTATTGGTTTCGCTGATGTGCGAGCTCAAAACGGCTAAGCAGTGCGTACAACGCAACGGCGGTAATCAAGCCATCCAGTGATTGCAAACCTAACAGAGACCAAACTCCGGCCTGCGACAGCATTGATACCATCACTCCAACAATCCAACAGCGCACAGCCAGCTTTTGTCTGTTTGTTGTGCGTGGATACTCGCCAAGCGAATAAGCTTGTGCGCGGCGTGTCAGGAAGAAATCAACAACGTAGACACCCGCAATTGGTGCGAAGATTACGGCCAGGCCAAACAAGAAATCGGTAAAGCGATCCAATAAGTTGAGTGAGGCGAGTACCGTACCAATAAGGCCGGCAATTAGCACTATGTGCCACTCCTTCAACCGTATGAATACCGCATTAATACTCAACCCAGCGCTGTACAGGTTGACAACATTCGTTAGGAAAGAGGAAATAACGATCAACAGGAACGCCAGGCTTCCCACGCCTAAAGCCAGCAATACTTCCAGCACATCGGTGCTGCGCACCATTAATCCGGCTGCAGCTGACACCGCGTACACTAAAGAGGAGAGAAGAAGGAATGGCACAACCGAGGCCGTTGCCGTACCGCGCATACTCCCAGCAAAGCGGGTGAAGTCTGGCATAAGCACGACGCCAACAATAAAACTGCCCAACACCACAGAGACGGCTTCAATCAATGTAAGCTGTGGTGCGCTGCTTATTGGTGCGCTGTCGACTGAGAATGAATCTAGCTGTAGCGCGATATAAACGATAAGCGCAATCATTACAGGAACCAGGTAAGCAGAGAGCTTTTCCATCAGGCTAAAACCAAACAGGGTCACTAAAGTGATGGCTATGCCGGCGCTTAATTCTGTCGCGAAAACATTGCTTTCACTGCCTTGCCAGCGCTGCAGGAGTTCGGCAATAACGCTGCTGAACAAATCCATATTGATGCCATACCAGCCAAGTAATGACAAAGCGATCAACAAGTTGATCAGCGCCGCACCTTGTTTTCCAAATACGCATTTGATGGTCATGCAAGCGCTTAAGCGGTTTCTGTAACCCACAAAGCCCGTGATAAAGCCAAACAGCGCCAGTAGCGTTCCCCCAATTAGAAAAGCAGCCACACTGGCTTTAAACCCAAGAGCACCGCCCACCTCCAGCCCTGTAATCAATCCGGGCACAGCGAAAGCCAAGGCACCATTGACCAGACCGATGCGAAGCCCTGACACTGATACGTCGGTAGGAACCGCTTTGGTCGCATAACCTTCCAACTGAAAATTTTCTCTGTTTTTATTACTAGAAGTCACAGTTTAACATCGCTGTCTCTTTGCAGAGTTGGGGGTAGGTTACGCCATAATCGATTACAACGGTCACCACACTTGGATGAGCAGAAAATGCTATTCTGCGTCAGTTGTAAACGACGGTTCAGAAAATTGAAAGCGCTTAGATTACACGAATATATCGGTATAGATGGCATTAGCCTCGACGATCTTGAAATACCCGAACCTGCGGCCGGTGAAATTCGCATAGCGGTTGAAGCGTTCTCGCTGAATTATGGCGATCTGGAATTGTTCGAGAACAAATACATGTTCTCTATGCAATTGCCGGCACGCTTTGGTGATGAATGCGCAGGGATTGTGGATGCGATTGGCGAGGACGTCAGCGGGTTCAGCATTGGTGATAGAGTCAGTTCGCTACCATGGATGAATGATGGGTATGGTGTTGATGGCGAGTTTGCGATTGTTCCTGCAGAATTTGTGGCACATTACCCTGACAATTTGTCTGCTTATGAAGCCTGTTGTATTTGGGTGGCTTACTTAACGGCTTATTACGCTCTGTTCGAAGTGGGGGCACTGGAAAGTGGCGAGACAATTCTCATTACGGCCGGCACCAGTAGTGCGGCGTTGGCGGCAATGGAACTTGCCAGGCAGCGTGGTGCAAACACAATAGCCACCAGTCGCAGCGCCAACAATAGAGAGTTCTTACTCGAGGCGGGATACAGCCACGTCATTGTTCAGGGTGAGGACTGTATGGCCGATAAAATGTTGGAATATTCCGGCGATAAGGGCGCCAGGATTATTTATGATCCCATCGGCGGTAAAATAGTTCAGGAGTATGCCGGCGGGCTGGCGCAAAATGCGGAGATATTTTTATACGGCGGTATTGATCCAGGCCCTACGATACTGCCAGAAATAGAAATGACCCAAAAAGCCGCCTGTTTGCGACCGTTCTCCCTCTATAACCATATTTATGACCCACAATCCCGAAAGCGTGGCGTGGAGTATGTTTCGAATGCGCTGGCGAAAAAATCGGTTCACGCCTTTGTTGACACTGTCTATCCTCTTGTTGAGTTTCGCCAAGCGTTTGAACACCAGGTGCGCGCCAGTGGTCGGCGCGGGAAATTGGTAATCTCTACGACGTAGCAAGGATTTGGTCCGTCATCGAGTGCTGTGAATTTGTGGGCGGCATCTAGTGGCGAAATAGACGGCAGAAACTTTTTCAACAGTTTGCTAGACACTGATCCTGCACCAACGCACACTAAGCGTGACGATTTCATCGCTTACAGGAAGAGGTACTCACTTTGACTCTTGATATCGCTAGCACCGCTTTTGTAACTCAGTCTGTCATCAGTGGCGCGCCGGGCTTGCATGAGGGCAGTGTAGACGATGCTAGACTCATGTATTCAGGTATGGCAGCGCTGAGCCATGAGGGCCCGCTGATGGCTAGCATGGAAGAAGTTGCTATTCCCACCGCCGATGGTGAGACTATTCGTGCGCATGTGCTAACGCCACAAACAGCATCACAAGAACCGCCGAAATCAGTGATTGTTTATTACCATGGCGGCGGTTGGGTCATCGGCAGTATCGACGACTATATAACAGTCGGCCGTCATCTGGCGGCGCGCACACAGTCAGTGGTTATTCTCGCCGGGTATCGGCTGGCTCCAGAGCATACTTACCCCACAGCCCCGAATGATTGTTGGGACGCATTGTTGTGGGTTGATCAGAACGTTGAAAAGCTGGCAGGTAATCGCGTACCCCTAGTCGTCGCTGGTGACAGTGCTGGCGGCAACCTCGCCGCTGTCGTTGCATTGCGGGCGAAGCAGAAGGGTACACCTGATGTGTCGTTGCAGATATTGGTCTACCCCGTGACCGATGGCGAAATGAACACAGCCAGCTTTGACGACCCCTCTAATCAGCTGTTGCTGTCGCGCGATTCAATGTCGTGGTTTTGGGATCATTATGTACCCGACACTGAGCAACGCCTTGAGTCCGACGCATCACCTTCACGTGCGCAGGATTTTGCAGGTGTGGCGCCGGCAGTAATACTCACGGCCGAGTATGATGTATTACGTGACGAAGGCGAGGCCTATGCGGATAAATTGAAGGCTGCAGGTGTCCACGTGGTGCACAAGAGGTTTGAGCGACAGATGCATGGTTTCTTTACAATGCATGATGTGTTACCCGGTGCATTGAAGGCGCTCAACTACGTGGGCGAGCAGCTTGATCAGCATTTGGCTAAAAGATCTAGCATGGATGCCGTCATCGTTGGCGCCGGCTTTTCCGGTCTTTATCAGCTTCATCGTTTGCGTGAGATGGGCTTGTTGACGCGAGTTCTTGAATCGGGCGGTGGTGTGGGTGGGACATGGTATTGGAACCGCTATCCGGGCGCACGCTGCGATATTGAAAGCATGGCCTATTCGTTTTCATTTTCGCCAGAGCTTGAGCAGGAATGGCAATGGTCGGAGCGCTATGCCACACAGCCCGAAATTCTCCGCTATGCCGAGCACGTGGCGCAGCGCTTTGATCTCAAAAAAGACATAAGCTTCGAAACACGAGTAGAGCGAGCCGTTTACGACGAAGATAATGAACAATGGTTGGTTTATACCGATACCGGGGAGGTCATTGTCACACGTTATTTCATCATGGCCACAGGATGTCTTTCTGTGCCCAAAACGCTGGACATTCCCGGTAAGGAGAAATTTCAAGGGCCCTCGTATGTTACTGGCCGTTGGCCGCATGAAGGCGTTGATTTCACCGGGCAGCGAGTCGCTGTTATTGGTACCGGCTCTTCGGCAATTCAATCGATTCCACTAATTGCAGAACAAGCCAGCGCGCTGACCGTTTATCAACGTACACCGGCGTATTCAATGCCCGCCAAAAACCGACCTTTGGACAGCGATGATGTTGCTGAAATGAAGAGCAATTATCCGAACTATCGCGCCCAACAACGATTGGCGGCGGCCGCCATTGTTGACCCACCACCGGCCATTGAGTCGTGGCATATGGTCGATGAAAATGAGCGCAAACGTCGCTACGACGATGCCTGGGATGCAGGGCTGTTGATTTCCATGCAGTCTACATTCACAGACATTCAGTTGGACGAAGAGGCGAATCAGGATATTTCCAAGTATGCCCATAGTCGTATCAGGGGCGTGGTAAAGGACAGCCAAACAGCCAGTGCTTTGGTGCCGCGGTCTTACCCGTTTGCTACTAAGCGGCCATGTCTTGATACCAACTACTATGAGACATACAACCGCGACAACGTAGAATTGGTAGACCTGCTCTCAACGCCAATAACTGAAATAACAGAAGCAGGTATCACAACCAGTGCGGGAGAAAAATCGTTTGACGCGATCGTGTATGCTACCGGATTTGACGCGATGACCGGCGCACTGACTGCGGTGGATATTCGTGGTAGGGATAACGCGTCTTTAAAAGATAAATGGGCGCAG
Organism: Pseudomonadota bacterium; assembly: GCA_039111475.1. Taxonomy (GTDB): domain Bacteria; phylum Pseudomonadota; class Gammaproteobacteria; order Pseudomonadales; family JAUIET01; genus JAUIET01. The sequence continues at coordinate 25,471 of JBCCIP010000032.1, read as the reverse complement.
GGACCGCATACTTATTTGGGGCTAGCCATAGCAGGCTTCCCAAACCTTTTTACTATCACCGGGCCGTCGAGCCCTTCGGTGCTGTCGAATATGCTGGTGTCCATTGAACAGCATGTAGATTGGGTTAGTGACTGCATTGCGTGGATGCAAGAGCGAAACCTCACTACGATTGAAGCCGAGAGCAAGGCTGAAGACGAATGGGCTAAACACACCGACTTGCAGGCCCATTTATCGCTCTACCCTAAGGCAAATTCCTGGTATATGGGCGCGAATATTCCCGGTAAACCCAAGATATTCATGGCCTACGTGGGTGGAGTAGGTGTGTACCGCGGGCTGTGCGATAGTATTGCAGCTGCTGATTATGAAGGCTTCAAGTTTGGTAATGCCTCTAGCTGAATTAACAGACTGTTGAGGCAAGAGAGATTGAAGTTAGCAATCAAGAATCCCTTTAATCTGCATTTGTGCGTCAGTCTCACCCGCGGTTCGCAGGCGCCTGAATAAGGAATTATTTGGACCGTATAGAATAGGCAGCGTAACGAATGAAAAATGAGAAAACAAAAGCGCATTCCTTCGTACCGGGAGTGGCTGAAAGCCGCTTGCATGCAATGGCTGGCGACGATTGTTCGCTGCATTTCGACTTGGAAGAACTGACGCCAAAGCAGCAAAGAGACCATGAGGAAAATCAGGCACTGACTGGAATGTTGCAGTTGGCGCTTATAGGCATAGGGAATTCTGGGGATCATTTCGCGCTGTTTGACGAATTTGGCTTGCCCGATTGGGCATCGCTGCTAGAGCACTATCAGGAATGTTATGGGGCGATGGGCTTGTACGTTGCCAAAGACAGTGATATTAGCTTTCATCCACGGGACAACTTTTATGAATCTGTGGCCGAAAATTGGACGTCGGTAACAGATTGTAAGCTGATCAACCTCTACATGGTCAGCGGCGGGAACCAGTTGCTGCATCAAAGTTCCAACGCGTTGCAAGTAAGCAAAAATGTGAACTCGAAAGTTCATTTTGCCGAACACGCGCCCCAGTTTGGTTTGCCCGTGCCCGATACGCTGTGTACCGAGTGTGATCAATTAGGTTCTGCGGTCGTTGAAGATTTCTTCTCACGCCACAATAATCAGGTAATGCTAAAGCTGCTAGGTCTTGCCGGCTCGCGAAATGTTATACCCGTAAACAGTGTGGCGATGGCCGTGGATTACACAGCTGAATATTCTGGTGACATGCCGGTATTGCTTCAGCATCAACTCGACACCACCGACTGGCAAGAGATGACGGTTGATTTAACCATCACGGACGAATCGGTGGAAATCAGCAATGTGCGTCGAATCCTGTTCAGTGACGGACAGTGGGTGGGTAACCAACTAGGCGAGCGTGTGCAACTTCAGGAAAAACATCGTTCGCAATTGCTGCGAGTTGGCGAGTATGCTCGCCATCATGGTTATAGTGCCGCTGAAGGACTTAACTGCGGTATTGATTATTTCGTGCGAGGTGATGATGTTCTGATTACGGAAATAAACGCCCGCTGGACAGGCGGTTTGTTTCCTGCGGAATATTGCCGCCGCTTAGATACCCATCGAAATGCAATAGCCTTTTTCGACATGGTGAGGCGGGACCGTATTGAGGATATTACCCGGTTCCAGCGGGATCATTTATTCAACACGAGAAAGTCAGCAGAATATGCGTATATCCCGATGGGATTCTCGCCTTATACAAATGTTGTAGACGACATTGAATACGTATACTTGTGGCAGTTAGTGGTTGGCGACTTTTCGGCTTTTCAGCGGCACATTGCACACTCATTTGAGCCTGGCGTCTTTTTGGTAGCCCCTGGAATAAATGTTTGATGGAGCGTTGTTTCAGCCTGCCAATATAATTGCTTGAAACAAGTGGGCGTTCCCTATTTTACTCAAGTGCATCCAAATCACTCGCGTTGTGTCGATCTTTCACGCCACTCTCAGTCGGGCGATTCACTTTTCGGCCTCGTCGCACCGCGGGTCGTGCGTGTATTTCGCTCGCCCATCTCTGTAGGTGGGCATATGCCTCAACCTGTAGAAACTCTTTAGACTCATACAAACCGGTCAGCACGAGCTGACCATACCAACTGTACACAGCCATATCGGCGATGGTGTAATCATCTCCGCACAGAAAACGCCGTGCTTCCAGCGTGCGATCGAGTACGTCCAGCTGACGCTTTATCTCCATAGCAAAACGATTAATGGGGTACTCCCATTTCTCTGGCGCATAGGCGTAAAAATGCCCGAAGCCGCCGCCAAGATACGGTGCACTGCCTATCTGCCAAAAAAGCCAGGAAAGACATTCGGCGCGCCCGGTCCCTGAAGGCATAAAAGCGTCATACTTTTCCGCCAGATACAACATGATGGCACCAGACTCAAACACCCGGGTGGCTGGTGAGGCGCTGTTATCAAGCATTGCCGGTATTTTTGAATTGGGGTTGATGTCAACAAAACCGCTACCGAACTGAGCACCTTCCATGATATTAATAAACCAGGCGTCGTATTCGGCGTCTTTCCCGATCGCCAATAACTCCTCGAGCAGCACCGTCACTTTTACGCCATTGGGCGTTGCCACCGAGTAGAGTTGCAGTGGATGCTTGCCAACCGGTAACTCTTTTTCATGAGTGGCGCCTGCAATTGGGCGATTAACGCTGGCGAACTTGCTTTCGGTGTCTTGTACCCATTGCCACACTGTGGGCGGCTGATAGCCAGTGGAATCAGTCATTGTGTGTTCCTCAACTGCTCAATGTGGCCATACGCGCGTGCAATGCACTGAGTGCGCGCTTATTGGCTTTCTTAATGGTGTCTTTGGACGGCTCCAGTGTGCTGATGTCGCCCAGCTCATCGAGCACTACATGCACATCGTCGTGGCCATCAATCTGCCTCATATCGTTCATCCAGCGTTGAACATTCGGGAATGGCTGGAAATCATAGACGTTGGTGAACTGTGGCTGCATCTGGCCAATTTCCACATACGCGGCCATGTCGGCCAGAGTCATTTCATCGCCCGTTAAAAAACGTGACTCGGCAAGCCAGCCAGATTCAAAGGCGTTTAGCGCGCGCCTAAAGTGTGCGGCTGCAGACTGCTGCATTACTTCAGGGATATCAAGGTCTTTGCGAATACGCGGGGCAACCAAACCAAGCGAGGCGTCGCGTACAGTGCGATGGTGATAGTGCAAGTAACAGTCTACGCGTGCTCGCTGTTGCAGATTATCAGGGTACAGGTCAGTCCATTCGTGTTTGCTAGCCAGATAGCACATGATCGCGTGAGCTTCGCCAATGACAAAACCACTGTCGGGTTCTTCATAACATGGAATCGTGCCACCGGGGTTTTTCGCCAGGTAAGCGGGGTTTCGACTACCAATGTCACCTTTAGAACCTGGGTTGATTAATACCATTTCGAATGGCAGTCGTTTATATATCATCAACCACATCACGGCGCGAACGGGTTGTGAGAATGGAACGCCATACAAGATCGGACTAGCGTTCATTTAGATTCCTTTTTTGAAAGTTGTTGTCACGGAGCCTGGTTCCGGTTCCCTGAATGGATACTCGTGCATCAGTATCTCCGTCAATGCTCAGCAATTCAACCGGTGAGCCTGGAACAACAACCGCGCCTTTGCGGTTTCCCTTCTGCGACAAAATCGGAAGTATTGCGCGCCATGATATTGCACTTGGCCTGACGTGATTGCTTTGAGTTCTCTGCGGAAACCTAAATTGCCCAGCTCTTAGTGCCTGCCATCTCTCAACTAACATACCAGGGACATCAACTGACGATTAGTCGAATTAGCCTTTTATTCGCCGCCTAGCTATTAACACCGCTCGCGCTTAACGCTGATATTTCCAGTATCTGGAAGCACTCAAAAGAACCGGCTGGATTGGGATTCAACTCTACGAAAGAAGCTGGTGGAGTACTAGAAAGTAACCGCGTCTTTACCCGAGCCTGACCGAATGCTGATCAAGGCAGAAGTCGGTTTTGTAAGTCGTAATGTGGAGCGGGTGCGCGTTGACTAAATGCCGTAGAATCGTCGTTTTATATCGTAAGGTGCACACTCGATTTCGGGAATTACTGCCATGCTAGAGCCAAAAAACAATCCCAATCCATCGTTTATTGTTGACCCGCCACGCTTTTTGCGCTTTTTGATGTCCAGGACACTGGGGCGTGTGGCCAGCACCGAGCAGATTGCCAAGAGGCGAACAGCGGCCGAAAAGAAGCGCCAGGCCGAGCGTGGTGCTCACCGCGTGGAGTATTTTCATCAAGCAGATGACCCTTATTCGCACTTGATGGCGCAAAAGATAGCGCAATTTGCGCAGCGTTATGATATTGAATTTGTGCCGCACCTTATCCGAGCGAGTGGTGGCCGCAATCAGCCAGAACAAGAAAAACTGGCGGTTTGGGCGCACCGCGACTGTCGCTTGATTGCACCCCATTATGGATTGAGCTTCCCTGAAAATACTGGTGTAGTGCCAGAACCTGCACTGCAACAAGCTGCCAACCGCACGCTGGCCACGCTTGGTGCGGAAGAGTTTCTTGACCGTATTGAAAGTATCAGCACCCGCTTGTGGTCAGGTGATACGGTCGAAGACGGCCAGATGACCGCAACAGCGAAAGATGCCGAAGCCTCTCTTGATTCAGGGTCTGAACGCCTGGCCGAATTGAAACATTATTCAGGTGCCATGCTTTATTACGGCGGCGAATGGTACTGGGGCGTTGACCGACTTTTTCATCTGGAGCAGCGCTTGCGCGACCTCGGGGCCTGTAAAGAGCCTGAACAGCCCTATATCGTACAGCGCCCTGATATAGATGTTGGCGGCGTGGACGCCAGTGGGCTGGATTTGCATTTCTTCCCGTCATTGAACAGCCCTTATACGTCGATCATTTTTGATCGAACCATTGAGCTCAGCAAGGCCTGCAACATCAACTTTCATCACAAGCCTGTGCTACCGATGATCATGCGTGGCGTGGCCGCTACACCGGCCAAGGGTAGTTATATTTTCTTTGACACCAAACGCGAGGGTGACTTTTTTGGCGTGCCTTTCGGCAATCATGTAACCCCCATTGGTGAACCGACCAGGCAAGCTTATTCACTATTACCGTGGGCCAAATCACTCGGCAACGATATTGAATTCCTCAGCACTTTGTTGCGCTATGCCTGGTCAGAAGGCAAAGCATTGCATAAACAGAAGAACCTAAAGCAAGCGGTGGAAGAGGCGGGGCTCGATTGGTCGCAAGCCTTGAAACACCTTGGCAGCTCCGATTGGAAATCCTTTATTGAACAACACCAGGATGAAATGGTAGAAGGCATGGGCCTTTGGGGGGTGCCTTCCTACCGGCTTTGTGGTCCTGACGGCGAACCTGATCTGGAAGTGTGGGGGCAGGATAGATTGTGGTTGGTAGCGGCGGAGATTCGCCGCCGGGCTGGCTTGCAAAAAGGGGTCGGAGGGATTATTTCTTAACCGTTTTCTTTGGACGACCACGCCCGCGTTGTCCGAGCTTCCTGCCAAGCTGTTGTTCGACCTCAGCGCAGAACGCCTTTCCACCCAGAGGCAAACAATAATGCATCGCCATTTGAATATTCTCCACCTCTGCAGTCGACAATCTTTCGTCAAACAGTCTTCTGTAATGGGCACAACGCGCTGTCGCATCTTTGCCCAAGGCCAGATAGCTTACATGAGGGGTAATCAATTGATTTTCATGCAACAATGCGTTGGCTGCATAGCTGGACCAGGGGTAATGTTCTGGTCGACGAACTAGATTTGCGGCAACAGGGTTCATCTCTATGTAGCGATAGCAGGCAAGCAAGTAGCGATCTGACTCTACCGCCGACGATTTATGCCTGCCTTCCCAGAGCGAACCCGTTCGTCCATGCGTTTTATTGATATGGTACGCGTAACGGCTCGCAAGCACTTGCATTGCGCGAGAGATCCCGTCGATCGTTGCTGGTGTCATCAGCAAATGGACGTGATTTGTCATGAGCACATAGGCGTGCAGAGATACGCCATAACGTTTTAGAACAGTTTGGAGCAGATCGACGTAAACCTGCCGATCGTTAATCTCAAAGAAGCAGGCTTGCCGATTGTTACCGCGCTGACGCACGTGATAGGACAGGCCTGGCAAGTACTGCCGGGGTCTTCTGGGCATTGCAATTCCTTTTGCTAGTTGCCATTTGTGTAGCGGTATTATTGGCCAGCTGTTAGCATCGTGCAATTGTTTATTTTTTAATCCCTTCGACCCCTTTTCCACTAAGCAAGGGATACTTACAATCACACAGATACCTATGTCACACTCACGCTGTATTAGTCAAATTCTGGGAGCCCACAGTCCATATCATGCCAAGACCAGCACTCACCGAGGAACAAAGAAAAAGGACCAGAGGTAACATCCGAGAGGCAGCGATAAGGCTGCGCGCGAAACAGGGATCACATCAAATCTCTGTGCGGGACATTGCGGCTGAAGCAGGAATCTCGGTAGGAACATTCTACATTTACTACGAGAACCTTGATGATCTCGCCCAGGCATTGTGGCAAGAGCCAGTTAAGGATCTGAGGCTCAAGATTGAATCGATCGCTAGCGAAACAGAAAACCCCTTGAAACGAATCCGCAAGGTGCTGGAGTGTTACGCTCGATTTGAAGTTGAACAACACAGGGTTTTCAAGGGGGCTTTCCTCTTCGTGCGTCCGGATACCATGTGCAAACCGGTGCCTGAACAGTTAAAGACGGAGGTCTTCTACCGCTTATTGCGTGAAGCGATTGTGGAAGGGCAGCAAATTGGAGAAATACGCGATGGTGATCCTGGTGAGTTCGCGCAGATCCTGTGGGCTTCCATTCATGGAGCGCTGGCAATACCAATTAATCTAGATCGCTATCGTTTCTATCCGAGTCAGAAAATGGCAAAAAAGACGATCCGTTTTCTACTTAGCTCTCTCGCCGTGGACGGTATTTCGTAAGCAGCAATTCTCGGCGCTTCGCAAACGTCTTGCGGCTCCCCCTGCAATTTAATAGCCGTCTGATCGATGGGCACGTTACTCCCGCCTCGTGACACCGGGGCCGGTAAAGTCATAACAACCCTGATGCCGGCCATCTTTATCCCAGCGGCGATCGCTGATAGAAAAAGTTTGCCGAAGCAGCTGATCGGCGGTATATTGAGCGTGTTCATTAAACAATTTGACCTGCTTGAGCGTGAATTGCTCACGGATACAACGGTCTCTGCATAATAAAAGTTGGAGAACTATTATGCGTTTACGTCAGAGCTTATTCTTCTGCCAGTCTCTATTTATGTCAGTTGTTGTCAGCAGTTTTTCTTCAATTGCCGTGAATGCTCAGGATGCTGGCGGTTTCTTGGAAGAAGTTGTCGTAACGGCCTCCAAGAGGCAACAAACGCTTCAAGATACCCCAATAGCGATTCACGTGACCAGTAGTATGGACATCGACCAGGCTAAGGTGCTGGATATTGCAGATCTTCAAACACTTGTCCCGACGCTAAGAGTATCCAGTGGTGCCTTCGTGTCGTCACAATCCTTCTCTATTCGTGGGTTTGGTAGCCCGACACAAGTCGGTACGGAGCCCTCCGTAGGTGTGTATGTCGACGGTGTCTTTCGATCGCGAGCGACCGGAGCAATCACTGATTTGCCACGTCTTGAGCGAGTGGAGGTGCTAAGCGGCCCTCAAAGCACACTATTTGGCAAGAACGCTTCGGCTGGCGTGATTAGCATTGTTACCGCGCCGCCAAGGTTCGAAAGAGAAGGTAAGTTCGAATTCGGTATTGGAAACTACTCGCAGAAGCTGCTCAAAGGATCGATTAGCGGTGGTATTTCCGATCAGGTTGCGATGAGCCTTTCTGGCAGCTACAACGAGCGAGACGGCTACACTGAAGCTTTGATTCCTGGCGTAGATGACTTGGACAGTCGAAATCGGTGGAGTCTTCGCAGTCAGTTGCTTTGGATGCCGTCTGACGAAGTGACTCTGCGTCTTATCGCCGACTACAGTAATATTGATGAGATATGCTGCTCACAGCCTGATGTTCTTCAGGGACCAGTTGCGGATGTGGTAGAGAGTTTGGGCGGTCTTGTGTTGCGAGGTGATCCCTTTGATCGCAAGAGCACCGTTTCCATCGAGCCTCAAACCGAAGTCGAAGATAGTGGCCTTTCAGCGCATCTCGACCTGGAATTTGATAGCTTTGAGCTAACATCTATCTCGGCTTTCCGGCGCAACGAAGTGCGTAACACGGGGCAAGTGGGTGGTGAGTCTCTACTTACTACTGTTCGAGCTGGCGGACCTGGTATTGAGTTTGAGGCCTTCAGCCAGGAACTGCGCCTGACGTCAACCGGAGATGGTTCGCTGCAATGGATTGTCGGTGGATTTTACTACGAAGAAGAGGCGATTCAGCAAAATGGCCTAATCTACGGCCCTGATCTGCGGCCGGTGATTGCCGGGTTGGTTGGCGGCGAAGGCCTCCTGGCGCTAGGGGAAAGCTTACTGGGGTTGGCGCCAGGTACCTTCTTTAGAGAAGGTATCCTCGCGAACTATGAACAAGGTCAAGACAACACGGGCATTTCCGCTTTTGCAAATGTTGATTACGAGCTTAATGACGATTGGACTGCAACGGTAGGTCTTAACTACACCAAAGACAAGAAGGAAGCGTTTCTGACTGAGCTCGCAAACGAAGATGTCTTCTCTTCACTTAATCTAGCTGGAACACCGTTGTCTGCATTTGCCCCCTTGCAGTTTCGCCCACCTATAGTTGAATTTCCGAATGTAGTTGAAGAGGGTAAGTCAAACGACAGTGACACCACTTACATTCTGCGGTTGGCGTATACGCTTAATGACAAGGTGAACATGTATGTCAGTAGAGCGACAGGCTTTAAATCTTCATCCTGGGATCTTAGCAACTTTTCCCGCCCTAGAATCGAAGATGCGCTGGCACTCGATGCATCGGGCATTAACTCTTCCAACCCCAAATATGGTTCGCGGCGTTCGACACCTGAATATGCCACAGTCCATGAGTTTGGCGCTAAGCTCCTCTTCGATCGATTTTCGCTTAACGTTGCGGTATTTCAGCAAACTCTTGAGGACTTTCAAGTAAGGTCTTTTGATGGGGTAGATTTTTTTCAAGCAAACGCCGGTGAAACGTCGGTTGATGGTATTGAGTTTGACGCCCGTTACTCGCCAACTGAACATTGGACTTTCACTCTCGCCGGTACCCTGCTCGATCCGATCTATGATGAGTTTACCAATGCGCCTCCCGGCCCTGGGGACGATCCCTCGCAGCCAAAGGATCTATCGGGTACGAAACCGGCAAATATTCCCTCAACGAGTCTCGCATTTGGTGTGTTGTACAACCACTCCTTTGCCAACGGAACCGATGCCTATGTGAGAGCGGACTATCAATACGAGAGCTCTGTAAAGCTCAGCGATCTAGACCCAAGCTTCGAACGACAGGTAAACAACTTGGGAATGAGTATGGGCTTTTCCTTCGAAAATAATATGAGATTGCAGGTTTGGGGCCGTAACCTGACGGATGACGAAAATTTGTTAACCATATTCGGTGCTCCGGCGCAGACTGGCACGATCAGCGCGTTTGTTAATACTCCTCGTACTTACGGGGTTACGCTGGAGTATACGTTTAACTGATACTTGTATGAATGTTGTAGGTGAATGTAACGCGCTAAGGACACATCCTTGATTGCTCCTGCAGCTTCAGACCCCAAGAGCTCCCTTTCTCAGGGCGTGAAGTGGAGTTTCGGCGTTGGACAGATGGCGGAAGGGATAAAAAACAGCAGTTTTTCCGCCTTCTTACTGTTTTTCTATAATCAGGTGCTGGGGCTTCCCGCGGAGCTAGCTGGACTGGCCATCGCCATTTCTCTAATTTTTGACGCAGTCACTGATCCGATGATCGGCACTATCTCAGATCGATGGCACAGCACACTTGGGCGTCGCCATCCGTTCATGTATGCCTCTGCAATTCCGCTGGCCATCTCATTCTATTTTCTTTTTGCTCCTGCACCGTTTGTGACCCAAGGCCATGATGCGATTCTTTTCGCCTGGATGCTTCTGCTAACACTTTTGACACGTGGAGCCATGACGCTGTATCACGTCCCGCATCTCGCACTGGGCGCTGAACTGTCTGAAGACTATGATGAGAGGACTAGATTGGTTGCGATTCGCCAAATCTTTTCCGTGAGCGGCTATTTGATTGTATACGGCCTTGGTTTTGGTCTTTTCTTTGCGCCCACGCCGGCGTTTGAAAACGGTCAACTCAATAGTGAGGCCTATCCGCCTTTCGCGATGATCTTGGCATTGATCAGTCTGATAACAGTCTTTATCAGCGGCTGGGGAACGCGAAGCCGTATTCCTTACTTGCCAAAAGCACAGGTAGATACGGGCAAGCTACGTCTTGAGGGTGTGCTGATGGAGGCCTTGGAAACGCTCAACAATAGGTCTTTTCGTTGGTTGATGGTGAGCTACATCATCATCATCACTGCCTACGGACTGGGGACAGCGAGTCAATTGTATCTTCTCACTTTCTTCTGGGAACTTCCTCGCTTCCAAATCCTGACTGTCATTGTCATGGGTCCACTGGGGAGCGTATTTGGTTACATGCTTGCAACTCGACTGTTTGCCCTGCTTGACAAGCGAAACGCTATGATTGTTGGTGGCATCGCTTGGATGATATTTCAATCGCTTCCAGTCGTCCTCTATATGTTTGGCTTTATGCCAATGAAGGGGTCGTGGGCGATCGTCTCAGTGTTGTCTGTGAATTATCTGCTGTTCGGCATGGCTTTTGCGCAGATTGTGGTCGGTGTGAGCACCACTATGGCAGACATTGCTGACGAATATGAGTTACAGGTGGGTCGGCGGCAGGAGGGTGTTTTGTTCGCGGCGGTATCGTTCGCCGGAAAGTGTATGGGAGCATTAGGTTCGCTGTTCGCTGGGCTAACACTTACGCTAATCGATTGGCCCACAGGCGAACACATAAAGACCGCAGCAGACATACCTGCAGAAACTGTTCTTTCGCTTGGCATTATCACCGGGCCGATAGCGGCCATGATGGCGATTCCAGGTTTCGTTTGTCTAATGGGCTACAGACTTAACCGCGCAAAAGTAGCTGATATTCAGCGTCAATTGCGCGAGCGAACTGCGTGAATGCCTGGGCTCTGCCTGGCCTGTTCCAAGTGATCCTTTTTTTCCCAGAAATCTTTTGTTGGATTGTATCTTGACTATATTATGAACCTGTTCATAATATAACTCATCGATACGCACTCGTATAAAACAGCGAGTGTTTGACTTACGAAACAACCAGAATTGGAAATTGACTCTGAGGGAACTGATATGACGCTACTTAATGACCCACGCCCCATTTCCGCTGATTCACATGCTATTGAAGGGCCTGAAGTGTTTGAGGGGCTCGCCGAGCGTTTCGGTGACGATGCACCTCGTATAGTCCATACAGAAGGTGAGGGCGATTCAATAGTCGTTCCGAACAATCCAAAGCGTACGCGCAATGTCGCAGTGATGGCTTTGGCCGGGACCCGTCTTGATTACAAGACTCCACTCCCTCGTGCTTTCGCATCGAAACCCAGTGCTGGCTCTCTTAGCGATCCTGAGGTTCAAGCCTACTTTAAAGGCGGCTACGCGGCGATGCGCCCAGGACTTACCGACGGCGCTCGCCGACCGGAAGACCAGGATATTGACGGTATCTCAGCCGAGGTTCTTTATCCCGGTTGGTTTCCGATGTTTAACCTGCCCAATCTCGATCTTATGGTCGCGATGCAGCGCAATTACAACGATTGGATGCACGGTCAACAAGTGGCTTCCAAGGGCCGCCTAGTGGGCCTCGCAGCTCTTCCTGTGCAAGATCCCGACCTCGCCGTCGCTGAACTTGAAAGGGTTATTAAGCTCGGCTACAAAGGGGTTGTAATACCGTCAAACGCTCCAGAGGGTCGCCGATACTGTGATGATGAATACGATCCCATGTGGGCGTTGGCACAAGAGGCAGGTCTCCCGATTGGGTTCCACGTTGCGTGCTGGTCTCACACCCCAGAATGGGTTGTCGTGAGTATGAAACGGGATCCCATCGTCCAGTATGCTGGCTCTCCGGCACTTATTCATGACACTCTGATTGAGCTAATGGTACGCGGTGTTTGTGCCAAGTATCCCAAACTCAAGTTTGTGCTTGCGGAGTTTAATGCCGGATGGCTTGCGCATTGGCTGGAGAAAGTACAACAGGGGTGGGCACGTGAATATGCGGTAAACTCCTCCGGCACGGCGCCTGCTGATGTGCTTGAGATATGGAAACGTCAATTCTATGCAACGATCGAAGATGATAGCGCTGCATTGACGACGCGCGATATGATCGGCGAAGACACTCTGCTATGGGGCTCTGACTATCCCCACACCGACTCCACCTGGCCGTGTTCTAGCCAAGTCATTAGTGAGATGTTTGAGGAATTTCCGTCCGAGACTCGCGACAAAATCACTCGTACGAATGTGGCGAACCTGTATTCACTCTGAAACATACAGGCCAAATTTTTCGTCGCTAGGTACCGACGGCAAGGGAACAATGCCAAACATCGAATAACTACCGGGCGCACTCTGTCCGCACATTTGAACGAGGTTCGCAAAAAAATGCATCGTCGACAGTTTGTAACGTTATCAGCTGCAGCGGCAACGACTGCCGCGCTGTCTGGCTGCTCGAACTCTGAGCAGAAACCGCCGGACAGTCCCAAGCAGGGTTTCAAAATGAGTGGGTTTGGACCGGAGTCGACGGCCGAACAAGTGACTCTAGGGCTCGATTTAACCGGCAAAACCGCGCTCGTGACGGGGTGTAACTCGGGATTAGGCCTGGAAAGTATGCGCGTATTGGCTCTCAGAGGGGCCCATGTCATCGGCAGTGGCCGTACGCTCGAGAAGGCACGGGCCGCATGCGCAAGCGTTCCGGGTAAAACCACGCCGGTGGCGCTGGAGCTCAGTGACTTTGCCTCAGTAAAGCGCTGTGCGGATGAAGTTTTGGCATTAGGCCTACCGCTGGATATTTTAATGCTCAATGCGGGAATCAGTGGTGGAGAGAAGAAGCGCACGGTGAACGGCATAGAACTGGCCTTTCTAGTGAACTATCTCGGGCATTTCTTGCTGACCAGACGCCTCTTGCCGGCCGTTGAAAGGGCTCCCGAAGGCCGCGTCGTGCATGTTAGTAGTCGAGCGGCTTACCAGACCGCGCCGCCAGAAGGCATTCGATTCGATACCTTGGGCGAGGGTGATGGTGGCCATGAATACGACGTACTGGAAAACTACGGCCAATCAAAACTGGCTAACGCACTGTTTTCTTTGAAGTTGGCGAGGGAATACAAAGGGTCCAGCGTTACCTCGAACTCCTTGCATCCCGGCTTCGTGCAAACAGGAATTGATCGCGGCCTTACGGGTTGGCGGCGTTTCCTTTTCGGCGCAGCAAGAACAGTTACGGCCAAAAGCGCAGAAGAGGGTGCCGCAACCCAATGCTATGCAGCCACCCACCCGGCGATGGAGGGCATTACCGGGCAATACCTCGTCGATTCAAACGTGGTGCAAGTTGATGTCCCTAGTCATATGGAGAATACCGAGCTTGCAAATCAACTATGGGAATACTCAGAGCAATTGGTAGCGGATTATCTGGCATAGCGCTTGGGGACGGTGTCGGTCGATATCACCGCAAGCTCGCTCTTAACACGGCGTTCACCGCCTCAGGTATTAAAAAGGGGTCAGAGGGATTATTCCGTAACCAGTTTGCAGGGTGGCGTTATTGGCGAACTGTTTATATCGCGCATTGTCTGCTTTTTAATCCCTCCGACCCCTTTTCCGACACCTTTTCCAATGTCAGCATCAAGCTGTTTGCTAGAAATAAGTAAAATCGTTAGAATTGAACTGGTCAATACGATCGCTTACCACGTCGGCTCAGCGTTCGTGAATGGCGGTAAACGTCTCGCCATCAGGTGCGGCTCAGAGGTGTTGGTCCTAGGGATTATAAGGTGGCGTGAAATGAGTATCTACATCACAGTCCGGGCCTAAGGCTTAGTGCAGCTGCCATAGCAGGAATTTTCGTAAAGCCTCCGGATGCCTTAGTGATAGCTTGCAAATACGGGTTTGAACCAGCACCTCTTTCCAGCGAGTGATGCGTAAAGTCCATTTCATGGGAAGCCATATGCGCAGTTTTTCTGCCCAAGGATCTTCGGCTGGCGTATTGGCTATGTAAGTGGGTGTGCGTTGCAGCACATTCGTACTGGCTGCGTCTCGCAGACGTGAAGTTCAGGCTGACGCCACAACTTCTTGTAGCGTGGTGTAGCACCAAACCAAAGATGGATTACCATGAATAAAGAGTGGCGGCTGGTTTAACAAGGAATCATATTCGCAAGAATTAGGCTATATGGCCTATTTCCATAAGGGACACGCGCGCGGTTAAGCGTCTGCAAATTAGCGGTTACGTCACTTTCATACCCGGAACAGCGCCAGGCGTCTGCACAATCCAAACTTCATCGCTACCATTGTCTCCGGCAGCCGCCAAAACCATGCCTTCTGATGTTCCAAATCGCATTTTTCGGGACTTCAGGTTGGCCACTACCACCACCAGTTTATCCACCAAATCCTCTGGTGAGTAAGCGCTCTTTATGCCGGAAAATACGGTACGGGTATGGTCACCTACATCCAGCGTCAGCTGCAGTAATTTGTCGGCACCATCTACATGACACGCTTCAATCACTCTGGCGACCCGCAGGTCTACCTTAAAGAAATCGTCTATCGTAATTTCGTCGCCGTCACTCACGTCTGATGACTCCGGTTTCGCGTTTGCAGCGGATGCGGGTTGCACAGTTTTATCTTTTGAGGCCTGCACCATATTGTCAATCTGCGCTTGTTCAATGCGTGTTATCAGCGGTTTGAACTTATTGATCTTGTGTTCCGTCAGCTCGCAACCTACATTTGGCCAATGCAGTTCCAGGTTCAGGAATGCTTCTGCCTTGGTCGCGGTTTCAGGTAGTATTGGCTTGAGGTAGGCGATCAGCAGGCGAAACAGGTTGATGCCGGTGGAGCATACATCGTGTACCTGTTGCTCGTTGGCTGGGTCTTTGGCAAGTTCCCAGGGTTTATGGCTGTCTATGTATTGGTTCGCGCGATCGGCCAATGACATGATAGAGCGCACGGCTTTACTGTATTCGCGGCGTTCAAATAATTCGGCGATGTCTTCGCTTGCGGCTACGAATTCGCCCAAAAGTTCTGGCTCGCTGCATTGGGAAGACAGGGTGCCGTCGAAGCGCTTGGTGATAAAGCCAGCGCAACGGCTGGCAATGTTAACTACTTTGCCAACCAGATCGGAGTTTACCCGTTGCAGAAAGTCTTCCAGGTTGAGGTCTATGTCATCCACGCCCGGGCCGAGCTTCGCTGCGAAGTAGTAGCGCAGATAATCGGCTTGCAGAAACTCAAGATAGGTGGCCGCCTTGATGAAGGTGCCGCGCGACTTTGACATTTTGGTGCCGTTAACGGTTAAGAAGCCATGCGCAAATACAGCGCTTGGCAGGCGATAACCTGCACTGTGCAACACCGCAGGCCAAAACAGGCAATGGAAGTTGATGATGTCTTTGCCAATAAAATGGTAAAGCTCCGCGCTTGATTCTTTACCCCAGTATTGGTCAAAGTCACCACCGGTGCGAGCCAGTAAATTGGCGTGGCTGCCCATGTAGCCAATTGGTGCGTCTAACCACACATAGAAATATTTACCGGGGGCGTCTGGAATTTCGAAACCGAAGTAAGGTGCATCTCTGGAAATGTCCCATTCCTGCAAGCCGCTGTCCAGCCACTCGCTGAGTTTATTGGCTATCTGCTCTTGCAGCCGGCCGCTGCGGGTCCATTCTTTTAGCAGCTCAGTAAATTCTGGCAGTTTGAAAAAGTAATGCTCAGATTCTTTCTCAATCGGTGTGGCACCTGACAGTACGGATACCGGGTTGATCAAATCAGTGGGTGCGTAGGTGTGACCACACGCTTCGCAATTGTCGCCGTATTGGTCAGGGGTTTTGCATTTGGGGCACGTTCCTTTGATGTATCGATCAGACAGAAACAACTGCTTTTCTGGGTCGAACGCCTGCACGATAGATCGTACTGCAATGTGATCGTTTTCCTGTAAGCGCTGGTAAATGCGTTCGGCCAGCTCTCGGGTTTCACCAGAGTGCGTGGTGTAGTAGTTATCGTGCGCGATATAGAAGGCTTTCAGGTCGCGTTCGTGATCAGCCCGAACATCGGCAATCAGTTGCTCAGGCGTGATGCCCAATTGTTCGGCTCGCAACATAATGGGCGTGCCATGCGCGTCGTCGGCGCACACATACACGCAATTGTGGCCGCGCTGTTGTTGGAACCTGACCCAAATGTCGGTTTGAATTGCCTCCAGTAAGTGCCCGAGATGCAGTGGTCCATTGGCGTAAGGCAGCGCGCTGGTAACCAGGATTTGACGGGTGCTGGATAAAGATTCAGAAGCCATGGTGGTGCAATAAGGTACAATGGGGATGGAGAATTCGGCCGGCCACTATAGCCGGTTTGTTGTTTTATTGCGATACAGTCAGTTGGTGAGAATTACGTGAGTGGAATAGAGTCGGTTAAACACATTGTGGCCGTGGCCTCCGGGAAGGGCGGTGTTGGAAAATCAACAACGTCGGTCAACCTGGCATCTGCATTGGCGCAACGTGGCATTAAAACAGGATTGCTGGATGCCGATATCTACGGGCCAAGCCAGCAGCTGATGCTGGGCTTGCCGGAAGGCACGCGTCCGGAAGTGCGTACGGTTAATGAGCAGCAATGGTTTGTACCGGTGGAAGCGCTGGGATTGTCTGCGATGTCTATGGCATTTCTAATCACCGAATCTACTCCGATGGTCTGGCGTGGGCCCATGGCCAGTGGTGCACTTCAGCAAATGCTGTTGCAAACCGATTGGGGTGATCTGGATGTATTGATTATTGATATGCCGCCGGGCACCGGTGACATACAGTTAACCCTGTCTCAGAAAGTACCGGTTGCTGGCGCAGTGATTGTGACAACCCCTCAAGACATTGCTCTTCTGGACGCCGTAAAAGGCATTGAAATGTTCACTAAAGTGAACATCCCTGTGTTGGGAATTGTGGAAAACATGGCGGTGCATGTCTGCAGTGAGTGTGGTCATTCAGATCATTTGTTTGGTTCCGGCGGCGGTGAAAAAATAGCGGCGCGCTACGGTACTCAGCTACTGGGCTCTTTGCCGCTTGATAGAAGCATTCGCGAAAATACAGATGCGGGTCGCCCGGCAGTCGCTGTTGATCCGCAAAGCGCTGTTGCCGGTACGTATCTCAAGCTTGCAGACGGGCTTATGCAGGTGCTGAATGAGCGCGAATCACCGGTTAGGCAGTTTCCAAATATTAAAGTAACGAACGACTGACTCGCAGGAGTAAGCAACATGGGTTCGACAGACAACAACGATGATCCATTGGATTTCGAAGCCGCCGCGAAAAGCATGGACCCGCAGTTGCAAGCCGCGTTAACTCAAGGTCGTTGGCACCTGCTGGGGTTACTGGGCATTGTTATCTTGTTTGCCGCAGCCGACAGCTGGTCAACATTGACGGACTTGGCTGTTGCGGAAGGCTTTGCGGTATTGGCTGCCATCCTTGCTGGGGTAGGGTTAGCGCACCTGATGCACGAGTGGGGACATTTTTTAGGTGCTCGATGGTCAGGTGCGAACGCGCCATTAAAAGCGGAACCAGCTCTGTTAGCGTACGACTTCGATTTTAAAAGCAATACCAACGACCATTTTCTGGCGATGAGTTATGGCGGCACGCTGGGTAACTTTCTGGCCATTGCATTGATCTGGTGGACTATCCCAATGGATGAGCCGCATCGAATTGCCCTTCTGGCAAGTGCAATCGCTGCCACCGGGTTCGTGGCAAAGTTGGAATGGCCGGTAATTCTGCATGCGCGTGAAAACAAAGACCCCATGGCGGCTTTGATTCACGGCTTCGGCGGAGGCTTGCCTACGTTTCGCAATGCTCTTTTGGTCGGCGGCACTGTCGGGTTGATCGCTTACTGGATGCTCTAAACTTCTATCGGCTTTCTGCTGGCTCTGCTGCTGTTTCTGGTAAAGCAAATGCCACATATGCAGAGCCACTGGCCTGACCCAACTTTCCGCCACCCGCAGCAATCACCAGAAATTGCCGGCCCCTCAGCATATAGGTACTGGGTGTGGCAAAGCCCGCGAAGGGCAGCTTTGTTTGCCAAAGCAATTCGCCCGTGTTGCTGGAGTAGGCTTTTAATAATTTGTCCGGTGTGGCCGCTATGAACAACAAGCCGCCTGCGGTAACAATCGGCCCCCCATAATTTTCCGAGCCTAATCCTTCGTGTTGTTGAGCTAGCATTTGAGGATAGTTGCCAAACGGTATTCGCCATGCAATCTCAGCCGAATCTGCGCCGTTATTAAGATCAATTGCGGTTAACGACCCCCAGGGTGGCTGGCTGGCCGGCAGATTTTCTGGGTCAAGCAGGCGCTGATAACCTGCATTTACAAGTGAGCCGCCTCTGTATTCGCTCGCCGACTCTTTCGCTTCAGTGCTTTCATCGGCAGTCCACACGTAATAAAGCACTGAGGCTCTGGACATTGCTGGCATATTGCTGAAGCCGGGCATACGGGCGCGGCCGTTGTTAATCAACTGCCAGGCACTCCAGAGTGACATTCGTTCTGACAGATTGCGCAGCCCGGGTACGCTTACGCCGTCACCGCGGAGGTCTGTACCATGGCAGCCAGAACACAGCATCAAGTAGGCGTATTCAGGGCTCTGCGTGCCGTTTTCCAATTCCACCATTTTTAATTGCCAGGGTATTTCGTTGGCGTTGATGAACAGGCGTCTGCGCTGTGGGTCATACGCCATGCCGCCCCATTCGGCGCCACCGTCTATGCCGGGATACAAAATGCCTCCTTTTAACCCAGGTGGTCGGTATAAAGCGTAAGGTTCCAAAGATTGCAGGCGTTTGGAAACGGCTTGCTCTATTGCAGGTGTTCGAGAGGAGGGCGTAAACACCTGTTGGGTGAACGTGGGGAAGCGAGGCAAAGGCTGCCAGGCAGCACTTACATCCCCGGCAATAGCGCTGCCCACAACAGGCATTTTCTGAATAGGCGTTAGCGGTTTTCCAGTGGCTCGGTCGAACACAAAAATATGGCCAGTTTTGGTCGCCTGGGCGACCGCAGGAAATCGCTCGCCGTCTATTTGCCAATCGATGAGATTTGGCGGGGAGGGCAGATCTCTGTCCCACAAGTCGTGTTTAACGAACTGATAGTGCCACACTCTTTTGCCAGTTCTAACATTCAACGCGATCAATGAATTGGCGAATAGATTGTCGCCCAATCGATCGACGCCATGGAAGTCAAAGCTGGGCGAACCGGTCGGCACAAAGGCGAGGTCAAGCGCCGGATCTATCGCAATACCTGCCCAGGAATTAGCGCCGCCTGCCAGGCTAATGGAATGTGCTGGCCAGGTGTCTGCGCCATACGTTCCTGCAGCAGGTATGGTTTTGAATACCCACTTGAGCTCACCAGTCTGTACATCGAAAGCGCGTACATGGCCTGGTGCTGCACCTTTTACCTCGGAGACTCTAGAGCCTAGAACAAGCAAGTTCTCGAAAATCGAACCAGGTGTGGTTGCCACAACATCCAGCTCTGATGCCCACTCCGGTAGGCCGGTTCGTAGATCCACTCTTCCTTTCTCACCAAAGCTGGTGACAGGCCTGCCGGTGCGTGCGTCCAGCGCGAAGAGAGCAGAGCCAGCGGTGAATAGAATGCGTTGGTCATGATTGTTGGTCCAGTAGCTTACGCCTCGATTGGGGTTAGGCAGATACAACTTAGCTTGGTATTGTGGGTCGAAACGCCATAGCAGTTTGCCGTTGCTGGCATTCAATGCAAAGACTTCGAGATTAGGTGAGGTGCAGTATAGTATTCCTTTAATTATTAAAGGGTTACATTGCATATCTGAAGTGGATTTTTGGTCTATTTCGCCAGCATTGAATCGCCACACAGCTTGTAGCTGAGCGACGTTGTGCTCGTTGATTTGGGCCAGTGACGAGTAGTGGCTGTGGCCGGTGTCAGCGAGATAAGATCGCCATTCTTGTTCATAATGGTTGGTTTTCTTTGAGGCGGCAGAGTATTCACTAAGTGATGCAAAGTGACTGTTTGAGTCTCCACATGCCAACAATAACGAGATTGCAATTGCACATAGAGCACGGTTGATGAGCCGCGTCATGCGTCTAGATGTGTTCCAATATCAGCATGTGTCAGTAGGGTCCTGCGCCGCCATCCACACAAAACATTTGTCCGGTTATCCAGTCTGATTCTTTAGCGGCGAGGAAGCCAACGATGTTGCCAGCGTCTTCGGGCTTACCCAATCGACCACGCGGAATGTGCTTAATCATTGGGGCTGCGAATTCATCAGGTACGGTATTCATTAGACCAAGCGCGATGGCATTGCACGTCACTCCGTGAGCGGCTACTTCCTGAGAAATATGTCGCATCAGGTTTATTGAACCGGCTTTAGCCGCACCATAAATGGACACGCCAATATTCAAGCCGGTGCGACCCGCACCAGAAGATATGCTGATAATCCGACCCCATCCGCGCTCGCACATGCCAGGCAGAACGGTGTGCGTGCAGTGCATCACACCGTACAGATTCACGTCCACAAATTTGGTCCAGTTGTCCGGCAAGGAATCTTTGAAGTGCACTTGTTCCATGCTAACCGCACCGGCGTTACCCACATTGCACACCATAATATCGATGCCACCGAATTCGGATTCGGCATCAGCAATGCAAGAGCGAACGGCCTGTGCGTCGGTGACATCAAACACACTGGTGCTGGCTTGCATACCTTGCTCACGAAGCGACTGGGCAGATTGTTCAGCTTTGTCAGCCAATATATCGTTGACCACTACGTGCGCGCCCTGCATTGCCAGTTGCCTGGCCATGCCTTGTCCCATGCCGCTGCCTGAACCAGTGACTAGTGCTGTTTTACCTGATAGGTCCCACATGACCCGCTCCCGCCAATGAGAAAGTCGTTATTGTAGACTCAGGCTATTTGCGCAAGGATTACACTCTTTCTATAATCGCCGCAATTCCCTGACCACCGCCAATGCAAAGAGTGATCAAGGCATAGCGCCCACCTATTCGATGCAATTCGTACAATGCCTTGGTAAAGATAACTGCACCACTGGCCCCGATGGGATGACCCAACGCAATCGCGCCGCCGTTCGGATTGGTTTTGTCATCTGGAAAACCAAGTTCCTTGGATACTGACAAGGCTTGCGCCGCGAACGCTTCATTCGACTCAATCACATCCAGTTGTTCAATTCTCAGTCCGGCTCGCTGAAGCGCGGTTTTTGACGCCCCAACCGGTCCAATGCCCATGATGTCTGGTGATACGCCAGCGCGACCGTAAGATATGATTTTTGCCATGGGTTTGCCGCCAAATGAGTAGGCTTTTTCAGCGTTGGCTAAGACCACCATTGCAGCCCCATCATTGATACCAGAGGCATTGCCCGCCGTTACCGTGCCGGCTTCTTTCTTAAATGCTGGCCGCAGTTTGCCCAGTCCTTCCAAGGTGGTGTCGCCACGCACAAACTCATCTGTATCAAACACAACACTGCCTTTGCGAGTTTTAAGCTCATAAGGTGTGATCTGTTCCCTGAAATAGCCTTGTTCAATCGCATTCGCGGCTCTTTGCTGGCTTTGCAATGCGAAGGCATCCTGTTCTTCCCGGCTGATGCTGTACTTCTCAGCGAGGTTCTCAGCGGTAATGCCCATATGGCTGCCACTGAACGGGTCGCTGAGTACTCCGGTTAATTCGTCCAGCATGGTGACATCACCCATGCGCTGTCCCCAGCGGTTGGTGGTTAGCAAATGGCCCGATTGGCTCATAGACTCGGCACCACCGGCAACGGCAACATCCACTTCGCCAAGTTGCAATTGTTGCGTGGCAAACACAATGGCTTCCAGGCCGCTGCCGCACAATCGGTTCAACGTCAGAGACTGGGTTGATACTGGCAGGCCGGCTTGAAGCGCGATTCGTCTGGAGATATAGGCATCTCGGGTAACGGTTCGAATAACATGGCCTACTATATTGGAGTGCACATCGTCGGCGGGTACACCCGCTCTTTCGAGTGCTGCGCGGGTTACATGCTCACCGAGGTCGGCGGGTGACTGATCTTTTAATCCGCCGCCAAAGCTGCCAATTGCAGTGCGAGCAGCAGCCAATACGTAAACCTCGTTTTTTGATTCAATCATTTGATTCACTCTCTATTCGTTTGTCCAAGGCCTGGTAAGCGATAGCCCCAATAATCAGCGCACCTCCTGCAAGGGTATAGGCGGCAGGTACTTCCCCTACACCTAGCCAAACCCAGATTGGATTTAGCACCACTTCCAGCATTGCCAACAATGTTATTTGCGCAGCCGGCACCGATTGCGCCGCCATGGTCAGCAACAGGCTACCCAAGCCCAGCTGGAAGGCGCCCATGGCAAGGCACAGCATTATATCGTGTGTGGGAAGCAGCAAGGAGTCTGCGTTCCACCAGCCAATAATTCCTAGCAACAACGCCGAAAAACAGACCGGAGGCAACATATCCACGTCGCGGCCGGCCCTTAAGCACACAGAGAAGCTGCCGTAGCAAATGGCCATGCACAGCGCGAACCCAATGCCAATTAGGCCCTGCGTGCTGAGACCACCATTGATCATGATCAGCACTCCGGTGATGGCAAGAACCAGCGCTGCCCAGGTTCTGAACGGCACAATTTCACGCAGGAATACCCATCCGGCCAAGGCAGCAAATAGCGGAGCCAGTGAGACTACAAACATGGTGTTGGCTACGGTGGTGTTCAACAGCGCGTAGACGATGGCGATTGACGCGCCGGTGTATGCCAGTGAGGCAGCAAAACCCAACCAACCACTCTCAAGGTATTTGGAAGCGGATGCTCCACGATTTCGGATAAGTACGGCTGTGCCCATAAACAGCAGTAAACCAATAGCGCGGTAGAAAATAATTTGCATGCCGTTGGCTTGTTCCAACAGGCGCACACCAATACCCAGTGTGGAGAGTATGATTCCTGCCAGTACGGCTAAAGCAACACCTCTGCGATAGGGTCTGGCTGACTTGAAACTGGCCATGAGTGAGCTGCGGCAGTTAACGACGCCGCACTATAAAGCAGAGTTTGTGGCTTGAATAGCGCCTGTTACAGGTTCATCGTTTAATGGGTTCATCCCTTTATGGGCTCATGAGGGGCGTGCTGCGTCCTGATGAGAGATCGATGGCGAATATGTTGCTGGGCGCGCTGACCAACAGTCGATTATTGGGTTTGTCTACTCGACCACTGCGTGGTTCCGCTATGCTTGAACCCCTGAGGCTGGTGGCTTGCCGATTGCCGTTGGCAAGATCAATGCTCAACAGTTGAGTGCTTGTGATGGCGTAGATTTGCTCAAGCCCTGGGTCCAGTGTAAACAAGCTGGCTCCGGCCAAAGAGGCGCCATTACCTATCGTGTCGGATGCGATGATTGAGCGATCGCCGTTCGATAGATCTACCGATACCAGAGCATTCAGACCGCTATCAAATACCAATGCTCGGTCTCGTTCGTCGTCCAGCAATAACTCGACCGGCATGTCCCACTGCGGACCGGCGCCGATATTCGGGCCTGAAAACTCCATTCTCATTCTTGTTTGAGAATCAATCTTCATCAACACTCTGGCGGCTTCATCGACCAGAATGGCATTGCGCCGTTCCGGATCTAGAACGATATTCTCTGCCTTGTCGAACAGGAAGCCGCGCTCAATTATAACCTGTGCCGCCTCATTATTGCGATTGCCCAGAATGTCTTGTGTAGAAACTGTGACCGTATTCATGCCTTCTATTAAGGGTATTTCGGCTTGCCAGTTGGAAAATTGATCGCTGCTTGAGGCTGCAACGCCGTTAATGGTCACGGAAGAGACGCCGTCGTCGTCGCTGGCGGTTCCAAGCACTTCAAGTGTTGCCGTACTGGCCATCATGCCAGCGCGAGGTGAGGTAATGGTCGCGTCTGGACCGCGATTGTTAGTTGCCGTGGGCGGGTTGCTGGCGCCATTGGCCGCATCACCGCCGCCGCCACTGCAACTGGCTAATAGAATTAGCGCGAATAGCGCTACTGTGCTTGATTTCAACCGCGAATCCCTTTGCGTTGTCACATATATTAACGGTAGCACAGCGTGTTAACTGTGCTGGTCGCCGGCCTCGGCTGATTAGGATTCTGCGAGATATATTTTGGCGAGTTTTTGTGCAAATTCAGTATAGGACTCGCTGAATGCAGTGCCTTCGCGCCAGGCGATGCCTATGCCTCTGCGGCTGGAAGAGGGCATGGGGCGAGTGTCGATATTGAGACTATCCAGCAATGGGCTGCCCAGGGCCATTTCAGGTATGTAGGTCATGCCGAGATCTTGCGCGACCATATGCAAGAGGGTGGTTATGCTGGTTGAAGAAAATGAGCTGACCTGGGCCTGTTGCCTAGGGCCTTGCAACCTGCACTGGCTGAGGGCGTGGTCGCGTAGGCAGTGACCGTCTTCCAGCAGAATAATGGCTTCGTCGGGTAATTTGCCGGAGACCGCCTGACGTTTTGCGCCTGGGTTTGGCATCCAGCGACTGGCTTTTCGGAAGGCCAGGTGGAAGGGGTCATCAAATAATTTGATGGTGTGCGTGCCAGGTAACTCATACGGCAGCGCTACCAGAATCATATCGAGCTTGCCAGATACTAGAGAGGCATAAGCGATGGCGGTTTGTTCTTCTCTTAGGATTAGTTCAAGGTCGGGGAAGGTTTTTTGCAGGGGCGCTAGCACTATGGGTAGAAAAAAGGGAGCGATCGTTGGAATGACGCCCAAACGGATGGAGCCTTGTAGCGGGTTTGTTTGGCGTCGTGCGGCATCGCTTAGGTCCTCGAGTCGGCTGAGAACATCACGTGCTCTGGCGACGATGTCTTTGCCCGCCTCTGTGATTTGCACGCTGCGATTGGTTCGCTCAAACAGTTGGCAATCCAGGCCGGATTCCAGCTCTCTGATGGCGATGCTGAAGGCGGATTGGGAGATGAAGCAATGTTCGGCGGCGCGGCCGAAGTGTTGGTGTTCGTCTAGGGCTAGTAGGTATTGGAGTTGGCGGGTGGTGGGCATGTTTTTCATAGGGCACCTGGAGACATGTGAATTCGCTTATATTTCTAGACCGGCAACGAAACGCAAATAGGCTTTCGAGACACGCCGGACCCAAGGCACTCGCTGCGCCAGCTTTAAACTCATCCATGGGGGCTTCCCTACAGGACCTACTGTTCGTGATTTTCGAGTTCCCTCTCACAAACAGCCTCGAAAGCCTATTTGCGCTTCATCGCCTCTGCACCTTGAGTCATGGTTTTGTGTAGCGGCAGCG
>JBCCIP010000031.1:0-71023 GCA_039111475.1 Pseudomonadota bacterium | reverse complement strand
TTATAATTTAGATAACTTATTTTGATTAAACTAAACATCATGTTCAAAAGGCGAATTCATGGACACGCAGAATCTGAAAGCGTTTATCAGCGTCTCACGGCATTTGTCGTTCTCACAGGCCGCTGAAGATTTGCACCTTACGCAGCCAGCAATCAGCAAGCGCATTTCCTTGATAGAACAGGATCTGGGATTAAACTTGTTCGATCGCATTGGCCGCAAGGTAACGCTGACTGAACACGGTGAGCGGTTAATCCCACTGGCCAAAGACATTCTTCAGCGCATTGAAGCCGCCCGAGAAGAATTGCAGCAAACCAGCAAGCAAGTGTTGGGCCGGCTCTCTTTGTCTATCAGCCACCACATTGGTTTGCATCGTTTACCGCCGGTACTCAAGGAGTTTACCCTGGCACATCCTAACGTCAGCCTAGATATTGAATTCACGGATTCCGAACTGGCCTATGAGGCGGTGCATCGCGGTGAAATAGAGCTCGCCGTTATCACTCTCGCTCCCCAGCAAGACCCTCATATCCAAACCGGTCTCATATGGCCAGACCCCTTATGCGTTGCTGTGGCTCCCACTCACGGTCTCGCCGTCAGCAAGAACGCAGATCTAGCAACGTTAAGCAACCACCCCGCTATACTGCCAAATCGCAGCACCTACACGGGCATGATCATAGAGAGTCTGTTCGCCCAACGGCAGCTCAAACTCGACATCAGTATGGCAACCAACTACATGGAAACCATAAAAAGCATGGCCGGGATTGGCCTGGGCTGGACTATAATTCCTGAATCTATGCTGGATGAGGATCTGGTGAAACTTCCTTTAAGTGACGCGTCGCTTCATCGTGACCTAGGCTATATACACCACAAGAGTCGCCATCTATCAAATGCAGCGACGGCTTTTATAGCGACTCTGGAGTCATTCAGTGTCCGTTAAGAAGCTCGTCATAATTTGTAACTTCTATCATCGTGCGGCATCAGATGGAGTAGCTCCGGCAACAACTAACTGATGGACACTGCCCGAATCAATTCATCTACCTCACTGCGATCAATCCGAAGCGATTCAAAATCAAATGCCTCACTGTCCCCTAGTTGCGACAATGCGACATTCTTGATGCTGGAGAATATCGTCTCCAGGCGACCAGGATGTTCCCTCTCCCACCCTTGCAGCATTTCCTTAATCACCTGCCGCTGCAAATTGTCCTGCGAGCCACACAGGTTGCACGGAATAATCGGAAATTCGAGATGATCAGAAAACGCCCGTAAATCAGTTTCCTTGCAAAACGACATCGGTCGAATCACAACATTGCGTCGGTCATCACTCAGTAATTTAGGCGGCATTGCTTTCAATTTACCGCCATAAAACATATTTAGAAACAGCGTTTCAATAATGTCATCACGGTGGTGTCCCAGCGCCAATTTATTCGCACCAATTTCTTCTGCGAAACCGTACAAACTGCCACGCCGCAATCGAGAGCACAGGCCACAAGTTGTCTTCCCTTCGGGAACCACAGACTTGACAATGCTGTATGTATCTTTCTCAAGTATATGATATTCAATATTTTTCTTATCAAGATATTCAGGAAGAACATGTTCGGGAAAGCCAGGCTGCTTCTGGTCCATATTCACTGCCACCAGCTCAAACGAAACCGGCGCGCTTATCTGCAAACTTTGCAGAATGTGCAGCATTGAGTAGGAATCTTTGCCGCCAGACAAGCAGACCATTATTCGGTCGCCATCTTCAATCATATTGTATTGAACGATGGCCTGACCAACCTGACGCCGCAAGCGCTTTTGCAACTTGTTGAATTCTGTTCGCGATTTTGGGTCTTGTTCGTCGGCCACTTCAAGCTCTTGGGTGTCATTACTTTGCTTGGCCGCGATTCTATAGGATTTAAGCGCTCGTTGGCTGGCTTTTCCCGTGCTGTGCGCATAAAATTTGCGGCGCTGCAGATCTCACTGCGAGACCTGAACCACGAAACCACATCAAGGAACAGTCTATGAAAACCCCAGCACGAGTTACCGTTACCGGCGCCGCCGGCCAAATCAGCTACGGGCTGCTGTTCCGAATAGCCGCTGGTGATATGTTGGGTAAAGACCAACCGGTAATTCTTCAATTGTTGGAAATCACTCCAGCGCTTGATGCCTTGAAAGGGGTGATGATGGAATTGGACGACTGCGCGTTCCCTCTTCTGCACGGCATGATTGGCACGGACGATGCGGAAGAAGCATTTCAGGATGCAGACTACGCTTTGCTGGTCGGAGCTCGCCCGCGCGGACCTGGTATGGAACGCAAGGACTTGCTCGAAGCTAATGCCGCAATCTTCTCGGTGCAAGGCAAAGCAATCAACGCAGTGGCCAGTCGTGATATAAAAGTGCTGGTAGTCGGTAACCCAGCCAATACCAACGCATTAATTGCCCAGCGCAACGCGCCAGACATCAATCCCCGCCAGTTTACCGCAATGACGCGCCTGGATCACAATCGTGCCCTGACACAGCTGGCGCAAAGAACGGATACAACTATCCGCGATGTGCAGCAAATGACTATTTGGGGTAACCACTCTTCCACCCAATACCCAGACTTACATCACACCACAGTGAATGGCAAAAGCGCGCTGGAATCGATAGATCAAACCTGGTACGAGAACGAATTTATTCCAACGGTGCAAAAGCGCGGTGCAGCAATTATTGACGCGCGAGGCGCCTCCAGTGCTGCTTCTGCTGCCAATGCAGCAATTTGCCATGTACGAGACTGGGCGCAGGGCTCAGCGGAGAATGATTGGGTTAGCATGGGGGTATACAGTGATGGCAGCTATGGCGTGACAGAGGGCTTGATCTATTCGTTTCCTGTAACCTGCAATAACGGCGATTGGAGCATCGTTCAGGGGCTGGATATCAATGAATTCAGTCAGGCTCGAATGGATGCAACTCAACAAGAATTAACCGAAGAGCGCGACGCCGTTGCGCACCTTCTGCCGTAAACTGGTCGCTTTGACTGCAAAGCCGATTATAAGATGTCTGCAACAGAAGTATTTTTACTGCTGGCCATTTTGGCCTGCCTGCTAACCTGGAACGTTTATCGACCAAGCTTTGGCTCGATTGGCCCTGCAGCGGCCAGCTTCATCAGTGGCTGGTGGTATGGCGACCTAGCACCATGGGTCATCATAATCCAGTTGGCTGGCACGGCGGTGTTTGCAGGTACCGGTGCGATCACAGGAATTCAAGGTAGCATCGGATTGTTGCTTGCGGTTAGCAGTTGGCTGGCGCTGGCTCTTCGTTACGGCCGCGCACTGGAGTTTCGACATCATTGCGAAGCATCGCTGGCCGAAACGTTGGGCACTGATTACATTAATCAAATCCCTGATCAGTATCGCTTGAACATTCCCGAGCACTTTTCGCTGCAGCGGTATTTGCGCCCTTTCAAACCTCACCTACCCAATGTGGAACGTATTCGTGACATTACCATAGCGCAGGAAGACGGCTGGGACATAAACGTCGATATTTATCGACCGAAGGAAGTCCCTGAAAACGCGCCTGTGTTGTATCAGATTCATGGTGGTGGCTGGATGGAAAATTTCGGCGACAAGTCAACCCAAGCACTGCCGCTAATGAATCATCTGGCGTCGCAGGGATGGGTTTGCGTTTCGATTGACTATCGGTTGAGCCCTACGCATGTCTGGCCAGCGCACATCGTGGACTGCAAACGCGGCCTGGTATGGATCAAGGAAAAAATCACGGAATACGGCGGCAACCCGAATTTTGTTGTAGCAACAGGTGGATCGGCTGGTGGGCACTTATGCTCTCTATTGGCGCTCACGGCCAATGAGCCAGATTTTCAACCGGGCTTTGAAAATGCAGATACCAGCGTACGAGCGTGCATACCCTTCTATGGCGTGTATGATTTTAGCGACGCCAATCAGCTGCACATAAATGATGGATTGATGCAGGGCCTTGAGAAAACGATTATCAAAAAACCGCTGAATGGCAATGAAGCACTTTACCAACAGGCGTCACCTTTGCACCGAATCAACGATAAAGCCCCCCCGTTTTTCGTTATTCACGGCTCACTGGATTCATTGACGTCCCTGCAAGAAGCAAGAAAATTCGTTGAGGAGCTGCGACAGCAAAGTAAGCATCATGTGGCCTTCCTGGAATTACCGGGCGCGCAACATGCGTTCGACCTGTTTGCCACACCTCGTGCTGATTGGGCAATGCGCGCCGTGATGCTGTACGCCAATTACATATTCAGTCAATACCAGAAATAATGTGTCACCGCCGGTAACGGCAGTTGAAGGCTTGCGAATTTGGGTAACAAGGCAGGTTACGAACGATTCCCGAAAGCCCGCTTAAGTTATTGATTTAAATATATTAAATGCTCGAAACTCCTTTCTGGCACGCATCATGCATCATGACTTCCATAGAATAGTGATCGCGGCATGAGCCGCCGCATAACAACGAGAAAAATAATGCAGTCAAGTAAACGACCCCACCAACAGCTTGCACGCGTCTTACCGCTGCTCACAATCGTCTGTTTGGCCAGCTGTGCAATTGCCGGCCTTGCCGTTGGCGTGTACGATATTGCGTATACCTCAGTGCACTTTGAAATGCCCAGCAGTAGTGAGTTCGTACTAGGCCGATAACTCCCTCAACACCTGTGCAGGTGGCGCTTTCAAGCTGCTTGCGCTAATCAACGACCCAAGCAAAACAACGCTAACTGCACCCAACGCCGGCCCCAGCAAGAACACCCACCAATGCAGTTCAAAGCTCAATTCTAATAGGCGCGTTTGGATTAAGCCAATAATCAACTCAGCACCTATCGCCGCGAGACCGCCCGCGAGCGCGCCCAATAATAGAAATTCATAGAACATGGTTTTTCTGAGCAAACTCATTCTTGCACCCAGGGTCTTCAAGATCGCACTTTCACGGATACGTTCATCCATACTGGTTTGAATACTGGCAAACAGAACAATCACGGCGGCAATTAGAATCAATCCAAGTACAAGTTCTACCGCGGAGCTTACCTGATCGATAATGCGCGTGACCTGCTCTATCATACGGTCCATTTCGATAATGCTAACGGTCGGTACCGTTCTTATCAGCGAGTTTAAAAACTCCTTGTTTCCCTGGGGCAGATGGAAACTGGTCATGTAAATAGCGTCGAAGTTCTGCAAAGAACCCGGCGATGCGATAGCAAAGAAATTGGGCCGCATTCGCTCCCAATCCAGTTGTCTGAGACTGGAGACCTCCAGATCTACGCTAACATCAACCAAGGTAAACGTTACGGTGTCACCAACACCTATTCCGTATCGTTCTGCGAATTCCTGTTCAAGTGATAGCAATCCAGGTTGATCTGCCGTCCACCATTGGCCAGCAATAATCTCATTGTCTTCGGGCAATTCGGCGGCCCAGGTTAGCTGCACCTGGCGCGTATTGTTGCGTTGTGCATCTTCCGATTGATCGGATCGCTGGACACTGCCGGCTTCAGAACTGCGCCGCTCAGGTGGTCTTCCATTATGAGCAGTAAAACTGGCTCTGACCATTGGGTAGATACCGGCATGATCGTAGCCAGCGCCGTCCAGCAAATCGGATAAAGGTTGCACGTCCGCCGGCGCGATATTCAGCACAAAATGATTGGGCGTGTTTTCGGGTATTTGCATGCGCCATTCCTGCAACAGGGAATTTCGCGCAAGCAGCAGAACCAACACCAATAAAAGCACCACGGTAAACACAAATACCTGCAGGGCGCTGTGCCTGGCCCGGCGGCGGATGCCCGCAATCGCCAAGCGCATAGGCTCTGCCGCACGGCTGCCAGGTTTAGGTGCGGAGCGCAGCATCAACCAGGTCATAAACAACACCAGGGCTGCAATTGCACCAACACCAAGCGTAAGAAAAAGCGTGATCTGGAAACTGCCAGAATAGATGTAAATTAAAGTTAACAACCCCACTATGCCAAGCCAAAGTACGAATTGGCTATTGAAATCGGGAGTGCCAAGGTCGCGGCGCAATACGCGCATCGGAGCTACTTTTTGTAGATGCAGTAACGCAGGACATGCGAAGGCGAAAAAGCTTATGAACGCCGTGACTGCACCCAGTCCAATCGCACTAGGTCCCACTGGTGGCAAGTCCACCAGAAGCAGACTTCGAATACTGTTGATAGCAATGTCGTGCAGAAGCCAACCCAATGCACTGCCCAAAACTACGCCGCAAAAACACAGCAGCAGCAGATGGCTCAAGTACATTGTTAATACGGTTCTTGATGAAGCGCCAAGGCTCTTTAGAATACCCACATAGTCATAATGCCGTTCCGTATAACGTCGACTGGCTATTGCAATTGCAACACCGGCAAGAACCACTCCCATGCTTCCTGCCAGTAGTAAGAAGCGCTCGGCACGGTTAATAGAACGTGCCAGTCTTGGCTGGCTGTCGCGCACACCGAGAATGCTCTGCTCGGCCTGCAACTTATCCTCCATCGAGTCTGCCCAGCGTTGTAGCTTGGCCTGAGAGCCGGTCACTAACAAGTTATGCTGCACTCGACTACCGGGCTGAATGACAGCTGAGCGCGGTATATCGGCTACATTCATCAATACCCGCGGGCCAAAAGAAAACACACTAAAACCTGCATCCGGCTCACGCACAACCAAAGCGGAAATCTGCAATTGCGCTTCGCCTATGGATAATGTCTCACCCACCGAAAGATCTAACAGCGAGAGAAGACGGGGTGCCACCCACACTTCTCCCGGTGGCGGTCCCTGCCTTACTTTTTGTATGGCGTCTGCTGCGCCGCGCTGTTTCAACTCGAGCTCACCTAGCAAAGGGTAGGCTTGATCCGCGGCTTTTACCGCGACCAATTGCAGTTCATCGCCCGCGAATGCCATGGTTGGAAAATGCATTACATGGGCGTGTTCCAGACCTTCCTCTTTAGCTATCGCAAACCAATCATCCGGAATCGGCGTATTGCTTCTCAACAGACGATCTGCAGCAAGAAACTGGCTGCTCTCGGCCAAAATCGCCACTTGGATGCGCTCAACAAACAGTGCGATCGAGACTACGATTGTTACGGCTACCGTCAGAGCAGCCAACAGCAAACCCAATTCGCCACCGCGCCAGTCACGGGCCAACAGGCGCAAACCCAGCATAAAGCGACTCATCAGGATTGTCTCTGGTCTGACACCAGGGCGCCAGCACTGAGCTCCAACACGCGGGCACACCGGTCGGCAAGTCGCTGCTCATGGGTTACCAACACCAAAGTTCTACCCTGCTCCTGATTCAGTTCAAAGAGCAAATCAATCACATTGGCGCCGGTTCGTGTATCCAAATTTCCGGTGGGTTCATCGGCAAACAAGATAGGTGCGTCTGAGGCGAATGCTCTTGCAATCGCTACTCGTTGTTGCTCACCACCGGATAATTGCCTTGGATAGTGGCTCACACGGTCAGCCAAACCAACACGTTGAAGGTAATGATGAGCCAGTTGGCTTGGCTGCTGCACGCGTTTCAATTCGGCGGGCAACATCACATTCTCCAGCGCCGTCAGGCTGGGCAACAGCTGGAAAGATTGAAAGACAAAACCAACAGTGTCCGCCCGGACTGCTGCTCGCTGGTCTTCATCCAGAGTGGTGATTTCAGTTCCGTTTAAGTGGACTGTTCCAGACGTAGGGGTATCAAGTCCGGCCAGCAAGCTCAGCAGCGTAGTCTTGCCTGAGCCGGAAGCACCTACTATGGCCACTGATTCACCCTGAGAGATCTCGAAGCTTACCTCGCTTAAAATGTGTAAAACGCCTTCATGGCTAGGCACGGATTTTGTAAGATGTTGGGATGAAATCATATATTTCCGGAATTGATATGCGGTTATACATCCGTGGGACGCGCCACCGAGGGTCTTTATCTGTTACGGCAACGATCGTTTTTGCGATCACTTTGCCATTGCTGCTAGGTTCGCATTATAGCTATGCGACGCCCTGTGATGGCACGGTACTATTGCTAGGTGACAGCATCGGTGCTGGGTACGGTATCGCAGAACATGATAGCTGGGCGGCCGGGCTGGCGGAACATTTGTCTGGTGCTGGTGCGAATTTGGTTAATGCCAGCGTTAGCGGCGAGACGACGGCAGGCGGGCTTCGGCGGCTTCCAGAATTGCTTGAACGGCATAAGCCAGCTCTTGTGATCATTGAATTGGGCGGCAACGATGGACTAAGAGGCTATCCTATTACTCGTATGAAGCAAAACCTTGAAGCCATGATCAAACAAGCGCTAGAAATTGGCTCTAAAGTGTATGTGCTTGGGATGCACATTCCTCCAAACTATGGGCCCAGATACGGTCAATTATTCCACCAGACCTACGCTGATTTGGCTGAAAAATACGATCTCGCCCTGCTGCCTTTCCTGTTGGAAGGCATAGGGCGCAACAAAGATATGATGCAAGCCGATGGCATCCACCCAAACAAGGGTGCACAATCGCTTATCTTGAAAAATGTACTTTCTAAGCTACCCCAACCACTTTGTCAGCAACGACCGTCAACCTAGAAATCAGCGCCAGCAGCGACCACTAGATGCGGCTAAAAGTTTGATGCAAATTTCGCGCGCCTGAGTAAGGCAGCACTTTCCTCCACACGCTGTACGAACAGTTCGTCAACGCGGACTGACCCTGCATTGTCAATTCCGCAGCAGCGCACAGTCATGCGACTTATTCGACCTATCGCAGTAACCTGTACCCGACCACTCAGCATGAGTTGCAGGCCTTCTGGCGCGCTGCATTCATCCACAACTATGCTGTGCTCGCCTTCCTGGTCGGTGTATTCAAGCAATATGCCAATCGCGCCGCTTATAGCGTAACGAAAACCCAGCCACGCGGCGACATTGTATTCCGAAAACCACGGCGCCTTAGAAGGCGTTGCTGTGTGAAAGGTATTGGCTGGAACCTCGGCAAGCAGGCAACTGCGGATTAAGCTTGCGGGGATTTCATGACCACTACCCATAGACCATACCTCAAATGAATCAGGGCATCACCAACGGCGATACCGTGGAGATGCCGCTTCAATATACACACCATGTCGGGCATATCCAGCGCTGCATCGCCGCTTTGTGCGACGAGTCACGCCGCATTGCCGATAGTTGCACAGTCCGTACAATTACCTTCAGGCAGCGCGCGCTGTAGCATTGGTAAACAGCGTTGCCTGTGTCACACTATTGGACTTTACTAGTGACAAAAGATCGGTCACGAGACGCGATGTAAAAGGATCAGCTGATCAGCGGTAGGACTCAGGATGATGAACCAGGCAAATCAAGCAGCAATTAAAAACGTATGCATCATAGGTTGTGGCTCATCCGGCATGCCCGCGATCAAAGCGATGGTCGACAACAATATTAGCTTCGATTGTTTTGAGGCTGGAAACGACGTCGGTGGTAACTGGACTATCAATAACAGTAACGGTATGTCGGCCGCCTACGAGTCATTGCGTATCAATACCTCTAGGCAAATGATGGCCTACGCAGACTACCCTATGCCGGAACATTTCCCTGACTATCCGGACCATAGGCTGATCGCGCAATATTTCAATGACTACATGGACGCCTTCAATTTACGTGAATACGTTCAGTTCAATACTGTGGTGGAGCGTTGCGAACGTGATTCAACCGGCTTGTGGTCGGTGACACTCAGCAGTGGCGATACACGCTGCTATCTGAATCTAGTGGTTGCCAATGGTCATCACTGGGACCCTCAATGGCCTCAACCGCCACTGCCTGGTGACTTCAATGGCCTGGTAATGCACTCGCATTCCTACATTAGTCCCTACGACCCGATTGATTTGACCAACAAAAACATCGTTATCCTTGGAATGGGTAACTCCGCAATGGATATTGCCTGCGAATTAAGCCAGCAAAGTCTGGACAATACGGTCTACTTGGGCGTCAGAACCACGGCATGGGTGCTGCCAAGGTATCTGTTTGGCAAGCCTCTTGACCAGCAAGCACGAACATTACTGCCATGGCGGATAATGACCCGAATAACAGAAGCGTTGATGCGACTGACGCACGGCAGCCCTCAATCTCACGGTCTTGCCAAGCCAAAACACCGCGCTCTGCAAACGCATCCAACGATAAGTCAGCATATTTACGACAAACTTGATAACGGCGAGGTAATCGCCAAGCCATCCATAAGCGAATTGAATGGAAATCGGGTGCGCTTTAGCGACGGAAGTGAAGTAGACGCCGACGTTATTATTTATGCGACAGGCTATAAAGTGAACTTCCCATTTTTTGATCCAGGCTTTATTTCTGCGCCAGGCAATGATTTGCCGTTGTGGCAGAGATTGGTCAAGCCAGGTGTGGATAATTTATTTTTTATCGGTTTAATGCAGCCTTTGGGCGCGGTTATGCCATTGGCCGAGCAACAGGCCAAGTTGGTAGCAGAGGTCATTAATGGGAATTTGCAATTACCACCGCTGGAGGAGATGTTAGACGACATGGCGCAAGAACGAGTGGCAATGCATACACGTTATCTGGACTCCAGCCGACACACAATGCAAGTTGATGGGCCGGCTTATCGAAAGTTACTGGTCAAAACAAAAGAGCAAGCGAAGCGGCGTGCGACCACTCCAGCGCCAGTATTGAATAGGGTTGGCCTGTCAGCGACAAAAAAGACTCGCCGGAAAGTGAGCAACTCGCCAATGCCGTCAGTTAGAGTTCACGCGCAAGATCGAAAAAAAGCGTTGAGCGAGACATCTGAAACTGCCATGGAAGAAAGCTAAACGCCTTCAAGCTTAAAACGCTTATCCCAACTCTTAAATTTCTGTCGACAGTATTTTTCTAGACTGGCGTAGTTATTAAACTCAAGGACCGAATCGTCTTCTTCGCGAACAAATTCACAATCTTCGTTGGAATGCTCTCTGCACACAATTGGTCGTGTTTCATAAATACCGCAGCCTCCGCCAGGAAGCAGATGTTCACAGCTATTCATTGTCTGAATTCCCCAGCCGTCCACGTCACGATAAACTCTTACACCGCGATGGCTAACCATCCATAGCAAGTTATCGTATTCACGCATACTTCTGGGCGTATTAATGGGTACTGTGATATAGCGGCAGCACAGAGACTTGCTGCATTGGCCGCAGGTGTTATCTGCTTCGAAATTTGCCACTGGCAGCAATTCAATTACGTCGGATATGTCTGTCATAAGTTCTTATAGGTCATTTACTTACCGGTAAATACT
Organism: Pseudomonadota bacterium; assembly: GCA_039111475.1. Classification (GTDB taxonomy): domain Bacteria; phylum Pseudomonadota; class Gammaproteobacteria; order Pseudomonadales; family JAUIET01; genus JAUIET01. The sequence continues at coordinate 59,820 of JBCCIP010000031.1, read as the reverse complement.
GGGGCACGCTTTTCTTTAGCAGCGATCAAGCCTTCCTGTAAATCATTTGAATTCCCACACAAGGCGACCAGTTCATCCGCGCTTTTTTGATCCAGGCCACCGCTTGCCACCTGTTCGCTGATCTCTTTCATCGCTCGCAATGCCAGTGGCGCCAGTTCCGACAGATGTACAGCGTATCGCTGCGCTGCTTCTTCTGCCGGTTCATTGTCGGGTACATGGGTGAGAAAACCCATTTGCAGCAGTTGCGAAGTATCAAACTCTTCCGTAGCGAGCAAAAATCTCTGCGCGTTACCGAGTCCCAGCGAAGTTACAAGGCGAGCAATCCCCGTGGGTGGATAGCACAAGCCAAACTTTGCGGCGGGAATGAACGCACGCAGGCCATCCCGGCCAAAGCGGAAATCACAACTCAACGCCACTTCACAGCCTCCACCGTAAACGCTGCCATTCAGCGCGCAGAGAGTCGGTACGCGTAATGTTCGTAAACTCGCGGTCATGTTCGCGAACGCGTCCGCGCTAATGTCACCGGAAGATAATTGGTCCAGCGCAGCACCTGCACAAAACGTACGCTCACCGGTGCCAGTGAGCACCAGCACACGCAATTCAGGGTCAGCGTCAATCTGCGCAAAATGCTCGTTAAGCAATTCAATTTCTTTTGCCCCTAGCGAGTTATGCCGCTCAGGAGCGTTCAACGTCACCCTGGCAATGCCGCCAGACGTTTCGAAGACTACCGTTTCAGCTTTATTCCTCATGCGGCGCATTCTACAGGCCCGGTGCGAGCCTGTTAAGAACTGAGTGAGTATGCGCACACGATCGTCGCATTTGTCGGCTGTAATGTAAGTCGGCCGCCATCTCCGGTAGAATTGCGACCTATTTTTATGCTGCAATCACATCTTACTTGGAGAACCTTATGAGTGAAGCCTGGATTATTGACGCCTGTCGCACACCGCGCGGTATTGGCAAAATTGGCAAAGGTGCCTTAGCCGACATACACCCTCAACAGCTGGGTGCAACGGTACTCAAAGCGATTGCTGAACGAAACGACGTCAATACTGCTGACGTTGAAGACATTATCTGGGGCACCAGCACCCAACGCGGCCAACAAGGCGGAGACCTTGGTCGAATGGCGGCACTCGATGCCGGTTACGACATTCGATCCAGCGCCGTAACCCTTGATCGCTTCTGCGGCTCTGGCATCACCACAGTGAATCTGGCTGCCGCTTCCATCATGTCTGGCATGGAAGATCTGGTCATAGCCGGCGGCACTGAAATGATGTCAATGTACGGCAAAATGGCAGAATCTCAATCGCCGTTTATGGACAACGGGAATGAGCGTTTACGCGCCAAGCATCCGCAATCCAACCAGGGCGTTTGCGCCGATACGATCGCCACCATGGAGGGCATCAGTCGAGAAGATGTCGATGCACTCGCACTTGTCAGTCAGCAGCGTGCTGCGCATGCAATTGAAAACGGACACTTTGATAAAAGTCTGGTGCCTGTCTTTCACGAAGACGGCAGCCTCGCACTGGACAAAGAAGAATTTCCAAGACCCGGCACTACTATGGAAGGTTTATCACAACTCAAAGCGTCCTTCGAAGCGATGGCGGATTATCCGCTAGATGAACAAGGCACTACCTATCGTGGCTTGATTTTGCAGAAATACCCTGACGTGGATATTCAGTTTATGCACCATGCAGGAAATTCTTCAGGTGTTGTGGACGGCGCTGCCGCTCTATTGCTGGCTTCCCCGAAGTATGCAGAAGCTCACGGTATGAAGCCAAGAGCACGCATCATTGCCACCGCGAACATTGGCGATTGCCCTACCTTGATGCTTAATGCACCTGTTCCCGCTGCCAGGAAGGTATTGGATAAAGCCGGACTTGGCATAGACGATATTGATCTGTTTGAAATCAATGAAGCCTTCTCAGTTGTCGCCGAGAAATTCATCCGCGACCTGAATCTGGATAGAGACAAGGTAAATGTAAATGGTGGAGCCATGGCCCTGGGTCACCCGATTGGCGCGACCGGTTCTGTGCTTATTGGCACCCTATTAGACGAATTGGAACGTCGCGACCTTCAGCGTGGCCTGGTAACAATGTGCGCCGCAGGCGGCATGGCGCCTGCCATCATCATAGAACGCGTCTAAACGGGTAAACCGGCTTAGCTTCGCTGTCTTTGCAGCTGGCCAGCGCCATCACGGGCTGGCCGGCCTGCTCTACTTTTACCGTCAATTTTGCACCGGTTGTCTGCTGCTGAAACGACACATGGGTTTGGCTGCCCTGCTCGCTAACTGCCATTACCTGTAACCCTTGTTGCCCGGCAAAAACTTCCGCCGCCTGCACCGCCTTTTGGTACCAGGCTTGCCCACGAAGATACGCAAAATCCAGTTTGCTGGCCTCTATATGTGCGATGAATTCATCGATTTCGTCAGGCGACACTCGCCCATACATTCCGCCTTGCGGCAGACACAATACGTTCGGCGCAAATCGATGCCCCCCCAAGTGACTCACTTGCCATATTCGCTCGCCCAGTCGCTCACGCAGGGCACTGTATACCGGACGTCCAAAACGGGCACAACACACATCTCGCTGCCCATTCAGACAAACAAAATAGTGTGGCCGCTCAACCAAGGTGGCCAATTGTTCGGGCGCAGCTAGAAAAGTCCGCAAGTCCAGCTCATGCAAGAAATCATATCCCTGCCCCTCCAATTGCCAGGTAGCCGTTTGTGTGGCGATGAAACACCTCGTGGTCGCCCTGTCGTATTCGGGCTGGCGAATAAACTGCGGCCTAACCCGAAGACCGTCTGCCGATAACGCCTCTATCTGTTGGTCAAGCCACTCTCTGGTAGCTGCCGACAGCGCATTGTCCTCCAGCACCTTCGCCCCCCAGCTAGGTACGTACTCAAGCAGCAACCAAAGATCGACATAATCGGATGTGCCAGCCATCGGTAAGTCCGGGCTTTGCAAACTGCAGTAACTGGTTTTTTTATCAGTCATAATCAATAAATTTCAAATACTTACAACGATTATCAAGAACATATCTATAGGAAATATCAGTTCTTAATACAATTCAAATGAAAGTGTAACCTGAACCGTTATGCTTCTCTCCGGTAATTTAGTAGAATTCGCGCCCGCAAAAGTTCTTTTCTCCATTAACTACACAAGGCACAAATACATGAGCGACTCCGTACTGGTAGATATCACCAACGGCATTATGACCATCACCATGAACCGTCCAGAGGCAAGAAACGCCATCAACGGCGACGCTGCAAGAGGCATTGCAGCCGCACTGGAGCAACTTGACTCAGATGATAGTGTGCGCGTTGGCATTCTAACCGGTGCCGGCGGTACATTTTGCTCAGGTATGGACTTGAAAGGCTTTCTCACAGGCGATTTGCCGTCTGTTGAAGGCAGAGGTTTCGGTGGCCTCACAGAATCTCTGCCAAGAAAACCACTGATCGGCGCAATTGAAGGATACGCATTGGCGGGAGGCTGCGAAATGGCCTTGAGCTGCGACATGTTGGTTGCGGCTGAAACCTCAAAATTCGGTATTCCAGAAGTTAAGCGTGGCCTGGTCGCCGCAGCGGGTGGCCTGATTCGTCTGCCTAGGCAAATTCCACAGAAAATCGCCATGGAACTCGCCCTCACTGGTGATTTTATGCCCGCTCAGCGTGCCGCAGATCTTGGCCTGGTAAATCGCGTTGTCGCCGAAGGCACCGCTCTGGATGCTGCCAATGAATTAGCCGCCGCAATCAACGCCAACGGCCCGCTGGCCGTAGCCGTGAGCAAGCAAGTCGTTTTGCAATCCGCCGATTGGTCAAGCAGCGACATGTTTAACAAACAAAATGAAATTGCAGTACCCGTTTTCAGCAGCGAAGACGCCATAGAAGGTGCAGCCGCATTTGCCGAGAAGCGAGCTCCGAACTGGAAGGGCAAATAAACTTGCAGTTGCCATTTATCAACTCATTTAGTCACACAACTTATTAGGAAACACTATGGACATTTCAGGAAAATCAGCAATTGTCACTGGCGGCGCTTCCGGTCTAGGCCGAGCAACCGTTATGTTACTCGCTAGCAAAGGCGCCAAAGTCGCTATCTTTGATATGAATGACGAGAAAGGCAACACGCTGGCGGCAGAGCTGGGCGACAACGTGCGATTTTATAATGTGAACGTCAGCAGCGAAGAATCGGTTCAAGCTGCGATAAGTAATGTAATGGACGCCTTCGGTGAACTGCACATCTGCTGTAACTTTGCAGGCATCGGCAACGCCATTCGCACCTATGGCAAGAAAGGTGCATTTCCTCTGGACGATTTCAATAAAATACTGCAAGTAAACCTTGTCGGCACGTTTAACGTAACAAGACTTGCTGCTGAGCAAATGTCGAAAACGGATCCATACAACGAAGACGGCGCTCGCGGTGTCATCATCAACACAGCCTCTGTCGCAGCCTATGAAGGCCAGATCGGTCAGGCGGCGTACAGCGCCTCAAAAGGCGGTGTGGTTGGCATGACTCTGCCCATCGCCAGAGACCTGGCGGTGCTGGGCATTCGCTGCAACACCATTGTTCCAGGCTTGATCGCAACCCCGCTGATGATGGGCGGCTTCGAGGAAATGACGCCCGAGATCGCTGAATTCCTGAAGCCACTTTCCTCTCAGGTGCTGTTCCCGAAACGCCTCGGTCGCTCTGATGAGATCGCTCATCTGGCCGGCTCAATCATTGAAAATGATTACATCAACGGCGAGTGCATCCGCATGGACGGAGGCATCAGAATGCAGCCCAAATAGGACAAGCTGTTCTTCTCGGGGTTGAATATGTCAGCCCCGAGACCTCCTTCCACCGTCTTTCCCCACACAGAAATGTTTCCAGAGATCCTGCTATGACCATGCAACACACCCCACTGCTAATGTCTCGCCTTCTGGGTCGTGGCGCGAGACTGGACCCCGATGTAGAAGTGGTCACCCTGCAAAGTGATGGAAAGCACCGCACGACATTGGGCGAGACCTGGAATAGAGCCAATCAACTGGCCCATGCATTGGACGCACACGGTATTCAGGTAGGCGATCGCATTGGCAGCTTTATGTGGAACAACTACCGACACCTGGAGTTGTATCAGGCTGTGCCCAGCATGGGAGCCGTTCTTCACACACTGAATATTCGCCTCGGACCAGCAGACCTCGAATACATCATCAACCATGCCCACGACCGCGTCATCTTCGCCGATGAAGACCTTCTGCCTTTATTGGAGCCGGTTCTGGGCAAACTGCCCTGCCTTGAGTTGCTTGTGATTTGCCGTAATGGCGACGGCGGCGAAACCTCGCTCGCAAATACCATCGACTATGAAGAATTAATAGATGGCCATAGCAACCTTTACAGCTGGCCAGAGATAGATGAAAACTCGCCCATGGGCCTGTGCTACACCAGCGGCACCACTGGAAAACCAAAGGGTGCGATGTACACCAACCGCTCCACCTATCTGCACACTATTACTGAGTGCATGACCGACGCCATTGGCCTCAGCGCACTGGATTCATTACTGGGTATTGTGCCTATGTTCCACGCCATGGGCTGGGGCCTGCCATTCGCCGCATCCATGCTCGGTTGCAAGCAAATCATGCCGCACCGTTTTATGACACCAGATGCCTTGTTAGGCGCACTTAGCGACGAGGAAGTCACCATCTCGGCCGGCGTACCCACGATTTGGCAAGGTGTAAAAGCCATACTGGAAAAGTCACCCGATGAGTACGACTTAAGCAAACTCACCCGCCTGACCTGCGGTGGCTCAGCACCTCCGGTATCGCTCATGCGGTGGTTCTGGGACAAGCACAATATTGAAATGGTGCAGGGTTGGGGAATGACCGAAACGAACCCGCTAGCCACATTGTCCAAGAAAGTCGCTAAACGCTCGCACCTTGCCCTCAGCGAAGACGAGCAATTCGACAATGTTGCCAAAGCCGGCCTCTTGATGCCCGGCCTGGAACTGGAAATATTCGACGATGAATGGAACCCTGTGCCACATGACGGCGAATCGGTAGGCGAATTGCTGGTTCGCGGCCCATGGATAGTCTCCGAGTACTATAACGATCCACAACCTGACAAGTTCCATGGCGATTGGCTAATCACCGGTGACGTTGCCAAAATAGATCCCGAGGAATACCTGATCATTTCCGATCGTTCCAAAGACCTGATTAAAACCGGTGGCGAATGGATCTCGTCGGTAGATCTTGAAAACCACATCGTTGGCCTGCCAGAAATAGCGCAAGCAGCCGTAGTGGCCCAACCCCATCCAAAATGGGATGAACGCCCAGTTGCCATGGTCGTTCTTGCGGAAGGCGCCGCCCTGGATGTGGACGCCGTGCTTGCGCATTGCGCCACAAACTTTGCCAAGTGGCAGTTGCCGGATGACGTGATTGCAGTTGATGAAATACCGCTGACTTCGACTGGAAAAATTGATAAGAAAACAATTCGAGCAGGGTTAGAAGCAGAAGATTACAAACTACCTGATCTAAGATAAATTTCCAGTCTGGCACACAGATAATAGCGCCCTAGCTGTCTTCCAATACCGTTTGATAGACGGACCTCGAACACGCCAACAGTAGGTCATTTTGGGGAAGCCACCATGGATGGGTTTACTGCGTATTCTAGAAAGACTCAGCTATGGCTTTATTGTCGCTCGTGCAGAAGAACACAGATGGGTTTACGGCGCGTTTTGGATGGCGTGTTGGCCTCTATAGTCGGTCCTCCAGAAAACCAAACGCACACTATTGGACGTCAACGATTCCGTCCATAAGTCTCATGCGAGTCCACAAACTCATTCGCGGCCATAGCCGACGCGATAGACACATCACCCGCCGCCACCACAGCCGCAACTATCTCCGCCAACTTCTTAGCTTTCCCCTTACCGTAACAATCCATCATTTCCAAACTCTCACGCTGGGTAGGTAAACCCGTACCACCACCAAACGTAGCCACTATCAAAGAAGGCAGAGTCCAACTCCAGTAGAAATCGCCATTATCCTGAGCCTCACTAAAGGTCTGCCCAGCATGAGACTCCACAACATTGGCCTCGTCTTGCCCAGTTGCAATAAAAAACGACGCTATCCCATTTGCAGAATGTCCGCCATTGTAAGCAGAACCCGCCAGCTGACTTCCCATCATGGTAACCGTGCGAAATCGTTGCAGCGACGCAGCATCTGTTCTGAATAAATCCGCCAAAACCTCTTTCTTCAGAAGCAACTCCGCCACCACGCGTTTACCACGACTGTGCATAAAATTCAGGTGGGAGTGCTTCTTATCAGTATCCACTCCTCCACTGAACTGATAATAAGGAGTCTCGTTCGGATAATTTCTAACAATCCATTTGGCCGCATGATCCGTCGCTTTAGAAACCATATTCTGGCCCGCAGCATCACCGGTTGAGTAATTCCAACGCATGTACAGCAAGTTATGCATTGGCCATCGCTGCACAAACTCCAACTTTGCCACCGAACTGGTCGACTCCGCCTGCTCCTTTACAGCGTTGTAGTTGCCATCAAACCACTGCATGAATTTCTTCACTTCGCGCGCCGATGAAAACTTGAACGCCGGAGCCCGTTGCATCACATCATCAAAAACCGTTGTCGTTATTCCACCACTCGCGGTGATTGCCCGCATACCACGACTATAGCTCGCCACCAGAGTGCCTTCGGTGGTTGCCAATGGCACATAGAATTCACCTTGTGCATGTTCCCCATTGATAAGCACCGGACCTGCCAATCCCAGTGGCATTTGCGTCATGCCTGAGAAATTCTCGCAATTACCCGACACAGCGTCCGGTGGCGTTGAAAACTGACCAGTATGATTAAGCGATGCGCCAGTGTGCTGTTGAATAAATTCACGTCGAGTACGCACGGCGTGCAGACTGTAATCGTTCTGTTTGTCTCTGGGAATTCGTGGCTTGCTCAAGAGTGTTCCTCGTTATTGAGTTGCTCAGCGTATCGGCTAAGCTCAGTTCGCTCATCCGCACCAAGAGTTGGGTATTGGGGGTTAATGTTTTCCAGTGTCTGGCGCAATATTTCCGCCACACGATAACGCATGTAGGGTTTGTCGTCAGCAGGTATCACATACCAGGGTGCAAATTCCGTTGACGTTGCTTGAATGCATTGCTGATACGCAAGCATATACTCATCCCAATGCTGGCGTTCTTTAAGATCACCTGCGGAAAACTTCCAGTTCTTCTCCTGCTCATTCAGCCTCGACAGAAAACGCTGACGTTGTTCTTCCTTTGACACGTTTAGCCAGAATTTGAGTACCACAGTACCATTTCGCACAAGGTGTTTTTCATGCTCAACAATCGACTCGTAACGTGACTGCCAGAAATCGTCACTGGCATGTTCATCAAGGCGTTGCGACGTAAGGTATTCCGGATGCACTTTCACCACAAGCACCTCTTCGTAATAGCTTCGGTTGAACACACCTATTCTGCCTCGCTCTGGCAGCCTGCAGCTGGTACGCCACAGAAAGTCATGATCAAGTTCTTCTTTGGATGGTTGCTTAAACGAATACACTTGGCAGCCAGCCGGATTCAATCGCCCAAACACAGCCCGAATGGTAGAGTCTTTACCAGCAGCATCTATAGCCTGAAACACACAAAGTATGGAATGCGCATCATTTGCGTACAATCGCCGTTGCAAATCGTCGCACTGCTGCGCTTGTAGTTTCAGCATTTTTCTGCAAGCCTTGCGGCCGGGTGTGTTTTGAGCTTGTACAGCGGTTTGCAGCGAAAAACTGCCATCAACGGCGGCGAGAAATTCGCTGTCCGGACAAAAAATCTTCATGTAGATAACCCTTGAAAATAAGGAGTCATTCTACCCTATTCGGCAGTGCCGCTATAAAACGTCGCAACATGCCCAGAAGCAGATCGGTTTTCTCCGCGTGCAGCCAATGCCCCGCATCAGGAATAATCTTGAATTCCAATTTGCTAAAACGATCTCTGAACGCTGCCTCGTGTTTGTTCAGAATATAATTTGATTCCGCTCCTTTCACCACCAACACAGTTCGCTCGAACCTATGACACTTAATTGGCGCCGACGCAAAATGATGGTAGTTGTGCTGCAGAGCTGCAAAATCGAGCTTCCATGCATAGGCTTCACCAGCGGCTTTGCCCAAATTGGTCAGAATAAACTGACGCACATTGCGCTCAGGCAAATATTGCCCAAGAGCGTGGTCCGCTTCCGCTCTGGAGTGAATGGTGTCAAGATTCAACGCTTCAACAGCGGCAAAAATGTCTTCGTGCCCATGCGCATAGTCTACTGGTGCGATATCCAATACCGCCAAGGCCGCAACTTTATTCGGTTCATCTGCAACGAGCTGCATAGCCACTTTGCCGCCAAGAGAATGGCCGATAATTATGGGGTCCACAATTTCATGTTCATGAAGTGTGCTCAGCACACTGGCTGCCATTGACCTGAGACTCATGTCCTCAAGCAGCGGCGAACGACCGTGGGAAGGCAAATCCATCGAATACACCCGGCAATCGGATTGCAACCCTCTGGCAATCATGCCCAGATTATCGCCACTGCCAAATAAGCCATGAAGTAGCACGACGGGGCGGCCTTCCCCGCGGCTTTTTACTGTCAGTACAAGTTCGCTGATGATCTATTTCTCTGTAGCTTCACGCTGCTGTAGAATTGTGCCATACAAACCAGTCAGGCCCCAGGATGTTAGCTATGCAGTCACGATTTGCCCCAGTTATTATGTTGTTTGCTCTTGTGATGCTAAGCGGTTGCGCGAGCACGACCAGCAAGAATGTCGCCAGTACTGCCTTCCCCTATTCAATATATTCCGATGACGTGGGTCAGGAAAAATACCCTAGGGTTCTGATCGCACATGTGAATTTTGGCAAGCCTTCACGCAAGTATATGCGTCCATACGAAACCAGAGTGGACGAATTTGTGCGTCAGTATCTGAAAGACTCGGGATTCAAGATGGTGTCCAGCGCCGTATTTGAAGACGAGTGGAGCAACGCCGTGCGTCGTTATGGTAACCCTTTCAATCCCACCACTGGCAAGATCAACCAAACATCATTCGGTAAAACAATGAACTATGTGTTCGAGCAGCTGCGTTCACGTGGCATAGTAGACGCAGTAGTGTTTACCGATTTAATTGAGCGGGAAATAAGCTATGGCAACAGCGTCAACCGTGTAGCACGGTGGGATGGTGTTTCTCGAAAAGTCAGTACCCAGGGCCCTGGCAGTGGCGTACCCAGTGACTTTAACTGGGCACAATCCGCAGAAGCCGTTAGCATTTGGTTAAACGTTTTCGATATGAATCTACAGGCCGTTTTTCAAAGCGCTGGCGGCATCGAAGTCACCCAGGCTCTGAGCCTTAAGTCTACCCCGAAGTTTGTGCGCAGACGCAATCTGCTAGGCAACCGTCGCCATATTGAGGAAGGTGTGTCGCTGGCTTTTCACCCGATGATTGAAATGAGAGGCTACCCCGGCGTTAAGCGCGAACCCGTGGGCAAGGCAGCAGAATAAGCCGTCAAATGAGTAACCCAATGCTGCGTTCAACGCACCAGAACGCAGCGCCGGTGCCAATTACGTAAACCGGCACCCACACCAGACGTTCCGGCTGTAAATAGGCTGGTAATACATTACTACTCACCTGCTTCAACAGCCAAGCCGCCGCGAGTACCACTACCACAAACAGTATTTGGCCTACTTCCACGCCAATATTGAAAGTAAGCAGTGCCACGACCACCTCCTCCTGCGGCAGGCCGATTTCTTTCAACGCACCCGCAAAGCCCAAGCCGTGCAACAAACCAAAGGCCACGCACACCCAAAACGCGTGCCTTCGTACCAAACTCTGATCGCCTTTGTCAGCGGCAATCTCTACAGCCAATGCAAAGATAGAGAACGCAATAAACAACTCAGTCAGGGTTTGTGGCACGGTAATCACATCCAGTGCGGCCAATGCCAAGGTAATACTGTGACCCAGAGTAAACGCTGTAATCGCTATTAGCAGCTTGCGTTTTGCCAACAGAAGAATAAGAGCCCAAACGAAAAACAGGTGGTCAATGCCCGCAAGAATATGGTCGACACCAAGCTTGAGGTACTCCCAGAACACATCGCTGCGGCTAACGCGCTGCGGCACCGTGTAGCTTGCGTTGCTGGCATTGACTACGTGTTGATATTGTCGACCATCCTGAAGGTAGATTTTCAGGACCGCCGCGCTCTGGTTCTCGCGCAGCCCGCTCATACTGATGACATGCCCGACCAGGCCCTGCTCTCCGCAGTCCACTGTCCACTCAAACACGGCACCCACTGGGTCCGGTTTCGGTTGCCTGTCAGTGCTAGGCACGCAATGCACTGGCAAGCTCATGTCAATTCGCACCGGCGACGACTGCACCAACGGTGTTTTCCAATGCACGCTGAACTCACCAGGCGTTGTTTCGGCAAGCAGTAGCAGTGATGGTGCCATTTTGTGGGCATTCGCAAACAGGCCGAGCGAGCACAACAAGGTCGCCGTAAAAAGCTTCGCGAGAGTTCTCATTGTTTTTCACTCTCTTGCTCAGGTCCACCGCTAACCTGGTAGATGTCCCTGAGCTCGGTCATTCTGTCATTCAGCGCCTTGTCCCCTTTTTCTCTTTTTACGTAGTAGACGAGTTTTTGCTGCACGGCCTCAAAGGTTTGTGGCTTGGCTGGTTTCTGCTCATGCACCCAAACCAGGTGCCAACCATACGGCGATTCGATGGGGCCGCACCACGGTTTTTCTTTGCAATTGAACACCTCGCGTGAAAATGTATCGCCGAAATGACGCGAAAGCTGCCGCACGGACAAATGAGAAAAATCCAGGCCCGATAGAAACGGGTCAGTAGACAATCGAGCTTTCTCCAATGCCACTTCATCCCGGGAAAAGCGTTCATAAAGCTCACGTGCTTGTCCTTCCGCTTTCTCGCGATGCCGATCACGACTCACAAACACGTGACTGATTTTACGAGTTTCAGGCAGAGTAAATTCCTTAATGCGTCCGTCATATACCGCTTTTAGCTCAGCCTCGGCAGGCACCTGGTTTTCACCCGGAGCCCGATAAATGGACTCCATGGCCTGCATTAATCGGCGCTTGGCTACGGTATCATTGACATGCAATTCCATGGCATACGCTTGCTCCAGCAGCTGCGCATCCGTCTGCCCCTCGGTATCGCCCATAAAACGCATATCGCGCAGCAGTCGCTGTTGCACCACGGTGTCGTAGAAATGGAGGTTAAAACGCAATGCCTCATTAAGAAGAATGCGTTGATCAAGCTCGTACTGAACCATTTGTGCTGTATCTGCAGCACTTGGTGCTCTGCCCGTGGTCATCATCCACTGCTGGCGCAACTCGCTTACTTGCGCATCATCCGGATACTCGATCACTCGAATATCTTCTGGCACATTATACCAGCGGTCAAATGCAAACAGCAGACATCCCAATAGCCAGAAATGAACAGATGGTTTTCTAAAGAAACGAGACGACAATGCAAACACCTTTTCTACGGACGCGCACGATACCAGATTGGGCTGGACCAGGCACGTTCCTGAATAACCGGCCTATGGTCAATCGCACAACAGGCCTCAAGCCCATCGGTAATGGTTTCAGGCTTAGTGCAATCCACACCGTTCGCAAGACATTGCCGCTGACTCCAACGGCAACTCGGGTTCTCCATCACTCTGGTGTAGTAATAGCTATTCTGCGCGGGGTCAAAGTTCGGGTCTTTCCAAACGGTACAGACACTGCCAGGACCATTGCCGCTGGTTTGGCAGTCGCGTGGGTCAACCTCAATATCATGGCCATCGATAGTGGCTACATCGACTACTGATTCGCGTGATTCGCCGTTACCATCTACCCAGCCCTTAATGACTTGAACCTTTTGCAGTGGCTCGCCGCCATTCACATCGCGTAAAGCGGCTACCACGAACCTGGGCGCATTTGATTGCTCATCACTGCTTTCTGGCAAATCACCACCCATGGGCACTCCACGCTGGTACGCCTGTGCTACCAGATCACTTGACTCGCAAATTGTCGACTCGAAATCCCAACCTCCGAAAAAGCGCAACTCTATTCTCGGGCCGCTGGTCCCATACGTTTCCTTGTTGCGCATACCAGTGAACAAAGCATCACGAGAATTCTCCTCAGCCCACACGACAGCCAACCCCCCTGGATTGTATTCAGGCCTATCTGGTAAGCCAGGTGGTACTTCATAGCGTGCGCTTTTGCCATTGCCGCCGCCGCCTTGAAAACGATCCTCCTCGACAGCACCGGGAATGCCCAGATGGGTGTCGGTACTGGCGACAAAACCAAATTTGAATGGGTTTATGCCCAGTCGCTCTTGCACTCTAAGCCCATCACGCAGGCCCTCGCGAAGATAGCCATTACTGGGCCCTGGAGCACCTTCCGTTGGGTTGCCCATATTTGCTTGCTGCAAAAACTCAAAGGCACACAGCTCATCTTCCTCGATGAAATCGTAGGCGCCGAAGAAGCACTCAGAACTGCCCTTATGCTGCATTACCTCAATAATAGGTTCCAGGCGCGCTCTTTGCCTCGCAAGAGTTTCATCAATTGGGTCACCATCAAAATCTTTGGTACGCAACATCTGGCCACCGCTAAGGTTTGAATTGTGTGGGATAACCAATGCGTCACAGCCTGAGCCAGCGTCTAAACATTGCTCTTCCAAGGCACTCCACAACTGATCGGGACGGCGACCGTCAAGTGCACTAATCGCCGTTTCTGGTACCTGGTCATTTCTGAAAATAACGTTGCGGTGCATGTTCCCTTTACCGCTAGGCCCGTGCAGACCCGTCCATTCGTAGGCGTTAAAGCTGGTGAAGTTACACGCTGAGCTGCGGTCATACGCCTGCTCCGTGGCTTCTTGCAATTCTTGCCAAACGACCGCAGCCTGTCGCTCACAATGTTCACCGTCCTTGCCGCAATAACCCCATCGACTGTCAATAAAACCGGCTCGAGCATTCATCATGTAAAAAGCAACTCGTGGGAAATGGCGGTAAACTTTGCATACCCAATTGTTATAGCCTTCAAGTTCAGGCGTATTGCATATCCGCACTTCGCCATACAGTTCGGCGTGATCGGTGATGGCAGCAAAGTCCAAAGGTCTGGATATTTGCTGGCTGCGCAGAGCATTGCCCCGATCGTCAAACGGTTGAATATCGACACGCTCTCCTTTGGCGAAGCGATAGGCACCGTCTGGTCGAATGCGGGTGCCCTGGGTGCTTGCGTCTTGCGACAAAGCCGTATGCACGTGCGTATCGCCAAAATATGCACGCTTCAATGGCGCATATTCATCACAAGCTTCGCGTTGCTCAGTGCGCTCAAAATCGCCGCCCGATAGCGCTGACTCTGGGTCTTCCGCTTGCGCAACCAAACTACGGAGTAACAGGACAACACCAAGCAAAACGACGCTTAGCCATGCATTGTTTATCGTGTAATTAAAGCTCAACACTGTCTCCATATTACCAACTGATTAGCTCCGCTATTTTCGCAGCTGTGGTCTCAGATCGCACGAACATTAGTGTTACCATGAAGAAAAACAAGCTCAGGTCCTCACCGTGATTCAATTGTTCAGACGCCTCACAATTACTACTCTAGTGCTACTTACAGGCTGCAGTAGTGGTGAACGTAATGAGGGCGCATTCGCGGAGCTATCACCTATTGTCATACCTCCAGTTGAAGAAAGCCGCTTTCAGGCACAGGTGCAGCGCACCGAATACGGCATCCCCCATGTCAGCGCAGACGACTGGGCTGGGTTGGGATATGGCCTTGGGTTTGCCTACGCGCAAGACAATTACTGCATTTTGATGCGTGAAATTTTATTCGCTAACGGCCAGTCCAGTCGTTATCTGGGCGATGCTGGCAGCGAACGATCAGATTTGCTGTACACCTTGCTAAATGGTGATGAAGACGCACTAACAGCACAATGGTATGACCCGCAACCGGACAACGTGAAAGAGCTGGTGAATGGTTATGTGGCCGGCTACAACCGCTTTTTTCGAGACACCGGCGCTGAAAACCTGAGCGAGGGTGATGAGGGCTGCCGCGGTGCAGATTGGGTTAGGGAAATCACTGTTACCGACCTGATGAAATTTCTCAAAAAGCTGTCTTTACAAGGCAGCACAGATAACGGCACGATCCGCCGCATTATTACCGATGTGCAGCCACCTGCTGCCACCGCAAGTGCACAAGGCCGGGCAATCCATCCACCACTGGCGCCGATGTTTACCGACATGCACGACCCATCAGCCGGAGGTAGTAATGCCATTGCTGTGGGTAGCGAGTTTAGCCAAACCGGCGCGGGTTTATTGCTGGGCAATCCGCATCAGCCCTGGCAAGGTACTGGCCAGTTCTATCTGCTGCACCTGACGATACCGGGAGAATATGATGCGATGGGTGCGTCACTGCACGGCATTCCAGTGGTGACCATCGGTTTCAACAAAGACATCGCCTGGACGCACACCGTGAGCTTTGCCAATCGCCTGACCTTGTACGAACTGCAACTTAATCCTGATAACCCCATGCAGTACCAATACGACGGCGAAATGCGTGACATAACGTCAGAAACCGTCAGCATTGAACGATTGAACCCGGATGGTAGTTTGAGCACGGTTAGTCAAACGTTCTTCAGCTCTCATTTTGGGCTTCTGGTTGATCTGACCAGTCAAAACGCCTTAATTGGTGGTTGGCCAATCGGCTTATCCGGCACAGTGTTCACGGTCAGAGACGCAAACTTGGACAATAATATGGGCCTGTCGCAATGGATTCAGGCAGGGCAAGCCAGTTCAATGGCCGAGTTTCAAACCGCTCTTGAGGGCATCGCTTTTCCCTGGGTTCACACCCTGGCTGCAGACCGTAATGGCGACGCTTTCTACGGCGACATCTCCAGCATTCCACATGTGGATCAAGCCAAATTAGATGATTGCGTTAGCGGCCCATTAGCGCCAGCCGTCACTGCAGTGACTAACAGTCTGATCATTGCACTGGATGGAACCCGCAGTGCCTGCGAATGGGGCTCTGACAGTGATACGCCAGAAGGTCGAAATGTGTTCGGTTACAGTTCGCTACCGAAAATCATGACCACTGAATACGTGGCAAACAGTAATAATAGTTATTGGTTGAGTAAAGCCGATGAGCCCATTACTGGCCTGCCAATAATCATGGGCGCGCTTGGTGGAGAAAATGAACAACAGTTCTTACGTACACGTATTACCCACCATATGGTGGCTGAACGTATGACAGGCACCGACGGTATTAGTATGAGTCCAGGTTTCAATCTGGAAAATTTGAAAACACTGATGTACTCGAACCGTGTACTGGGTGCAGAGATCGCATTGGATGACGTATTGGCCGCCTGCCCTTTTGCTGCTGCCGGACTGGCTGCTGACGTGATTGCGCGGGCGAATCAAGCATGCACCATACTGAGCAGTTGGAACCGCCGAACGGACCTGGACAGTGCTGGCGCCCAAGTATTCACCGAATTCTGGCGTGAGCTGAAACGTGATTTCGATCCTGCTGGCAATCTGGAAATTGAAAACCAGCAATTGTGGACTGTCGATTTCGATGCAAACGACCCACTCAATACGCCATCCGGCTTCGATCTCGCTGAAAGCGATAACTACCAGCGAATCGCCACAGCATTGAGCGCCGGCATGAGTAATCTGGAACAGGCCAACGTTGATCCAACGGCAGCTTTCGGCAACGCGCAATTTGCGCAACGCAATAACGACAGAATTCCGATTCATGGTGGCCTGGACGACATGGGTGTGTTTGGCGTGATCAAGGGAGGACTAAGCGATGGCGGTTACCAAAGCATCAACGGGGGCAATTCCTATATACAGGCTGTGACCTGGGACGATACGGAATGCCCATTGGCAGAGGGCGTTCTTGTGCCCTCTCAGTCAAATGACCCTGCCTCAGATCATTTCAGCGATCAAACCCAGCTGTACAGCGACAAGCAATGGATAGTCTTTCCATTCTGCGCAGACGCGGTCGAGGCACAACTGCTCAGCACGACCGAACTCGAGGAGTAACGCTATGCTATCGAAACTGGATGACTATCCGATTCACCAGATCTCGGAGCCCATAGCGCAAACCGCGTCTTCCGATCGATTTGTGTATGACCGCTATTGGTATAATGGTCACGCGAACGATGGCGAGTTTTACTTTGGCGTTGGCCTTTGCCGCTACGCGAACCTCGGAATTCTTGACTGCGGATTTAGCTTGGTAATCGACGGCAAACAGTACGCGTTTCACGGTTCAAGGCGCGCACCAGATGAACCCAGCTGCCTGCAAATTGGCCCATTTGAACTTCTAATCGTTGAGCCGATGGGGCAGCACCATTTGATCATTGGACCTAACGAAACCGGCATCGAATGCGACTTACGATTTACCCCGCGCACTTCCTGCATTGAAGAAGGCCAACAAAATTTGCGCAACGCCAGGCACGTGGTTATGCAAGCCACACGGCTGGACCAGTTCGGTTTTTGGCACGGTACGATCAAGTACGAAGGCAAGGAACTTAAAGTAGACCAGCGCACTACCTACGGTCTTAAGGATCGTTCCTGGGGAATTCGTCCGGTTGGTGATGCGTACACCGGTGGCGCGCCTTTAGACGAATTTCAAGCTGTACATTTTATGTGGGCACCCTTGCATTGGGAGAGTGAATGCACGCTGGCCGGTTGGTTTGAAGATGCGAATGGCTATCAATGGCACACCGACCAGGCAATATTGCCAGCCTATTCGAACACAGACGATGTGCCCGGCGTGGTAGACCCAAACGGCAAAGTCTGGCAAGGCATAGTTAACTACAATATCACTAACCATCCAGGGACCCGGCAAGCAAAACAGGCTTCGCTAACAATGCTGGATCGGTCTGGTGAGAGCTTGGAGATCACTCTGGAACCATTGCTTGTGTATCGAATGAAGGGCATTGGTTATCAGCACCCTGAATGGGGTCACGGGCAATACAAAGGCGAACTCGCCATAGGTGGAGAAAGCTGGAACATTGACGAGGTTGATCCCCTGGCGCTGGAGAACATTCACATTCAGCAAGTTGTTCTTGCGCGATGCGGTGATAAGCTAGGTTGCGGTGTGCTCGAACAAATGCACATCGGACCTCATGCCGGGCTAGGTTTCAAAGACTGGTTTGACGGCGCGTAAATATCAGAAGTGGTAGGTCAAATCGAGTTGTAGAACTCCGTCATCACGCACCGTTGCAAATGAATGATTGTCATCAATCGATGAAAATAGCCGGGCCTCAATGCTGATCACCCAATTGTCGCTCAGCCGACGACTGCCTTCCACAATACAAAAGTTTGCAGAGCTATCCATGTCTAGGGAGCAACCAGCCAGTAGTTCTGAGCTCTGTATGTCATTGAACGCAAATCGTCCGGCCAGAAACACATCATTGTCCGGCCCGACAAAACTGATTGGCTGCGTCAGTGTTGTCGCCGCATCAGCTTCGCGATCATCGTATAAATACTCTACCAACACTCCTATGTCGGCATCACTACCGAATACCGAGTAAAACGAATATTCAAATCCAAACGTGCTGGCAAAAAAATCACTGCCCTGGCCCGACCTGTGTATACCTTCAAATTTCCACAGCCAGGCTCCCAGCGTTGCTTGAACATCAATGCCTATCTGATGAATTTGCTCATACAACGGCCGAAATCGGATTGGCGTATCAATGGCTGCGTTGTCGTTCGGTGAAGCCGAAATAAGCAAGCGAGGCTCACGACTGGTCCCTCTAAAATAGGATAAGCCCACATCCCAATCACCGAACACCTGCGACCAGCGTAACGCAAGATCTGTGTGCCGCTGCTCGGCAGAAGATTCGTAAATCGAATCGTCTGCGGTGATAGGTATGCCTGACAGACGACCTTTGGGACCTGGGAAAGTGCGCTCGCGAAAACCTGGCAATAAGTAGGCGTCCAAAGTACCCCAGTCGCGAATCAATCGAAGCATTGCCATTGGTTGACCCAGCTTGTCCTCACCATCCAGGTTTTCTACGGCATCGGTTTGGTTGATTACATCGACCAGGTGTTGCGACTCGGTGACCCCCCAGAAAACGGTACTTAGGCCTAACTTCAACTCCCAATCATCCGTCGCGTGTCGCCAAACGAGCTCACGTATGTCTACATGGGTGCGTTCAGGATCACGCTGATCAACTCGCAGGAATGGTTCGAAGATCAGCGAATCTCTGCGTTTATTCCAATCGGTGTAATACTCCGGCAACACATAGCCTGAAGCACTGAAACCATCAAACTGCTCTGCGAATTGCGGTGATTGCAGAAAGTACCGCGACTCAATACCGGCCTCACCCGTCCATTCATTGGCCAGCAGAGAACTGGACGAAAACAGACCAATGGCAAGGCAATAGGAGCCTTTCAAGGTCTTTGCATTCACAGAAAGTCACCAGAATGGTAATATGCACAACAAATAATAAGCCGAGGAGCCACCAACATCGTGCAACAAACAGCCATATTTACCCCGTTTCTCGGTATGTTGTTATTAACGTTTCTGGTCTGGGTATACATGTATGTCAAACGCCTTGCCTATCTAACCAGCGAAAACATTGATGCCCAGGAGCTGAGCACGCCAGATAAACTGGTTAAGATAATCCCTGAGCATGTTAACAACCCTGCGAACAACCTGAAAAATCTCTTCGAACTGCCTGTGTTGTTCTACGCGATTTGTTTGTATTTATACGTAACCCAGCAAGTTGATACAGGTTATTTATACGCCGCCTATGTGTTTTTTGTGTTCCGCGCCATTCATAGCATAGTGCAATGTACTTTCAACAAAGTAATGGTTCGCTTTAGCGTGTATTCGATTTCGGCAATTGCACTCTGGTTTATGGTACTTCGCGCGGCGATCTAGAAATTCATTTCAACGATTGCTGGATCACAACTCCACGTTAGCAACATCTAAATGTTGCGCGTGAAACTGCATGTGCTGTTCAATAAAGCTGGCGATAAAAAAATAACTGTGGTCATAACCAGGTTGCAGTCGAATGCGCATTGGGTAGTCATTTTGCTGTGAAGCAGCGACTAGCATCGACGTGTTCAACTGTTCATCCAAGAAATTGTCAGCATCACCTTGATCCACCAATATGGGTAAGCGATCCTCAGCTTTAGCCCTGGACACTAACGCCACGGCGTCATAGTCTTTCCAATCGTCTCTGTCACTGCCGATGTAGTTACCAAGCGCTTTTTCACCCCAAGGGCAATTGATGGGCGAGCAAATGGGTGAGAAGGCAGACACTGATCGATATTGCCCGGGGTTTTTGAGCGCAACAGTTAATGCGCCATGCCCGCCCATAGAATGACCAGAAATTGCGCAGCGGCTATGGTCCAGACCCATGTCTTCTGACAGCAATGCCGGCAATTCCTCGCGAACATAATCATACATTTGATAATGCTCTTTCCAAGGCGCCTGTGTGGCATTTACATAGAAACCCGCACCAAGACCGAAGTCATAGGCCGCATCCTCATCATCCACAACCCCTTCTCCGCGCGGACTCGTATCCGGGCAAACGATGGCTATGCCATAACGCGCCGCAAATTGCTGTGCGCCAGCCTTCTGCACAAAATTCTCGTCGGTGCAGGTAAGGCCTGACAGCCAATAAAGCACTGGAACACTTGCATTTTTGAATTGCGGCGGCAGGTAAACTGCGAATTGCATATCGCAATTCAACACCTCTGAGTAGTGTTGATAGCGACGTTGTTCGCCATCAAATATTTTGTTCGTTGAAATCTGTTCCATCAGTCGTACATCACCACTGATCGAATGCTCTCACCGGAGTGCATCAAATCAAACGCAGAGTTAATGTCGCTTAATGGCATGGTGTGTGTGATCAGGTCGTCGATATTGATTTTGCCTTCCATATACCAGTCCACAATCTTTGGTACGTCGGTTCGGCCACGTGCACCGCCGAATGCTGTGCCTCGCCATGATCTGCCAGTCACCAATTGAAACGGTCTGGTCGCTATTTCCTGACCGGCACCGGCAACACCGATAATGCAACTCTCACCCCAGCCCTTATGGCAGCACTCTAATGCCTGGCGCATGGTATTCACATTGCCAATGCACTCAAAGCTGTAATCGACTCCGCCGTCGGTCATGTCAACCAGTTCAGCCACTACGTCATCATGATCTTTGGCATTGACGAAATCTGTCATGCCAAATTTCTTAGCCAATTCCACTTTGGAAGGGTTGATATCAACACCAATGATGCGCCGCGCTCCGACCATTTGCGCGCCTTGAATGACGTTAAGACCAATACCACCCAGACCAAATACGGCGACCGTACTGCCTGGTTCTACTTTCATGGTGAAAGCAACGGCGCCAATACCCGTGGTCACACCACAGCCTATATAACAAATCTTATCAAACGGTGCATCGCTGCGAACTTTCGCCAGCGCTATTTCAGGCAGAACCGTGTAGTTGGAAAATGTCGAACAGCCCATGTAGTGAAATACCGGCTTGCCATCTACTGTGAAGCGGCTTGAACCATCGGGCATTACGCCTTCACCTTGTGTGCTGCGAATCGCCTGACAGAGGTTGGTTTTTGGATGCAAGCAGAAATCACATTCACGGCACTCCGGCGTATACAGAGGAATAACATGGTCGCCTGGCTTAAGAGATGTCACACCGGTGCCAACCTCCTGCACGATGCCAGCCCCTTCGTGGCCAAGAATCGCAGGAAAAATCCCTTCCGGGTCATCACCAGACAGTGTGAAGGCATCTGTGTGGCAAACACCCGTGGCTTTAACCTCCACCAGCACCTCTCCAGCTTTCGGCCCATCAAGCTCAGCATCGACAATCTCCAGCGGTTTCCCGGCTTCAAACGCAACAGCGGCTTTGGTTCTCATGGTGTTCTCCTATTCATTATTAGTGTGGTTATGTTAACGAGTCCGACTCAGAGTTATCAACTCGAAACTGTTCGGGGTCGAGATACAACAAACGCAACTCCAGTTGCCCTGGAGCCGTAGCGGCCCAACCCAAAATAAGTGCATTCACTTGATTCTCAGAAGAATGCAGAACAGGCATCTTGAAAACTGAGGTAACCCCACCTTGTTCGGCTAATACTTCAAGCGGCTCATCATTTTCCAACGCCGTAGCGAAGCGCTTTAGCAACAAACGTAATTGCTCACGGAAATGTGAAAAGCTGATCTTTCCACAGTATTCATCGCAGTTCATTGACAGAAAAACATCGATCGTCGACTTGTCGTCCATCACAACGCGTGACAATCCCACTCGTTTACTGTCGCACAGTTCCAGGAAACTGCGTTTGGCGTCTGTGCGATTGGCTTCAAAGAACGCTTTGGCGAGCAAATTTGCGCCCATAATCATAAAATTTTTATTGGGTATGGAGTGCTCTTCTGTACCGCTCATTAATGGTCTGTCCGTTCAGGAAATGCGCGATTATACCCGCAGATTGCAAATTGTTCAGCGACTATTCAGTGAAGCTGCACCAGACTGTTCAGCAGCGACAAAAACCAGGCCCAGAATGTGATGCGGTTGACATAAGTGGCCGATACCCACACGCGGGCTAACAGCTTCCATATTGCTGGCTACAATGTAATCATAGGGCTATGGTAGTCAACAATTCAGTCGAGAGAGCCCTGTTATTCAGTTCCGTGAGAGTACGCAGTGATACGACCCATCTTAGGTAGACAGTTATTCGTCCTTAGCCTGGTAGCAGCCTTGACTTCATGTGGCGGTGGCGGTGGCGGCGGCGGAACAACGCAGCCACCCGTTACAGGCGGCCAATTCCAAGCGGGTGTGTTTGAGGCCTCTTCAGCGTTCTTTAACCAATGCGCAAGCCCTGTGCCGGCTGGTCAAAACACCCAGACAAATGATCCGTATGGCAGCGGCAGCACTACTGCGGAGAACAACTGGCTACGTTCCTGGAGTAATGAGCTATACCTCTGGTATGACGAAATTGACGATCAGAATCCCGAGAACTTCTCTACCGAAGAGTATTTCGAGCTGATGAAGACCGAGGCGCTTACGGCAAGCGGCAATCCTCGCGATCAATTTCACTTTTCAATCCCGACGCCCGAATGGTTAGAGTCATCAGAGTCTGGAGTCGTCGCAGGTTACGGCGCTCAATTTGCGTTGCTTTCAACAACACCGCCCAGAGAAGCGGCCATCGCTTATGTTGAACCCGGCACTCCGGCTGCAACTGCCGGCCTGGCTCGCGGCGCCAGAATCCTGAGCGTAGATGGGGTTGATCTGGTCAATAGCAACGACACTGATACACTCAACGGCGGTTTGTTTCCTGCCGCTAGCGGAGAAACACACACCTTTGAAGTACAAGATTTGGGCTCAAGCACCACGCGCTCGGTGATGCTTACGTCTGCTGAAATCACCACCACACCAGTACAAAATGTGTCTGTTATCAATACTGGCACAGGGCCCGTCGGATACCTTACCTTTAACGATCATATTCGCCCAGCCGAAAATCAGCTAATTGCTGCAGTTAATCAATTGGCAGCCGCGAACATAAACGATCTTGTTTTGGATGTACGCTATAACGGTGGTGGCTTTCTGTTCATTGCGAGTCAATTGGCGTATATGATTGCAGGTAACGCAGCAACCAACGGGCGCGCTTTCGAAAGCCTGAGTTTTAATGACAAAAATCCTGATACCGACCCGGTCACCGGCAGCGCGCTTGAACCGATACCGTTTTACAACACGTCTACAGAGGATGCGCCTCTGCCCAGTCTGAATTTACCAAGGGTATTCGTGCTTACAGGTAGCTCAACCTGCTCAGCTAGCGAGTCCATCATCAATAGCCTCGAGGGTGTTGGTGTTCAAGTAATTCAAATTGGTAGCACTACCTGCGGGAAACCTTACGGTTTTTACCCTACTGACAATTGCGCAACTACGTACTTCAGTATTCAGTTCCGCGGTGAAAACGATGCAGGATTTGGCGATTATCCCGACGGATTTTCGCCACAGAATGCATCCGAGACTGGCAGCGTAAGCTTACCCGGTTGCGCCGTCGGTGATGACTTTAATGCGGCACTTGGTGATGCGGCCGAGGCAAGACTGGCCGCCGCGTTACAATATAGGAACAGCGGTTCATGCCCAACTGCCAGCGTGGTCAGCGATAGTTCTTCGCCGGAGCGAGCCAATGCCACATTGCAAGGCCCAATGAACGTGAAAACACCTAAGCCAGCTTGGCTTGAAAACCGTCTCATGTAAGGTACCCAGAGTGCCTGGTTTACCCTGCTTGCAGTTCTGCAATAGCCTCCGCCGCTAATACATCGTCCAGCGGATCATCGGGCATAGGGAAGGTTATGCGGCCGCTAAGGTCTGCGTATCGGCCAATGAGTTCGCCAGCAATCGTTTTGTATGTACCTCTCGGCACAAATTCTGTCAACATGTCGTCTGTTACGATTTCTGGCATTCGCTGCCATTCACCCTTACGAGTCATGTCCAGCAGCTGCTCGCCTTTTTCCTGCCAGCCAAACAATTCCAGACTGGGCCAATACGCTGGCGTTGAATACAGAAATCCTAACATTTGCCGGAGCTTTTCCCACTCGGACGAAACAACTGCATCGTTCTTACCCGTCGCATTCAGCGGCGCCAGAATGAGCTTGAAACGCTTGGCCCGATCTGCATCGCCCTCCTGAGCGGCTTTATCAAACCCCGATTGCAAGCGCGGCAGGCAAACTTCACGTATATAACGCGGTGGCGTATTGGTTGGGTGCGTCACCATGCCGTCAGCAATGCGCCCCACCATGCGGGTCATTGCTGGGCCGACTGCACCTGCGATCAAAGGGATCTCCGGATGATCAATCGGACCTGGGTTAAAAAATGGCTGCAATTTTGTCAGCTGGTAGTGTTCACCTACAAAACTTAAAGGCTCGCCTGTTTGAAAGCTGTGGAAGATCGCACGCAATGCCTGAAGATATTCACGCAATTGTGGCACGGGCGAATCCCACCGGGCGCTGTATCGTTTGATGATGTTGGCTTTAACTTGTGTACCCAGGCCCAACTCAAAGCGTCCATCTGACATTTTTTGCAAGTCCCAGGCCGCCACCGCTGTGGTCATTGGGCTTCGAGGAAACGCAAGCAATACACCAGTGCAAACACGCAAGCGTTCAGTTGCAGACAACGCCATTGCCGACAATAACAGGCCATCATGCACAGCGTCCGGTACTTGTAAGCCATCAAACCCCATCGCTTCTGCCCGTGCAGCGTGCTTGCCGATCTCTCCTGGCCCCATGTCTTCAGGCGTGGCTGCGTAAACCTCGAACATTGCACCGATTCTCCATTGGCAGAACATTGATTATACCGCGGCGCCGCCCCACCCCTGCTCACTTACGGAAACTTTAGGCTCTGCAATGCATGTCGTGCTCGCGGTACACTGGCAATCAAGTTATGTGCGGAACCCTTTTGTCATGAGTACTGTATTGGTAGAGAAACACGACGCTGTTGCCTTGTTGCGGCTAAATCGGCCCCAGTCCATGAACGCGATCTCACGCCAGTTGCGAAAGGATTTCATTGCAGCTTTCGAAGACTGCATCGACGATACAAACATCAGGGTAATCGTCATCACGGGCAACGGTAAGGCGTTCTGTGCCGGTTTTGATCTGAAAGAACTGGGTTCAGGCAATTCAGATTCTGCAGCCGAAGAAGTGACCAATGACATGGCGCGAATTATGCGGCGCTTCAAAGGGCCCATCATTGCGGCAGTGAATGGGCATGCGGTTACCGGCGGATTTGAGCTGGCACTGGCGTGCGACGTATTGCTGGCGTCTGAAAATGCACGGTTTGCGGATACGCACGCACTGGTTGGCATACTGGCCGGTTGGGGTCTTAGTCAACGCTTACCGCGAATGATTGGAATATCCCGAGCAAAAGAATTGTCGTTCACCGGCCGCCCTTTGTTTGCCGAGCAAGCTTACGAATGGGGGCTGGTAAATCACGTTTACCCTGCTGAACAGCTGGTGGAATCAGCAATGGAATTGGCGAATGCAATGTGCGCCTGCGTTCCCAATGTGCTGGAAGAATACAAAGCCCTGATAGATGACGGCTTCACTATGAACTTCGATGATGCCCTGGAATATGAAGAGAAAACGGCGATAGAGTCTGCTAAACAAGCCGCCGCACATATGATTGAACAGCGGCGAAAGAAAGTACTGGAACACGGCCGTAAAGAAAAATGAGTTTTCAAGGTAAAGCAGTTCTGATCACCGGCGGCGCTACCGGAATTGGAAAAGGTATTGCAAGTCATATGGGCTTGCTAGGTGCTCATGTGGCCATTTGCAGCCGCAAGCAAGAGGCGTTGCAATCCGCTTGCGAAGAACTGCAAGCCTTAGGCATCCGAGCGATCGCACAACCATGTGATATTCGTGATCCTGCCGATGTGCAAGCGACGGCCGCATGGGTAGTCACCGAATTCGGAAGCCTGGATGTGTTAGTCAATAATGCCGCCGGTAACTTTCCCGCACTAATCGAAAACCTCTCGTATAACGGCTTCAAGACAGTAATTGATATCGACCTTAATGGTACCTTCAATATGACCAAGGCGTGCTATGACGCCTGGTTCAAAGAACACGGTGGCAACATCATCAATATTTCAGCGCCGTTTGAGGGGGCCGGTATACCGTATCAAGCCCACGCAGCGGCCGCCAAAGCGGGCGTTAATTCATTGACCAGAACCTGTGCCGTTGAGTGGCGTAAACAAGGGATTCGTGTCAATGCAATAGAACCAGGCGCCGTGGATAACACAGCGGGCGTAGACCGACTTGCTGCATCACTTACTGGTTCTGCATTGGTCGACGTGCCACCTTGTACTCCCACGGATATAGCAAAAGCAGTTGCGTTTCTTGCCAGTGAAGAGGCAGCGTACATCAATGGCCAATGCATAGCGGTTGACAGTGGTACCGGCGTAGATCTTCTAAAACTAAACCTGTAAGGAGCGAACAGTGAGCGATAGCCTGGAACGCAGAATCACTATTTTGGAAGATATTGAAGCGATAAAACAATTGAAGCTGCGATACTTGTACGCATGCGATATGCGAGACGCGCCCGCGGTTTTGGCCTGCTTCACTAAAACCGACTGCCTGATCGACGCAGGATTTATCGGCCGCTACGAGCGAGCGGAAGATTTCGTTGCGGTCTTTCAGTCCATGACCCAAAGCCCTGCACACCTTGACCAGCACTACGGGATTGGGCCGGAAATAAACATCATTGATGAAACCACCGCCAGCGGGCGATGGCGTATTCACTTTCAACTACTCGACTCTGAGAAAGGCGTGGCCCAGCTTATGGGTGGATTCTACGAAGATAAATACCGTAAAGAAGATGGCGAGTGGAAAATTCAGGAATCCGTTTATACGATTTCCACCAATCTGATGATGAGAAAAGACAGCGCAGGTTTGTTAGAAGCCGTTGAATTGGGTGGCTTGCATGCAATTGCCACGGAGATTTAGTGCTCTTAACTATAGAAACCACGAGCCGCCATCAACCATATGCGTTTGACCCGTGACAAAGGCACTTGAGTCAGATGCCAGATAAATCACTGTACCAGTAATATCGGCTGTTTCCAGATTACGCTGTATCAATTGGCCTGAGGCAATGACGGATTTCGCTTTTTCAAACTTCTCACCAAAAAACTCCTCGGTGCCTTCGGTCATGACGGCAGACGGAGCAACCGCGTTCACCCTAATACGGTCTCTGCCTAATTCTCTGGCCATGGTTCTGGTCATCCCAATCACCGCTGCTTTTGACGCTACATAATCCAGGCCATAGGGTAGTCCAAACACAGCCGCGAGCGATGAGATATTGATAATCGAACCGCCGCCCGCCTCACGCATGGGTTGCACTACCGCTTTGCAGGTTTGCCATACACCTTTAATGTTGACCTGCATCACTTGATCCCACTGGTCCTCAGGTAAGTCTTCGAACCTGGCACCCTGAAGCCCTGCGTAAAGAGCCGCATTGTTCACTAGCACATCAACCCGTCCAAAGCTTTCCAGCGCAAAGTCTGCCAGCTCGTGGCAACTGCTCATGATGGTGATATCAGTGACAGTACTTTCAATTTTCCCACCGCGTGCACGTATTGTTTCAACAGTGTCCGCGCAGCTATTAGTATCACAAGCCACAATTGAGGCACCTTCAGCAGCCATCGCCTCGGCGTATGCACGCCCCAAGCCGCGTGCGGCTCCGGTCACAATAACTACTTTATCTTGCAACTGCATTGCTATTCCTCTTGGCTGTTGTGCGCCATAAGCGAAGACTCACACAAAACACATTATGTGATAAACAACAGCGCCGTTGTAGTAAAATCCACGAATTCCAGAAAAGTACGGCAGGCGACGTAATACACATGACGCAGAGCGAAATTTTTGACGGCCATCAGGACGACATGCTGACCTGTCGCGCCGCGACCGCCAGCATGCATAAACTGCTGGCGACTAGCTACTCTGGATTAAAGGCTGCATGCACTGAACAGCAATTCGATCACCATTTGTTGGACCACCATCAACTGGCCTGCTTCGAGTTGGCTCGTTACAGTGCGGAGCTCACTGCAGCAGATCATACGATAAGGTTCGCACAAAACGCCCGGACAAAACAACCCGGTAATACTGTTCTGCTGGAAGAAAAGATGGCCCTGGTCTATTGCGCTGAGGTGTTTGCTAATCTGCGTTCTGGACTTGCTGTTCGTTTGGCGGATTTCCAATTAGATACAGCGACGTATAAGCAAGCTTTTGAAGCGCAAGAATTGATTGCGTGGGCCAGCAAATACAATAGCGCCGCAGCGCTCGAGTCACTGGGCGAGGACTTCTGCACTGCGCCTGACTACCTGGGCGACAGTCAGCTGGACAGCGCGCATCAAGCCATGGCAGACAACTTTCAACGTTTTGCCAGGAAAGTTGTGACGCCGCGGGCTGAAAACATCCATCGCTTTGATACAGATATACCCAAAGAAATACTGACCGCTTTGACGGAAATGGGTGTATTCGGTTTGTCTATTCCCGAACGATACGGCGGTTATCAGCCCGATGAAGGTGAAGACACTACAGGTATGATTGTGGTTACTGAAGCTTTATCAACCGGTTCGCTTTGTGCGGCCGGGTCGCTAATCACGCGCCCGGAAATAATGTGCAAGGCTTTGATGGCAGGCGGCACAGAGCAACAGCGCCAACACTGGTTGCCGAAACTCGCCAGCGGCGAATATCTGAGTGCAATCGCTGTTACCGAACCCGATTATGGGTCGGATGTTGCCAGCGTCAGACTACCGGCTACTCGCACTGATGGCGGCTGGTTGTTGAATGGCAGTAAAACCTGGTGTACGTTTTGTGGTAAAGCAAATGTGATTGTATTGCTTGCGCGCACGAATCCGGATCCCGAAGCGGGACACCGTGGATTGTCTCTGTTTCTGGTAGACAAACCTGCTTTTGCTGGTCACAAGTTTAGCCATCTGCAAGACCAGGGCGGCACGGTGAGTGGCCACGCAATCCCTACCATTGGTTACCGTGGTATGCACAGCTTTGAACTGCATTTCGATAATTACTTTGTGCCGGACGCCAATCTGGTCGGCGGTGAAGAGGGCTTAGGACGCGGATTCTATTCGATGATGCAGGGTTTTTCCGGCGGCAGAATTCAAACTGCTGCGCGCGCGGTGGGTACTATGCAAGTGGCTTATGACAAGGCCCACGAGTACGCCAAAGACCGGCAAGTATTTAAGCGGCCGATTGGCGAGTATCAGCTTACTAAAATCAAATTGGCACGTATGGGCCTATACCTTGCAGTTTGCCGGCAATTTACGTATGCAGTAGGCAGGCTAATCGACAGAGGCGAAGGGCAGATGGAGGCCAGTCTGGTGAAGTTCTTTGCGTGCAAAGTATCTGAATGGGTGACTCGTGAGGCGCAGCAAATTCATGGCGGCATGGGCTATTCGGAAGAGACCGCCGTTAGCCGCTATTTTTTGGACGCGCGGGTGCTGTCAATTTTTGAGGGTACGGAAGAAACCTTAGCACTGAAGGTAATAGCTCGAAACTTAATTGAGAACGCGGACTAGCTGCGCGGCTCTACAAAACGCAAGGCATTCTGGCGTCACCCAGTAGGGTCTTGCCGTCCAGGCTCATTACTCTATTGCCGGTTGTAAACACGATGTCCCGGCTGTAACAAAATTGCGCAACATGAGTACCGCTGCACAAGGTTAATGCCGCTTCGGCCATCAATTCAACCGGCTCTACCATGTCGGGTCGTCGCTTGGCGATTGCTTCTACTTCTGGTCCTACGTTGGTTAAGCAGATATACGAAGGCGACATGGCGTTTACGTAAATGCGATGTTCGACTAATTCGTGCGCGAGTATTTCGGAGTATCGATTTAGCGCTGCTTTGCTGGCACCATAGGCGCCGACCACCCAGGCGGCGATGGGCATGTCAGGATACGGCAACTCAATCAATTCTGCGGTTCTGCTGCTGATATTGAGAACCCAGCCCTGACCTTTTTCTTTCATGGCGGGAATTGCTTGCTGGGTGAGTTCTACCGGTACGTTGACGTTTAGGTCAAACATCATATTGCGCTCAGCACTGCTGATTTGGCTGGGTAATTTCATGACACCGGCGGCGGCGTTGTTGATCAAAATATCGATGGGTCCAAAGGGTTCGCTGACTTGTTCGATTAATGTTGCTCTAGCATCGGCATCGAGTAGATCGCAGACTACGGCGGCTGCATTCCCGCCGCCTTCTTTTATTTCTTCAACGGCGCTTTGTAAGGTGCCTGGTAGCGAACCATGTTCACCCATGCGCGAGGCACTGAGTACTACGTTTGCGCCTTCGGCCGCAAAACGTTGTGCGGTGGCTTTGCCTATGCCACGGCTTGAGCCCGTGATAAATGCTGTTTTGCCTTTTAGTGCGCCCATTAGATTCTCCTTTGAATATTTTTCGAACTCGAATGATCAATGCCTCTTCATCAAGTCTGGCGTTGAGGCAAGTATTGGGTAGGTAGACACGCCGTAAATACGTCCTTGTAGGCTTCCCTAAACGACCTACTATTGGTGTGTTCGGGGTCCCTCCCTCACCCAGTCTCCCTACCCAATTCTTGCCTCAACACCTCAGTACTGATATCAGCTTGCATGAACATGAACAAATTAATTCAGATTACTTTGCTAAACCCTGACTGTGTTTCGGCCAATCATATTCTTCGTAAAACTCAGCCAATTCAGATTCAATTTGCTCAAAAGTGACGTCAAAATCCTCGATACTGTATTTGAATTTTGATTTGTGTTGTTTTTCACGCTCGCCTTTTTGTTGAAGCAATTGATCGAATTCATTGCTCAACTCAAGTCCAAGCGCTCTATAAACGTCAGACGTGGTTTCTCTCGGCTTGTTAGTCAGATCTCGGTAATCCACCACAATCTGAGGTGTGTCTGGGTATCTGGCCAGTACTTCTCTGGGATTCTGGAAACTCTCAAAACACGTCTTTAACAACATGGCTTGCGATTCGGCGTAGTCCGCTTTGCTCCATCCATTGCCTTGCCAGGTAGATTCCACTAATCGCATGCCGCTGGGTATGCACTGCGCGGGGTCTCGCATCATCACTACAATGCGCGCGCCGGGAAAATAATTGATCAGGGTTTCAACCCACCCACACATAACCGGATTTTTCGCGAGATGTATTTTGGTGCCGCCATTCAAGACCAGCTGGCGTTTGATCACACCGCGATAAAAGCGCATCCAACCCGCCTGTTTTTTTGGCATTTTATCGAGGTGGAATTGATCGAGAACGTGCATGATGGGTAAATCCAGTGCCCACTGTTGGCTTACGAAGGCAGGCTTCAGAGAAAATGCATCTTCCTCTGCCGCCCATAGGCTCATGTAATGCATATGCCGGTAGGGTCCAAAGGTTTTGTCATCCCAAACCGTTAATTTTTTCTTCATCCATTCGCCTAAGAGACGCTGGTCCAGCCAGCCTATGCCGCGAATTATTTTCTTTTGCAGCAGCGAGGGGAAAAACATTTCCCAGTAGAGGAAGTAGCTGAAGCGGTCGCCATCGCTGCTCATTAATCTGTGCATCAGTGTGGTGCCGCTGCGTTGATGGCCTACTATGAATACCGGATCTTTGATCTCTTGGCGCCATAGGCTCGGGAAGAACACCCAGTCCAGCAATAGGAAAATCGAGTGGAACAGGCTTTCTAACGGCACCTGTACCAATAAACGTATCAATAGCGTGTTTCGCTTTGGGTGGCCATTTAGCCGCCAGACGTAGCGCAGGACGATAAAGTAGTAGTCGAAGTCAAAATGCATGGGCTCATGGTACTCGCTATCACCATAACAGATAGCAAGATTACATTTGCCTAATGCTCATCAACTGCAGCTTGCACACAGCCGCTATTCGCAACTGCTAAACTGCCAAGTTCCCAACAGCACACGTGAGTCATTATCTATGCTGAGCAATGAAAGAATCCTGGTCACCGGCGCTACTGGTCAGGTAGCGCGAACATTGACTGAGCAATTGAATAAGAACAATAAAGTATGGGCCGCCGCTCGCTTCAGTGACACCAAGGCAAAACAAGCCCTGGAAGATCAGAAGGTGAATACGGTGTATTTGAACATGGATGATGCGGATATGAGCGCGCTTCCTGATGTGGATTATGTGTTTCATTGTGGCTGCAATACCTTCCCGAAATCTCAAGACGAAGCAATCCGACAAAATGCAGAAGGTACCGGTTTTTTGATGCGCCGCTACCAAGATGTGAAAGCCTTCTTCCACATGTCATCAGATTCGGTTTACCGTGAGACCAAGGATCCGGCCCAGCTGATTTCAGAAGACGCAGTGCTGGGCGGTTTTTCCGTCTATGCGCCGCATTACGCGATGAGCAAGCTTGCGGCGGAAGGCGTGGTGCGGTATCTGGCGCGTGAGCTGAATGTGCCAACCATCATCGCAAGACTCGATGTGGCATACGGTATTCATGGTCATGGCGGCGCGCCGATGGCTTTGTACGAGATGATGAAGCACGGAATGGCCTACATTCGTAGGCGCGACGGTGACAGTTATTGCTGCCCTATCCATGAAGATGATATTGCCGAGCAGGTGCAGAGTCTTATTACGAATGCCGACGTTCCTGCAGTAACGGTAAACCTTGGCGGCGACGAAGTGGTAACCGTTGAGGAAATGATCACCTATATTGAGGGTTTGACCGGCATGAACATGAAAATCGAAACGGCTGATATGGCGACGTGGGGCATGAAAGTGGTCGATCCGGCGAAACGACAGCAATTGGCCGGGCCTTGCAAGGTGAGTTGGAAGGATGGGGTACGATCCGTGCTTGAGCGTCGTTATCCAGGTTCAGTGATTGGCTGAGGCTTGCTGTGAGCAGAGAGCAACTCACCAAGCATAGTTGGCCGGAAACAGTAGTGGCCTGGCTGGAAGATGCGCTTGACGGGTTTGCACCGCCCTTCCTATTCAGTCTGGTGCCAGCCGGTGGCTCCAACCTGACTTACATCGTGACTGATTCCAAGCAGCAACGGTTTGTAGTTCGCCGTCCACCGCTTCGAGCTCGATTAGTCACGGCACACGACATGCACAGGGAGCACCGAATTATGACGGCCCTGCAGTCGTCTTCAGTGCCTGTGCCAAGCATGCTTGCCTATTGTGATGACCGACGCATTGCCGACGCTGATTTTTATTGTATGGAGATGATAGAGGGGCGAGTTATTCGTGATCGACATTCAACGGCAGATCTTTCCAGTGCCGATTGTGTTAAGGCCACAGAATCATTAATTACGGCGCAGGTGGCATTTCATACTCTGGATCTGGACGCGATTGGCCTATCAGACTTAGCCCGCCATGATGGCTATCTTGAGCGCCAGCTCAAGCGTTGGCTAAGGCAGGTTAATACCGCGGCGTCGCGTGATGTGCCCGCATTCGCGCGATTGCACGATGCACTGGAAAGTACTATGCCAGTGTGCTCCATCAGGCCGGGATTGGCGCACGGCGACTATCGCTTCGATAACACCGTACTGAACGATGATCTGACAATGGCCGCTGTACTCGATTGGGAGTTGTGCACGATTGGTGACCCGGTCGCCGACTTTATATGGTCGCTTAATTACTGGGCTGAACCAGGTGAAGCGTTAACCTGGCTGCAAGACCCACCCACAGCGCAATTGAGTTTCCCTGGTCGACAATTCCTTATTGATCGATACGAAGAATTGTCTGGGATAAATGTGCGCGAAGACCTGGCCTGGTATCAGGCATTCTCCTGGTGGAAGCAGGCGTGCATTGTGGAGGGAGTGTATGCCCGATTGCTCAAAGGGGCAGCCGGCGGAATGAAGGTCACGGCACCCGAAATGGTGGCACAACGAGTTGATGACTACTTGCTACAAGCTCAAACGTTTGCTGACAGTATCTGAACGATTAGCAGATCATTCGTACCAAGTGGCTCGCGTCACATTCGGCCGTTACAAAACAGAATCTACCAGATTTTCCATTAAGGCCGCCGCCACCCAGGTAAGCGGCACAATCACGAGGTATATAGCCAACTTGACCACATTTCCCAAATCAAAGGGCCAGGTGGGACTTTCTGCAATTTCGCGTCGATAGGTCAGTATTGTGGTGAACTCAGGATTTAGGTAGGGGCTAGTGCTGTCACCGGCGCAGTGTTTGGCGGTAACACTATCGATACGCGCATTTACTGCAGCCAGCTGCCGCGCTTTCAATGCCACTAGCTGTCTATGCACTGGCCACACTGGCAGTAAAAACATGACTAACAATGGAGCCAGCATAGCAACGGCACCAGGCAGAATTTCTTTCATCAGCATTCCGCCTTCCAGTCCAATGAGTGGAAACAGGGTTAGCGCACCAATAATCGCCAGGCTGGAACTGATCGCAACACCACCGAAAGGAAGCAAATTATGCGTGCCAAACAGCGTAATTCTGGTGTGATCTCGGCCAATGCGGGCGAAAATGGCGGCCTGTTGAATCAGCATAGAACTGATCTTCGTTAACACAATCCACACCAGTAATGCCCCCACCATAGATGCAAAACCAGCGGTTCCTGGTACGAGTCGAGCGAGTGCCGCCGGTAACGAGCCGGCGATAATACTTATGTGCAACAAGCCACCAGCCAAGCCTAAACACAGATCGAAAATCGTCATTTTGGTGCTGCTTGAATAGAGCCTGCTGCGAAGCACGTCAAAGGCCTTATTATCCAAATCCAATTGCGGTCTTAATCGCTCCAGCGCTTCTGAAGAGCGCGTCGTGATGTGACTAAATACAGGAATGATGTAGGCTATTACAAGGCTAAAGAACAGCGATGGTGTTGATTCATTCGGATACGCTTTCCCGCCAAAATAGAACAGAGGCAGCAGTAAAATGAGTATCAGAATCGCAGTTATCAGCTTGCCAAAGCGGCCTGGAATCACCAGCCTCAACGGCCAGGTTTTATGTTCGGTCATTGCTAGAATCCGTAATACCACGTCAAAATTTCTAAGGTGTTGACTCATCACTCAGTACACAGTTCGAATACTGACAAACGGCCCGTAGCAAAGATTATGAAAATCAACAGGATATCATTTTACTGTGTATTTTCAGCATGAGCTGCATTGTTTAGCCCACAGCACAACTCCCACATCAAAAGTGCAATCAGAATATTATGTGATGAAATAGCGCCTTAGTGTTAACGATCGAAATACAGTGATAGGCCTGCCTCTCGCTCGGCCAACGGCGAGATCACTCTCCGCTTAAACTACAAAATCAGGCATCTTGGCTTGGAACACCCAATGCGCACCACAATAGGGTCGATAGTAAGTAGCAATCGCCCTAAAGCGCACCACTAAAAGGCACGAATCGATCATTTTATGCTCTATATTTGATAGAGTTTGGGATTTGCCACCGTCCGCCAAAAATCGATATACCCCACGTCGAAATAAAAAGCGAATTAACTCATTTTGGCCGCGTATTGCCAGCTGCAATCTATACTTCAAGAACAAGTAGAATTGACTAGAACACTGCGCGAGTATCCGGATTGGATTCACCGTGCAGCTCTGATTTGCAAGGACGCAACCCAGCGACAATGTCTTCGAACAAAGACTCTAATAAACTGGCAATTGAGGAGCTAGAGCCGCGAATCTTGTTTTCGGCTGATCCTATCGCGGCCGCTGCACCAGCAAGCATCACCGAGAATCGTCTCGACCTTGGCAATGAGGATCTGGCTGGGTTGGGTCTGGCCAGTCAGCAACCGCTGGTCAACGATGGTTCCTCGTTCAGCATTCAACCCGTCAAGCAGTTCGCAAGCCAAAACATCACGACAACGTTGCTGGCCAGCAAAGATACCTACATCACTGAAAACAACACCAGTGCGAACTATGGTCTGGCCGGTCAGATTCAAATTGATATTTCGGGCGGTGCGGATTTAGGCAAAGAGCGTATTCTTGCGCAATTTGATCTCAGTGGCATTCCGGCAAACGCGACGATCACCAGCGCGACCTTGCTCATGAATGCCACTACGCATACAGGTGGCAATACGGTTGCTGTCAATGTGCACACCGTAAACACGGACTGGGATGAAGGCCTGCAAACCTCGGGTAGCGATGCCGCAAACTGGATTCAAGCGCGCGGAGGTACGGGGTGGACAAGTTCTGGCGGCGACTACGATGCCACAGCGGTGGCCAGTGCAACTCTGATTGGCGCTGGGGTGCATTCCTGGGATTTGACGGCGACCGTTGCGGATTGGGTCAACGGCTCGCTGCAAAATGAGGGTGTGATTATTGGTAGCCCACAAACCGGTACCGATGTGTTCACTTTTCATAGCGCGGAAGGCTCCGCAACACTTGGTCCCCGACTTGAACTGAGATACAGCGTCCCCAATACGCCGCCAGTCGCTACGCAGCTCAGCACCAGCGAAACATTTACCGAAGATACGCCACTCGACCTGAGCGATATTGTGGTAAGCGATGCCGACGACATTACGACCACTGCCACATTAACATTATCAGATGTTGCGGCTGGCGCATTGAGCACCGGCACCTCGGGCAGCGTTACTTCCAGTTACGATCCTATGACCGGCGAATGGCAGGCTAGCGGAGCGATCAGCGACGTGAATGCACTGCTGGCGGCCGTGGTTTTCACGCCCAGCGCAGACTACGACAGTAACTTCACGATTGTCACAGAAGTCAGTGATGGCATTGCCGCACCCGTCACCGGCACCAAAAACGTCACCGCAATACCGGTGAACGATGCACCTTCTGCGACCGAAATGGATACCGACCAGCTTTACGTCGAAGACCTTGACGCTGCTCTTTTCGATATTGTCGTTACGGATGTGGATGACAGTACGATCACGGCTATTTTATCTCTGTCAGACGCTACCGCTGGCTTATTAACCACTGGCACCGCGGGCAGCGTTACGTCCACATACGATCCAGTGACTGGTGTATGGCAAGCAGCTGGCGCAATTGGTGACGTGAACACCTTGCTCGCAGACGTCTTTTTCACGCCAAGCACCCATTACAACAGCAACTTTGCCATATCCACGTTCGTGTCTGACGGTGTCAACATAATTAATGGCAGCAAGCTGATGTTTGGCGCGGCAGTCAATGACACACCCACCGCCAGCAATATAAACGCCACTCAGACATTCACCGAAGACACGCCGCTAAATCTCAGCGACATAGTCGTGCAGGACGTGGATGACACCACCACAACCGCCACTCTAACACTGTCTGATGTTGCCGCCGGTGAGTTAAGCACCGCAACGTCTGGTAGCGTCACCTCAACGTATGATCCCGGCACCGGAAAATGGCAGGCAAGCGGAGACATCAGCGATGTGAATGCCCTGCTCGCCGACCTGGTGTTTACACCCAGTGAAAACTACGACCGCAATATCACAATTGCCACAGAAGTCCGCGATGATGATTCAGCTGGCGTTGCAGGCAGCAAAACGCTGAACGTCATTGCCGTTAACGATGCGCCCGTGATTACCACGCTGGGCGGCGATGTATTGATTGCGCAGAACGACGGCACGGCGCATCGATTGGATACCGATTCTCCCGCTGCATTAACCGACGTTGATGCACCGTTGAATTACCTGGGTGCCTTGCTCGATGTGACTGGACAAGGGTTCGATAGCAACGATCTGCTGGGTATAGACACTAGCACCGGTATCTCATTGTCGGCTGGTATTTCTGATGGGTCGGCTGTTTCAATTGGAGGGCTGTCTGTTGCGACGCTACTTGGCACAAGTCAGAGTGGCTTCCAAATCAGCTTTGGCGCGAACGCTACCATGGGCCACACAGAACAACTGCTGAGTGCGCTAACGTTTGCGACCAATTCAACGACGCTTGGCCAGCGAACCGTAGATATTAGCTTTACTGACGACGGCGGCACCAGTAATGGCGGCTTTGATACCAGTGCAACACAGACGGTCACTGTCTATGTTGCCGATGCCAATGCGGCGCGGGTAACAGCGCTAGAAGACACCGCCTATACCTTCAGCAGCAGCGATTTTGATTACACAGGGATCACTGGCTCACACCTGGAATCCATCACGCTACTCGGTTTACCACCAGCGAGCGGCGCTGGTGCCGGTACGCTGCTGGTGAATGGCGTGCCCGCTACAGTGGGTCAAGTGGTATCAAAAAGCGAAATTGACAGCGACCATTTCACCTTTGTGCCAGCAACCAACGCCAATGGCAGCCCTTATGCAGCCTTCGAATTCCAGGTCAATAATGGCAAGCTTAATGTGAATGTTCTTAGCGGTCATCCAGCCAGCAACTCACTTTTGGGCAGTGCCTGGTTGCACACCGATGAGTTGCTTCAGGATGCGAACAATTTTGGATTAGGCGGCTTATACTCGTCGAGTTTATCCATCATTGCCAACAGCGCCACTATTGATAGCACCTATTTGGCCCAAGGCAGTATTTTCGTGGACGGCCTAATACTGGATGATCAGTGGAGTTCAAGTGAACTGACTGCGCTTAGCACCTGGGTTAACAACGGTGGCATAGCAATTGTGTCGGCTGATTCCACAGATCGTGACGATGTGGTTCAATCATTCGGCCTTGCACTTGGCGGGAATTCAGGGCCCTCCTGGCAGATCAACAATACAACGCACCCTATTGTGAACGGGTCGTTTGGCCTGGTTGGTCCGTTTGGCGGCCCGATCGCAACCCTAGGTTCCAACTACGAATACTTTGATCCTGGCAGTCTTTTGCCGGGCGATACAGTTCTCGCAACCAGTCTGGCCGGCAGCAGCGAACCCACTATCGTACTCCGCCCAGTGGGCAGTGGCTGGCTACTTGCTTTCGGTGATTCAGGCATTTTTAGAAGCGAGAATATCAGTGGAGGCGGGGTTATCAGCACACCCAATGACAGACTATTGGGCAATATCTTTGCATGGGCGGTCGACCAATTACCGAGCACAGATAGCTACACATTGGGCATCGATATTGTCCCGGTCAATGACGCGCCGGAGATGGCCAATTACTCGTTGACGATCGCGGAAGGCGAATCCTTACAATTGAGTGCCTCTGACATCAGCGCGACAGATGTGGACAATAGCAGCTCCGCCTTATTGTTCAGTGTATCGAATGTGGTGGGCGGTCAGTTTGAGCTGTTGTCCAACCCAGGGGTTGCCATAAGCAGTTTTTCACCCGCGCAAATAAGTGCGGGTGACGTGGTTTTTGTCCACAACGGCGATGAGTCAGCACCTGAGTTTGATGTTTCCGTGAGTGATGGGCTTTTGTCATCGTCCAATGTGGCAGTAAATATTGATTACCTGCCGGTTAATGACCCCCCGGTTATTGCAGGTTTTGGCGGCAGTGCCACTGTGGTTGCCAACGATGGCGGGGCTAACCTGCTGGTCGCGGACGCAAACGTCACCATTGGGAACCCCGAATTGCCGGCGGATTATGATGGGGCCGTATTGCAAATAGCCGGCAACAACTTCGGCGCCAATGACGCCTTGGGCTTGGATGAGTCCGGCAACATTACTCTCTCATCTGGACTGAACACGGGGTCCGAGATTTCTGTCGACGGAACGAAAGTCGCTGCGATTAGCGCCGGCAGTAGTGTTTCATTATCCATCGTCTTTAATGGCGATTCGAACGCACAGCATATTGAACAGTTGCTAAACAGTATTTCCTTTGCGTCAAAATCAATTGATATTGGACCACGATCGGTGACCATCAACTTTAAAGACGGTGGTGGCACAATAAACGGTGGCAACGATGCCAGCACGCCGCAAACCGCGTTTGTTTACCTGCGGTCTGCAGACACCGGGCTGGTGGTTGGGGATGAGGACACCACATACACTTTTACAGCCAGCGACTTCTATTTCACCGGAGTCACTGGCGCGGGAATTCAGTTTATTAGAGTCACTGCACTACCGGCCAACGGTGAGTTGACCCTGTCGGGAACCACCGTGGTTGCAGATCAGCTGATTGGCCGCAGTGAGATAGACGCTGGACATTTGCAATACCTTCCCGAGCCAGATGCGAACGGCTCGGTATTGACCAGCCTGTCCTTGCAAATCAACAATGGCGTATTGTCGGCCAATATTCTGGCGGGTAAGCCCGCTGGCTCAACATTGCTGGGGTCGAGGTGGTTTGAAACCACCGAACTGATTCTCGACGCGGACAATTTCGGCCCAGAAGGTCGTTATACCAGCAGTTTATCGCCAATAGCCCACGGCACCACAATTGATGCGGATTATTTGGCTCAAGGGGGTATTTTGGTTGATGGCGGGGTACGTGATTCCGCATGGAGCGCCGTCGAACTCGATGCACTCAGCACCTGGGTTAACAACGGCGGCGTGTTGATTGCGACCGCTGACGACTTTAATCAAGACGCTATTGCAAACGAGTTTGGCCTAACATTGGGTGGGCAGACGGCACCCACATGGCAGATCGCTGACGCTGAACATCCGATAATGGCTGGACCCTTCGGCACGGTTGGACGCATCGGTGAATCCATTGCCAATAGAGGTAATCTTCAGGCGTACTTCGACCCTGCGAGTTTGCTACCGGATGACCTTGTGCTCGCCACCGGATCGAGCGGCAGCAGTCAACCGACCATGGTGTTGCGTGCTATCGGCAGTGGCTGGGTTCTGTTTGCCGGTGATGAGGGCATATTTCGCGGTGACCTAAGCGGAGGCGGATTGATCAGTACCGCCAATGACCGCTTAGTAGGCAATATTTTCGCGTGGGCAGTAGATCAACTGCCGACAGACGCAGACCATAGCTTGGATATTACACTGAACCCGGTGAACGATGGTCCGATAGCAACGGGGATGAACACGTCTGTAGCTTACACCGAAGATACGCCAGTGGATCTGCCTACCCTCTTCATTAGTGATATCGACAGCACAGGCGCGCAGGTAACGCTTGCGCTATCGACGCCTGACGCTGGTTTTCTAACCACAGAAACCGTTGGCGCTGTCGGCTCGAACTTTGATGAGTCGACTGGCGTATGGTCCGCCGATGGCAGTATTTCGTCATTGAATAAGTTACTGGAGAATCTGCAATTTCTACCTGCGCCCAACGTGAATGGGGATGTTGATATCACTGTTTCCGTTACTGATGGCATGGCAGCACCTATCACAGGTGTAATATCAATGAGAGGAACTGCCGTTAATGATCTGCCAGAGGGGACTGTAACCGTCAGCAATGTGGACCCAATCGAAGAAGACATCGTGTTTGCGCTGAATACAGTCACGGATAAAGATGGCATAACGAATGAGTTTAGCCACCAATGGTTGCGCGACGGCGTTGCAATTGAGGGAGCGACGGCGTCAAGTTACACCTTAGCGGCGCAGGATATCGGTGCTGAGCTGAGCGTTGTGGTCGGTTATACCGACGACGACGGCGCGCTGGAATCCGTCACCAGTGACGCGACCAATGCGGTATTGAAGAAAAATCGACCCGCAACAGTTAGTTTGAGTGAAACCAGCATCAGCCTTACCGAATACCCAGTCTCCCCTGATCGTATTCGCTTGGCCGATATCAGTATTGCTGATGATGGTCTCGGTGAGAACACACTTCGTTTGAGTGGGCCTGATGCGGTGTTGTTTGAAATAGACGATGGAGTGCTTTATTTGAAAGCCAATGTGCAATTGGACTTCGAGACGGCCGCCAGGCTGGAAGTGTTTGTTGAGGTGGACGACCCTGAGCTGTCAGGCGAACCCAATGACAGCAAGACATTCGAGATCCTGGTGCGTGACTTTGACGAGACGTCAATAGTCTCCATTCAGGCTAATGATGCGGCCTCGCACGCTGATGGCGGGACTTCCGAACGCCAGCAGGAAAGGGAAAAAGAGAAACAGGCTGAGGAAGAGAAGGAGAAGGAGGAAGAAAGGCAAAAGGAAAAAGAAAAGACTGAAGAGAGTAGCGACGACGAATCCACAAGCGGCTCTCTGTCAGTCGCCCGCACGATCACCGAACGCGAAGAGCGTGGCGAGTTAGCAGGCGCCACCCGAAACCTGGAAACGAATGCCGCCACTGAGCAATCTGGCTCAGCTTTTCTGGTGAGCGGTATCCGCACCAACGAGCTAAGTTTGGCGGCCGGCCTTGCCGAGGGTACGCAAGGTGCAAGCAATCAAGTGCTGGATCTGGATCAGCTGCTGGCGCTGGACTCACCAGACCTGTTTGTAGACCCATTGAGTTCACTTGGCGAATTTGTCACTGTAGACCCAATGGAGGGGTTCTCGCTGCTGGACAATACTCGCTTCCAGCATGGTCTGGACGATATGCGTCGCCAGGTACTTAGCGAAGATATGCAAGACAAGATTGTCATAGGGTCCACGGTCAGCGTCACCACCGGCGTGTCCATCGGCTACGTATTGTGGTTGATTCGTGGCAGCGTATTGCTGAGCACAGTGTTGTCTTCACTGCCTGCTTGGCGGTTGATTGACCCCTTGCCGGTAATCAGCGGTATGCTGAACAACGAAGACGAGGACACCGAATCGCTTGAGTCCATTATTGAAGATGGAGAGACCGAGCCGGATGTCCCGACCGATAACAACGAAGAATCTCAAGATTCCAGCTAAGCGCTGTTACCAGCAATTGGCAAAGGGTTTAAGCCTTAGCGGATTGACGCGCCGACACCGCGACATGGATTTTCTGGTTCCTGGGCACTCAGTTAGCAGCGCGCAATGACAATTGGCGGCGATCGTTCTAAAGGGTAAAATTCGCTTTGGCATACAGACAAGTGACAGAACCACTCAACACCGCCTGTCAGCTATCTATTGTCATCAGACCACTTCCTAATCGGCGGTAAGAGATACCAATTTGAACCCTTCGCAACTACCACCTCTGCAATTGAATCGTGGCGCTGACAAGCGTCTGCGCAAAGGCCATTTGTGGGTCTATTCAAACGAAATAGACACGCAATCAACGCCGTTGAAAGCGTTACAAGCGGGTCAACAGGTCCGACTGCTGGGTGAGAAGCAAAGAACGATTGGCCTGGCAACGGTCAATCCCAAGGGATTAATTTGCGCGAGAGTGTTTAGCAGAAATCCTGAGCAGCCGCTGGATAAGTCACTCCTGGTGCACCGTTTCAATCAGGCATTGTCGTTGCGAGAGCGGTTCTTCAGCGCACCCTACTATCGACTGGCCTACGGTGATTCGGATTTACTGCCAGGTTTGGTGGTGGATCGATTTAGCGATCATCTTGT
Source organism: Pseudomonadota bacterium (assembly GCA_039111475.1). Classification (GTDB taxonomy): domain Bacteria; phylum Pseudomonadota; class Gammaproteobacteria; order Pseudomonadales; family JAUIET01; genus JAUIET01. The sequence continues at coordinate 16,151 of JBCCIP010000031.1, read as the reverse complement.
TGTTCAGATATCCACCGCCGGGATGGAAGCCCTGAGCCAAGAAATTCTGGACGCACTGGACCAGTGTTTCAGGCCGCAGAGCATTCTGTTTCGCAACGATCACAGTGCACGTGAGTTGGAAGGCTTGCCTTTGCATCAGACTGATTACGGGCCTGTGCCTGAGTTCGCGGAGCTGATTGAAAATGATACGCGGTTTTTGGCACCGCTCAAGGCGGGGCAAAAGACCGGATGGTTCTATGACCACCGCATGAACCGCGCCATGTTGCAAACTTTGTGCAAAGGCAAACGAGTACTGGACGTGTTTAGCTATGCGGGCGGCTGGGGGGTCCAAGCAGCTGTCGCTGGCGCGAAAGAAGCAGTTTGCGTCGATGCATCGGTGCAGGCGCTGGCCTGGACCGATGAAAATGCTTCTCTAAATGATGTAGGCGAGAAAGTCACTACTATGCAAGGCAAGGCGATAGACGTCATGAAGACTCTGCTGAACGAGGAGACGAGATTCGACGTGGTTGTATTGGACCCACCCGCTTTTATTAAACGCCGCAAGGATCAGAAATCCGGCGAAGCGGCCTACTATCATGTTAATGAACTTGGAATGCGCTTACTGGCGCGCGATGGTTTGCTGGTGTCTGGTTCTTGTTCTATGCATTTGAGTACCGAGCGTCTAGTAGATCTGGTACGTAGTGCAGGGCGTAAAATAGACAGGCAAGTACAGATAGTTCATCGAGGCGGTCAAGGGCCAGATCACCCGGCGCATCCAGCTATCCCTGAGACAGACTATCTGAAAGCGTTGTTTGCAAGAGTTTACAGGGATTAACTAAGACAATACTTAACGTGCTCAGTCTTGGCTCCTACGTACTGAAGCGTGTATCACTTATCGAGACTGTTTGAGGCACGACGTCGAAAACACCAACAGTAGGTCCTTGAGGGAAGCGCCCATGGATGGGTTCAAGGCTGGCCCCGTGAACGAAGTGAACGATTTGGGTCCGGCGTGTCTCGGTAAGTGATGCACGCTTCAGTGCCGTGCCTAATTGGTGAGATTTTCTTAAACAAACTGCAATTCATTACTTCGCCAGATACCCCCCATCCGCCACAACAGTAGACCCGGTGGTAAAGCTTCCCAAATCACTGGCAAGATATAGCACTGGACCAAGAATTTCCTCGGTAGCCGCAATCCGCTTCATCATACTCGCCTCTATCGCGCCATCTTCAAATCCTGGCATAGCAGCGGCACTAATATCAAACAAATCCGAGTGATAACTGCCCGGCGCGATCGCATTAACCCGTATGTTCATGTCTGCCCACTCGGCCGCCATCACTTTGGTAAGCGCATCCAGTGCTGCCTTGTTGCACGAATAAAAACCCTGGTAAGCCGCCGGGCGAATACCCGACACCGAGATCATATTGATAACACAACCGCCGCCTGCCGCGCCCATCTTAGGTGCAATGCGAGACGCCAGATACCACGGTCCCTTAACGTTTATACCCATCATCTTGTCAAACAACTCAGGGCTTAAGTCGCTCAGCGTTCCCATCGCTGGATTAGTACCAGCATTGTTAATCAACAGATCGATATTGCCAAAGCGTTCATACGCCGCCTCGATCAACGCATCCAGACTGCCAATATCCGCCATGTGCGCAGCCACTGCCAATGCCTGGCGACCTTTGGCCTCAACCTCAGCAGCAACCTTCTTGCAGTTCTCAATTTTTCGACTGGCGATAATGATGTCAGCGCCCGCATCAGCCAAACCCAGTGAAATTGCTTTACCCAAGCCTCTACTGCCACCGGTAACAAGCGCCACTTTTTTGGACAAATCGATATTCATTGCAAGCTCTCTAAACGAAAAACTACTTTATCATTGCCTCAGAAGGTTTCCACGGCGATCCCAAGAAAGGTGCGTAGGATTCCGGTTGCGCGCCATCAATGTCCTTAATACCCAGCTCTAGTGCAAGCTCTGAATTCCACCAGCTACGGCCACTGAATCGCATGTAGTCTTCTTGCGCGGCAATTGCATCAATGATCAAACCGGGAAACTCAGGCGACTCCATGCCAGGGATAAGCGGCTGATAGTCTTCAGGCAAGGCATTGGCCTCAACAGCCGGGGCAATTCGCTCGGTTTTCACAACACCGGGCCAAAGCGCAAGTGCAGCCACATTGTGCTCGCGCAACTCTTTTGCCATATCTTGCATCATTTTGTCGGTACCGGCTTTTCCTATGCCATACACGACAGAGTGCAAGTAGGCGATGGCACCTGGTGACGATATATTGACGATCAAACCTGCGCCCTGTTCCACCATCTTCGGTGCCGCGAAATAACTCGCCACAAAATGAGCACGCAAACCAAGATCAATCATTTTTTGCCAGTGATCGTTCAAAGGACGTTGCCAAAATGGCTGCCATTCCTGCAGGTCGTCAGGCACCTGAAACACATTGTTTACCAGGATATCCAGCCTGCCCTGCTCCGCATAAACGCGTTCAAACAAAGCGTGTATTTGCGTGTCACTTGTATGGTCGCACACAACCACTTCGGCCTTGCCTCCGCGAGATCTTATTTCGTCGGCTGTCGCATCGATGGTTCCTGGTAATGGTGATGTTTGCCCCTCTGCACGCGACCGGCCACTGATGTAAATCGTTGTACCGGGCTTACCCAAAGCAAGCGCGACACCCTTACCAACTCCGCGGCTCGCTCCAGTAACCACAACCACTCTGTCATTCTTAAGGCCCACGTCAAACTCCTTGCAAAAATTGGTTTGCAGAAAATTGCATCACGGCGCTACCGCTTCCCAGCTGTCGAATCCAAACGGCGTGTATATACCGAATACACAGTTTTCGTGCATACCGTAGCCGATGTCACCGTTGGAAAGTTCCCATCGACATAACATTTCGTTTAAGCCTTGAATTTCCGCAAACTGCGCAGGGTCCGTCATGTCCCAGCGCTGCCCATCGACCACAAGCGGTCCCTGATACACACCAAGCGAGTAAGACTGACCTGGGTTGTAACCTGAGCCACCTAGCAAATAATTGGTTCGCAAAGGGGTGCCGGCTAACACCAGGTCGGAGTGTGCAAATCGAATCACGGTTTTCGCAATTTCTCGAGTACCCGATTTGTAGGTAAATTCAGGGATTGGGCTTCCCAGGTGAATAACGGGTCCCTCAACGCCAATACGAGGCACTTTAACCGCCTCTTCCTGCATGCGATTGCCTTGGCCGTCTTCATCAAAATATATTTTGATCATGTATTCAGGGAATTGTGCCGGTATCCAGTTATGGAAATGACCAAAGGTTTCAAAATCCCTGTATTTGGACTTTATGCCTTCGGGCTCCATCTCTCCTACATTGGGCCGCACGCCCCAGGAATGATCGCGAGCGCCCATCCACCTGTCGGGCGTAACCTCAATGCGTTCGCCATCAATGCTGATAAAGCCGGTGTAATTGCCCACCTGTGCAAAGCGCTGGGTATGTTCGGTAAGCCGGTTTCCCGTTCTTCTGTAGGTTACGGGTTCTTCAAGCGCAGGCACAAAGCCGTCGAATACCAGGTCAAACTCTATGCCGTGCTCGTTAGGCCCACAGCTCAGTCTCAGTTTCTGCAGACCTTCCAGCACTTCCACCTTGAACGGGCCAACGCTTGTATCCAGTCGATCATTGCCAAGCTCCCGCGATGCTCGCACTGAATAATGAGTGTCACCATGAGAAATGCAGGCGAAGGCGTCAATCACGCCCAGGTTGGGGTATTGACCCATGCCTGTCACCATGAACAGTTCATCGCTGCAGCCATGCACATTGAAATAGTATCGATCATAAAAATTACGATCGCCGGTGTACACGTGGTCAAATGTATCGGGGGTTTGATGTGCGAGTAAATCGTCTAGTGGGCTAAGAGGCATGCGTCAATCCAAATAGAGAGGAATAGCTATTATCCGCATTTCCTGCACTGGCGCTGGGAACTTAACCATCACGTCATTAAACGCGGAGATGACTCACTCCAAATCTTCGTCCTTAGCACGAACGGTGCGCTTGGAACGCGTCAAAACCCACGACACGGTAATGCCAGCTGAGAAATTATGCTCGCGGCGAAACAAAGGACTGGTATCGTTTTGGGCGCCTTGCATATTGAAGTAGCGAACAAAGCCATTAATAAACATATTTCGGTAATAGCGATTCAAATTCAAACCCAAACGCAGCGCCGTGTAGCCGGATGAAGCGGTATACGCACCGCGTTCTGGCGTTACAAACTCCGGTGCTACGTCGTAAATATAGGCGTGGTATTTCTGATCAGAGATTATAGGACCGAAGCTGCTTACCAGGCCCCACTCGCCTGAGCGCATTTTCGCGACAAGCCTGGGATTGCTGGTCCAACCCTGATAATCACCCGCATCATCCCCAAACGAAAAAGTGCCTCTAACCGGAAGTTGAAACTGCAAATGAAGATCTTCGTTCTCCACAAGATCTACGCGCAAATTCGGCCCTATTTCAGCCAGCACATCCAGGTCTGGCATTCCACGCCTGGCCTCATCATCCTCACTGTCCACAGGGAACGATCCGCCGCCGCTAATACCCAGACTAATCTTCTCCGACTCAAACAAACGTGCGCGAATTCCACCACGGTCTGCTCGGAAAACATCACCCCGATATTTGAAGTAAGGAATGGGTAACACATACGCGCGGCTCTCGGCGGCACCGAAGTAATGCGGTTGTGACACCGCCGCCACACCTACGCCCAGTTCCCAAAGAGGTAGCTGCTCTTCAGCATTGCTGGAAACAGCGCCTAAGGAAATACAAATAACAACAAAAACTCGAGTAATGATTCCGTTCATGTACAGCCTGGTGATTACTACTTTGTTAATGCGAGCCCCACTCGGCGATGGTACCCTGCGATGATGAGTATAGACAGTAGCTTGCCAGAAGACACGACAGAGTGCCACGCGCCATGGACGATATTAGTGGGAATCGAACATGAGACAGTATCACTGGAGCGTATGCAATGAAATACACGCAATTCACTTTAAAACCGCTGGAAAATGTGGGTGTAGAAATAGGTGATTTCGACATTAATGCGTCTTTTAGTGAAGAGCTTCAGGCGGAACTGAAGCACGCCTGGTACGAACACGCGATCATGGTGTTTAGGGGACAAAGCATCACACCGGTACGCCAAATCGAATTCAGTCGCTTGTTTGGGCCACTGGAGTTGCACCCGCTCAAGGTAAAAACCTCGGAAACCAACCCGGAACTGTTTGTGCTGGAAAATGGCGGCGATGCCGATGCCTATCAGACGGCTTTCTTTAACGGCGAAGAAATCGTGGGTCGTTTGGATTGGCACATGGATTTGCACTATACCGGCAAACCTAACCATGGTGCCGTACTTCGCGCACTGACGGTTGCTGATAAAGACGGCCTTACCGGCTTTGGTGATTTGGCAATGGCGTACGATGCACTCAGCGATGAGTTGAAAGAACGTATCAAAGATATCGAAGTGGCATACCGCTTCGAAATGCAGAGAACCAAATGGCGTTTTGTGGACAATACGCACTACCAACCTGGGCCCAACTCGCCGAAAAAGCCATCTGACATCGGATTTCCTGATTTCGACGACTCTGTCTATCCGGCGGTTGTGACACACCCAATATCTGGTCGTAAGGTTTTAGAAATAGTTGAGCAGTTTCTGCACCGCGTAATTGATCCAGCCTCGGTTGGCATGTCGTCCAATGAAGCTGACCGACTATTAGAAGAACTTGTTGAGCACACTCGTAAACCGGAGTTTCATTACTGGCACGACTGGCAAGAAGGCGACATGGTGCTGTGGGACAACTGGCGCGCCATGCATTGCACCAGCGGAACACCACCGGGGATCAAGCGGCTGATTAACCGCACCACGATTGAGGGCGACATTCAGCTTGGTCGCCAGTTAGCCACCAAAAAAACAATAGATTAACGTTATGTTTCAAAGAGTTGTATTCGATTATTCAGGTGCTTCCGTACTAATTACTGGTGGTACCAGTGGCATTGGCCAGACCTGCGCGGAAGCCTATCTACAAGCCGGGGCCACCGTGCATGTGACTGGCCGCAAACCTTCATTGAGTCATTACGACAGTGCCACCGCCCTGGCCGGTTGTCAGTACAGTGCCCTGGATGTCAGCGATCGCAACGCGCTTAAGGCATTGGCCGGCAGCTTCGATTCATTGGATGTATTGATCGCAAATGCCGGTGGAACCTTAATGAATGAATGGGAGACAGATGGCTTCGATCAGTCCATAGATATTCATTTAAACAGCGTGTTTCACCTGAGTTCAGCGTGCAAGGATTTACTGGCAGCCAGTGACTTCGAAGGCGGAGCGAGCATAATCGGCATTGCGTCAATGACTTCTTATTTTGGCAATGTATTCACGCCTGCTTACGGGCCTGCCAAAGCCGGGATTGTGCAATTGATGAAAACCTTTTCCGTCGGTTGGGGTGAGCTGGGCATTCGCGCCAACGCCGTAGCAGCAGGACTCGTGCACAGTAATTTAACCTCGCTGAGTTTTGAACACATGCCCGAGATGGTGGCCGATACTGTTAAAAGGCAAAGTATTAAACGCGAAGGCTTCCCGGCAGACGTGGCAGGCGCCGTGTTATTTCTGACCTCACCCGCAGCAAGCTGGATTACTGGGCAAACCTTGCCGGTAGATGGAGGGTATACCGTCGGCATGTAACAGGTCTGTTCCAGTCTGCCGATTACTCAACTCAATTTTACGCCTTTGTAAGTGTCAGTGGTGGCCAATGCTGAGATACGGTGCATCACACGCTGGCTGTCAAAATCCTGCACCGCGTAGTGCTGTACAGATTGCTGATCCCATATCACCAGCTCGCCAGCTTGCCATGAATGTCTGTAGCAGAACTCTGGTTTCTGCATATGCGCTAGCAACAGGCGAAGAATGGCGTCTGCCTCTATGGGTGTCAAACCCTCAATATGCCGAGTGTAGGTAGAGTTAACACTTAGCCACTTACGCCCGGTTTCCCTGTGCTCTCGAACAACCGGATGAGAATGCAGCAAGCCTTTGACCAAAGCATCACCCATTAATTCAGCAAGCTCGATACCGGAGCGCCAGCCAAGCTCATACAAATGCCCGTAGTCGTGCACCGCGGTCAAGCCGTCCAGCAGCGTTTTCATCTTGTCTGAAAGTGCATCATACGCTGCCGCCGCACTCATGAACGCGGTATCACCACCTGCATCCGGCAGCACTTTACAGTGCAGCAGGTTAACCAGCGGCGGGTGTTCAAGAAACGTTTCATCGCAGTGCCAGGAATCCGCGCGATCGCCTTTTTCAGAATCAATTACCGTTAAGTACGGAACATTTTCATCAACACCGAATTGATCTGTTGCGTTGTGTTCCAACTCGCCAAATCGTCTTGCTATCTGAGCGTGTTGCTCCGTACTCATCTGCTGGGCCGCTATGCACACTACTTGATGCTCAAACAGTGTTTCGGCAATCTTATCTATAAGGGAATCACTCAAATCCTGATTGAAATCGACACCTTCTATGCGAGCGCCCATCAGGCCACCCAATTTCGAAATATTCATTTCACTCCTTATGGATTGACGGCTGCGGAATAACCCGCCAGCCGACCAAAAAACGTCGCATCACCTATGCTCATACCGCTTGCGTAACCTTCTGCGCAACGTGGCAAACCAGCCGAGTTTCTTCCCGCTGCATACAATCCTGGAACTATATTACGCTCAGCCGTTAGCACTTCACCAGTGGCCAGGGTATCCAGACCACCAAACGTCATCACCGCATAATACCCTCCTGCGCCTACGCTGAGGTCATACGCAGCGTATGGCGGCTGGTCCAAAGCCTGCAGGTATTTTTCTGCTTTATGAAATAAGGGATCTTGCTTATCTGCTGCAAATCTATTGTACTGTTGAAGTGTGTTTTCCAAGCTTCCGGCGGGTAATTCCAGTTCAGTCTCAAGTTCTTCTATTGTGTCGCCGGTGCCTGCAACTGGGTAGCCACCATTGGGTGGGCGACTAAGTACCTCAAAATGGCGGCTATCAATGATCAGGTAATAGCGCTGATCCGGTCGATCAAGAATCGCACTGCCCATTCGCCCATGATAAACGTCTTCGTTGATAAATCGCTGGCCGTTACCGTCCACGATCACGGCTTGCAGAAACTCTTCAGGTGGGTAGTACGGTGTGCAAATAAAACCCTCGTGCATATTGATTGCTGCACCTCCGGCACCTATCCCAATACGTATTCCGGCACCTGTGTCGTTCGGATTGCCATTGGGGTAGTTTCCCTTTGCAAGACGCGGCGCATACCGAGCCACCATGTCTTCGTTCATGATGAAACCACCGCCGCACAAGACAACGCCGCAGCGTGCGGAGAAAGCGCACTCCTCACCATCAATACGTGCAACAAGCCCGCAGACTCTGGGCCCGTCTTTGATACTGGTTAACGCTCGGGCATCGCAAATAATGGAAACCCCCTTCTCTTTAGCGCATCGAATCAAATTATCCATCAGCGGTATGCCGCCGTGGTCGCCTTTGATCAGAGGCTTATGGCCCCTGGGTGCCGCGACAGACTGTTGGCTGTAGGGCCACGCTTGCTCATTCCCGGTAATCATCAATCCCGCGTAGTTCGGGGTATTGGTATGCTTGCCGGCGAAGTATTCCGGTTTGAACTCTACGCCATGGGCTGTCAGCCAGTCATAATGTTCCAGGGTTCGATCGCAGTACAAACGCACTTTAGACTCATCTGCGTTGGGACCAGACGCCATTAGTAAATACTTATACATCTCCTCAATATCGTCATCGAAGCCACAGGCCTGCTGAGTGGGCGTACCGCCGCCCATATAGATCAAGCCTCCTGCCATTGCTGTTGAGCCGCCGGCATCACTGGCTGCCTCCAGCACGATCACTTTGGCGCCAGCATCTGCGGCTTCGATAGCGGCGCTAATGCCCGCACCTCCACCACCCAGAATCAGCACATCACACTCTGAGTGCCACTTGCGCACGTCAGCAATGTCTGTGGGCCGATCAGAGCTGGATTTGTTGGCCATATTGTTCGTTCACGAAAACACTTTCGCCTAGACTACTTTTAGCAACTGTCGCTGTCCACGGGGCTTACGTTGCTATTGGTTTATGTCTGCCCACAAGAGGTTTTTATTGCCTAAAATAGCTGGATGAATGCCGACTTAACTGCCCTTTGCCGCCGTTTGCTGGACCGCGTGCTCGCTGACAGCACGGATGAAGGCGATGCACCGTATTTTGAGCCCTCGCACAGTTTTACGGATACCGCGCGACATGTTTCCGAGCGCGAACAGTTCTTTGTCAACACGCCGCAGGTTGTGGGCTTTGCAGGCGAAGTGGAAAAGCCTAATTCCTACAAAGCAGTAACGGTTATGGAAAAACCGCTGCTGATTTGTCGAAATGCGAGTGGAGAATTACGCGCGTTTATCAATGCTTGCCGGCATAGGGGCGCACAAATCGCAGAGGGAACTGGTTGCGCGAAATCGCTAAGTTGCCCGTTTCACGGATGGACCTATGATCTAGACGGCACGCTTAAGGGTCGGCGCAGAGAATCCGCATTCGCAAGCGATTCAGAAAGCCGCTTGCATACCCGCCTGGTCGAATTACCTGTCTCGGATCGAGCAGGCCTACTTACAGTTGGCTTAACACCGGCAATGTCGCAGCACACCGTTGATGAATTTCTCTCAGACATTGAAACAGCATTACAAAACTTCGACTTCGCCTCCATGAACAGTATCGACACGCGACGCTTCGAGGTTAAGGCTAACTGGAAACTGGTGGTTGGATTAAGCAACGAAGGTTACCACTTTGAAAATCTGCACCGCGATAGCCTGGCGCCAATGATGACTAGCAATGGTGTCGTTGATTACTATGGCAAGCATACCCGCTGGGCTTTTTCTTTAAAATCTATTCGGGATTTAGAGAAGCTTTCAGAGACTGACTGGCCGGCAGATTTTCCCGGCGCCATCAACCATACGTTATTCCCTGGTACCGTCATTGTGGCTGTACCCGGTGCGGCACAAATGATCAGAGCGGAACCTGGTCAGTTCCCAGGCACCAGCACTGTGTATTACTCTGGCGTGTTTGCTGGCAGTGATGATTCGGCGACTAATGAGCAGCTGCGAAAATCCATTACCGAGTCATTTGACTTTGGCGAACGAATATTCGTTGATGAAGATTTGCGAGCGGCGACACAGTGCCAAGCGGGAATAGCCGCTGGCGGATTGCCCGGCGTTGCGGCGGGCCGCAATGAACCGCTGATCGCTTACTGGCATCAGCTTTGGAATGATAAACTTCAACAACAGACATCGGACTTAACAGACTGACACCATGAGTATCGACACAATCAGCACCTGGTTTGCAGAAAACTACCATTGGGCCGCCTCACTCGTTTGGTTGGTCGCAACCATTGCATTGACCAAAACCGGCCGCTGGCTGGCGTTTAGCAACAGCGATTTGCAGCGCATGCGCGAATGGAATCGTGAGGAAGACAAGCCAAAAATGGCCGATCCAAAGTGGCGCCCCATCGCTAAAGCCAATATGCGAATTGGTGGTGCCGCTCATTTGTTTCTGATTCTCGTGGCCGCACCTCTTACTTTGACGCTCTCGGCCATGCCTTGGTGGCGTTACTTAGTTGATATTGTTGTGCTGCTGCTGGTATACGATTTTATCTATTACCTATCACACCGCTTCTGGTTTCATGGGAATTGGATGCCCATGCGCAAAGCGCACGCCTTGCATCACCAGGCACGCAGCCCTTCCTGGTCCGACTCCCATTACGTACATCCAGCAGAGACGTTTATTGGTTTGTCTATATTTATGATTGCTCTGTTTGTGTCACAGGCAATCATGGGCGACATTCACGCGCTGGTGGCCGCACTGGGCTACGTAATATGGACGCAGTTGAATACGATTAACCACACTAAGTTCAACCTTGATTTCTTTCCGTTCAAAACGATTGATTATCTGACCACCAAGCACCACATCCACCATATCGATATGCACCATGGAAACTATGGTTCGATAACACCGTTGTACGATTGGATGTTTGGTACGCTGGACTGAGCATGAACAAGGCACTGTTGCATTTTGTCGCGCGAAGCTCCCGCAAAAATGCACTGTTTGACTCGCTGCTCACTCTGGCAGATACTCTCGCCAGCTGTACTGGTCATAGAGCCACGGTTCTGTCAGCACATTCAGACGACCCAATGCGCGGCAGCGGGGATAGGCAGAAACTCCCTTTCGCGTTTGACGCCTCTTTAGAGTTGCTAGCTAATGGCGATATCAATGTGGATCATTTGCATGCCGTAATGAGCGAGCATTTGCAAACACTGAAGGAAGATGTCCATTTTGATTTGAGTGCCGCCATGCTGGGTGATAACAAAGTGTTTGTTAAGAGCCAACCCACACCGATCCGATTTCAATACTGTATGCGTCGCAGAGCAGACTTCAGCAATGCGCGCTATAGGCAGTATTACGAACAGGAACACGCCAAATTTGGCATTGGCATGCATGGAATTGAGGGTTATGTGCAATTCCACGCTGATATGGACGCGGGGCAATCACTGGCACAGGTATGCGGTTTTGGCGTGCACGCTTTAGACAGCGTCTCTGAACTGCATGTAGCTGATATGGACACATTCTATGCCGGCATGTCTAAGGGCATTGACGCGGGCAATCCTGGTGAGGACGAAGACCGCTTTGTAGATCGTCGCCGTTCAGTTATGTGGGTGTCAGACGAGGTTTATAGAACGTGCAGCAAATTAGCTTCACAGTCGAATGTTTGTCAACTAATAGCCGGGTAAAAGCCAGCCACTACGTGACTCTTCACTGATTTAAACGAAACAAAGTACCCGGGCGCTTGCCTGTATCTTTATCGTCAACAAAAGTCGCCTCACCTGCCACCATGGTCAGGCTGTAGCCACTGGCTCGCTGCATCAGGCGCGGTGCACCGGATGGTAAATCGTTTACTACTTTGGGTGCCTTCATGCTCAGTGATGGTAAATCAATAATATTGAGATCGGCCCTCTTCCCGACCTGCAATGTACCGCGGTCGTGCAAACCATAAAGCGCTGCTGGATCCTGAGTCATCATCTTGACCACATGCTCAACCAACAGTTTCGCGCCGCGATCTCGGTCGCGAACCCAATGTTGTAACATAAAACTTGGGTAGCTGGCATCACAGATCACGTTAACGTGAGCTCCACCATCTGATGATCCGATTACGGTGTTTTCCGACTTCAACAACTCTTCTGTGGCGCGGAAATCACCGCCTTTGTAACCCGACATGAACACCTTGAGAAATCCAGGTTGACCATTGCCGGGGTCAGCATCGCGCGTGGCTTCACACAATGCGTCATAGATAGCACTGTCTGCATCTTGATTGTTTTGCTCCATACGATAGGCCAGTGAAGCCGCAGGCTCTGGCTCAAACACGGGCACATGCCCCCAGGCGAATGTGCAATCCAGGCTGGACATCAAAATCATTCTGGCATGTCGCAGCATAGGTGCAGTGGTAGGTTCGGAGAGAATTCGCGCACGCCTTTGTGAGTCGCATAATGCCTCTATGCGTTGCGTTAGCGGTAGCTCTGCAACTTCAATATAAGATGGTCTATCCGCAAACGGGTTAAAGGTATCCCAACTCATTAACAAACCACCGCCGCCAGGCGAAATCGATGGGCACAAGCTCGCACCCTCAGCATTTGCCTTGGCGGTTTTCTCCATAATCACATGGTACATGTCAGGGTTTACGTGATTCTGTCCTGTCAAGAATGCGATGGTGCAGCCGGTTTCCAGGCTTAACTGTCGATAAAGCTCCAGCTCACGCAGCGGCGCATCCGGATCTTCACCCATTAGCCCAGCAGGAACCACTTGTACCAGACCACTACCGGCGGCTTTTACGGCCTTGAGAATAGCCACGAGCTCACCGGCTTCGGCAAACGTGCCTGGCACGGGCTCGCCGGTGATTGAAGTATGCATTGGAATGCGATTACTGGAAAACGACAGAGCGCCGGCTTGCACGGCTTCATTCGCTATTACCGCCATGTCAGCAATTTGTGCAGCAGTAGCAGGCGCATTAACGTTGGCATCGTCCCCAATCACATAAGCGCGTAACGCTCCGTGTGGTAGCTGAGTGGCAATACTGATCGCTCGTTGCGAAGAGTCCAGAGCGTCCAGATACTCGGGAAAACTCTCCCAGGACCACTTGATACCGTCAGCCAACGCCGAACCGGGAATATCTTCTACGCCTTCCATTAACTCAACAAGAAATTGATGGGCATCCGGTCGCACCGGGGCAAAACCGACACCGCAATTGCCCATGATCGCCGTTGTCACCCCATGGTAAGCAGACGGAGCCAGCAGATCATCCCAAGTTGCCTGGCCATCATAATGGGTATGTACATCCACAAACCCTGGCGTTGTTAACTGACCCTTTGCGTCAATCTCCACACTGGCAGAAACATCCGGCGCTGCCTGATCATAAACCTCTTTGATCAAACCGTTTTCTATGCCGAGTGCCGCAGCTCTGGGGTTGCCGCCTGATCCATCAACCAGGTGGCAGTTCTTGATCAATGTATCCAGCATTGTTGTTCCCGATTATTCTTGAGGTAATTCCAACGATCGCTTTGCAATCACATTCAATTGGACCTCCGAACTGCCGCCGGCAATGGTGAACGACAAGGCATTCATCCATGCTGCTGTGCGTTGGGTTTCTTCGTAGTGGCCTTCGGCGTCCCAGCGAACACCTGAATGGCCCAAAACGTCAACCAGCAGTTCAGTATTGTCTTTTATGTTTTCGGTACCCGCGTACTTGAAAATAGAGGTCATTCGCATGTCCAGCACACCCGCCATGCCTTCTTCAAAAGCCCGCGCCTGGGTCAGATCAAGCGCTCGCTTGTTCATCATTTGCGACACCATTCGCGCCCGCAATCGCTGATCTCTGAGCCTGCCATTCTCATTCAAACCCACATATTCCGTTGCGTACTCCACCAACGATTTAGGTGGTGCCGGCATTGTGTCATCCATAGAGCTCATCATATTGCGCTCATGAACCAACAAGGCCTTAGCAATGGTCCAGCCCTCACCCTCATTGCCTACCAGGTTCTGTTTCGGTACTTCAACGTTTTCCAGAAACGTGTCGCAGAAGTGAGACTCGCCGGTTAACAATGGAACGGGGCGAACGGCCACGCCGGGAGTGTCCATTGGAAAAAGGACGAAACTGATACCTTGTTGCTTGGGTCCACTGTCGTCTGTTCTTACCAGGCAAAACATCCAATCGGCTTTATCACCGTCACTGGTCCAGCACTTCTGGCCATTGACAAGATAATGATCCCCTATGTCTTCGGCCTTACACCGCAGACTAGCAAGATCAGAGCCCGCACCGGGTTCACTGTAACCCTGGCACCAGCGTATGGAGCCGTTCACAATATTGGGCAAGTGCTGTAACTTTTGTTCTTCACTACCGTATTCCAGCAAAGCCGGCCCCAGCATCCAGATGCCGTGGCCGATCAGAGGCTCTCTGCAATTGAGCTTGGCCATTTCCTTTCGGACGATCTTCGCCTGTCTGGCATCAAGACCACCGCCACCGTATTTTCTCGGCCATTCCAACGCGGTCCAGCCTCGATCAGCCATGCGCTCCATCCAAATACGCTGATCGTCAGACTTAAACACAAACTTGCTACCCCCCATCACATTGTCACTGCGATCGGTTGCTGGTGGTGTGCGCATGGACACCGGGCAATTTTGCTCAAGCCATTCCCGGGCTTCAACTCTAAACGCGTCGTAATCAATTTCAGACATCTTCAAAACCCATTCAATCCGGCAAATCTTTCAGCGTGATAGCCGCTGTTGCCCAATAAATTGATGCTGACATGGCAGCGCTTGAAAAACAAACCAATGTCCAGTTCGTCAGTGACACCAATGCCGCCGTGCATTTGTATCGCTTCATTGGCTATGTGTAAGCAGGTGTCATTGATACGGCATTTCGCGGTGCTGACTGCCTGACCGATGTCGTTGCGTTGCTCATCCAGTGCAGACAAGGCATCCATTACCGCGCTGCGAGTCAATTCCAATTCGGTGTACATATCGGCAGCGCGATGTTGCAAAGCCTGGAAAGAACCTATTTTCTGGCCAAACTGATCGCGTTCCTGCAAATACGCGATTGTTCTATCAAACATTTCCTGCGCGCCGCCCAGCATCTCTGCGGCTAAACAGGCCCGAGCGCGATCCAGCGATAACACCAGTGGATCAAACGCTGCGCCTACGCTGCCTAGCAAGGCATCAGCACTGACCTGCGTATCAGCAAACACAAGGTCGGCATAGTCCCGACTGTCGACCATGCGATCATTTTCTCGCTGCATACCAGCAGCGTCTTGATCAAGCAACAACAATGTCAGCCCATCAGTATCACCAAGATCGCCCGAACTTCTGCCAAGAATAATCAATAAATCAGCTGACTGCCCATCTATCACAAAGGCCTTACGGCCGTTCAAGATAAAACCGTTTTCAGACTCGGTAACGGGTAACATCGTGTACAAGGGAGCGTGATGACTGCCCTCTTCTATGGCTACAGCAACAGTCAATTCACCAGCGGCGATTGCGGGAAGGTATTTGGATTTTTGCGCCTCGGTACCAGCCAATTCGATAAGCGACGCACCAAAGACAGCACTGCTCAGCAGCGGCGACGCCGTGAGTTGCTTACCAAATTCTTCAAATACAGCCCCCATCGCCATGTAGCCAAAATCAAGTCCGCCATGCGCTTCTGGAATACAAATCCCGCTAATGCCCAGCTCGGCGAGTTTGGCCCAGGTGTCGGGGTCATACGACTTCCCATCGCCTTTGTCGCGCAGCGTTCGAAAATGGTCTACGTTGGCGTTATCTGTAACAAAATCCCTTACGCTGTCGCGTAACATTCTTTGTTCTTCATTAAGAACAAGCGGCATTCCCTGGTTTCCTTGTTGTGTTTCTGTAACTCTCAATTATACCTTTTGGAGGAAGATTGAATCTCTCTTCGAATCCTCATAATCGGTAATCTGCCATTAATACGGCAGGGTTCGACACAGGCTGCGCTGGACGCGCCGTGAACCCACCCATGGGGGCTCTTCAAAAAGGTCCCTCTTTTTGAAGGTCCAGCACAGCCTGTGTCGA
>JBCCIP010000030.1:0-75418 GCA_039111475.1 Pseudomonadota bacterium | reverse complement strand
TCTGCGATGCGGCTGCGCCCAGACTTCGATACCACGATGGCGCTTTACCCGTGTTACATCCAGCCCAGGTATGCCTATAATTGTTGCTGTGTGGGACATCGGTGTTCTCCATTAAATTGATCGTCGCAAAATCAGTTTAATGAATGCCGGTGTCCCCCGTTTATGATGAAGAGCCAAAATTGCTAACGTAGCTCGATCTTCGGGGCTGCTACATTCGCTGATTAAATTCCCCAGAGGACTATTCAGTCAGAACCCTATATTCGCTCTTCGCGCGACTTTGGTCCTTCCCATAGGGCGACTGGTCTGGAGAATGCGGTAACGATTCACTAGATATCGCTTACGAGTTCAGCTGCTTATCAAAAGATGGATCAATTTGTCGAACATGTGCCTCAATGGCAGCAAGAGCACCAGCGCAACCCGACTCTATAGAGTCCAAAGTTTCATTTGCCAAGGACAATTCACCGGTCTTTGCTGATTGCTCTATGGCGCGAAGCATCGACCCAAATCGCATAGCTCCGAAAGCCAGAACGCTGCTGCCCAACGTATGAGCGATCTTTTTCACGCCAGGATTATCACTACTGTTGAAGGCTGATCGCAGGGAGTGCATTAGCGTATTGGTTTCTGTAAAAAACTGATTTACAACGAATTTAACATTTATTTTTCCAATATCGGCAATAAGCTTGTCGAGAATTTTTTTATCTAAGACGGGAGCTGTCTCAGATTCACTCACAGAGAGTACTGCTGTTGCGGGACTTTTGCCCCCCTTGTCGTTTACTGCAATCTCACAAGGTCCTAGCCATCGATTCAGAACTGCGATCAGTTCTGCATCGACCAGAGGCTTCAGCAATGTCCCGTTCATTCCTGCCGCCTCATAACGGCCTTTGTCTATTGCAGAGATGTTCGCCGTCAAGGCCACGATCGGCAGATCTGCTTGGGAGTACTTTTTTCGAAGTTGCCTGGTGGCCTCTATTCCATCAAGCAAGGGCATCGTAATATCCATTAGTATAAGATCGTACATGTCATGCGACGCCTTTCGCACGGCCTCTTCGCCATCTGCCGCACAACTAACGTTTAATCCAAAATGCTCAAGCGTCAATTTTCCGAGCGTAAGATTCACCGAGTTATCATCGACCAATAGCACAGAGCCTTCGAACTTACTGACCTTCTCTGGCGTCGATGTTATTTCTATCAATTCTTCACTGCCGCCTTCTAATTCAAGCTCAAACCAAAATGTAGACCCAACGCCCAACTCGGAGCTAAAACCCAACTTCCCGCCCATAAGCTGAACGAGTTGGCTGCATATGCTGAGACCAAGCCCGGTGCTGGATTCTGTGGAAGAAAGCCCTGTTCTTTTACACCAGAATGGATCAAAAACTTTGGCATGATCTGATTCGGCAATACCTCTGCCTTGATCCTTGACTTCGAAGCGAATGGAAAATGTATCTGAACCTGAGGATTTACAATCAACGCTGATGGAAACCGTACCTGTATCCGAAAACTTAATCGCATTGCCTACGAGATTGACTAAAACTTGCCTGATCTTCTCTTCGTCCCCGGAACACGCTGTTGTAGCTCCTTCAGGGACATCGGCCAAAAGCGTCAAACCCTTTGCCTCTGCTCTTACCGCAAGCATTCGACTCACGTAGTTTGCGAGAGCATATGGACAAAAATCTCCGCTCTCTATACTTACGGTATCGGAACCAATCCTGGAGAAATCCAAGACTTCATTGATAATACCCAGCAAAATATCGGAAGAGCTCTTAGCAATTAAAGCCAGGTCCGCAGTATGATTTGACAGCTCTTGCTCGCTCAGCAGATTGATTGCACTGATGACTCCATTCAATGGCGTACGCATTTCATGACTTATATGAGACACAAACTCCGACTTTGCTTTATCGGCTTGTTGCGCCAGGTCTCTTGCCTCTTTTAAGTTTTCTGTAAGTTCTTCGAGATCACTCAACATCGATTGTTGAGTGCTTATGAAGAACTCCTGTTCCAGCTGTGCATCATGTATCGGGAAATCCTCACCATTAAGGACGGTGTCAGGTGAGTGCCGCTTTAACCATCCCATCCATGGCGAGCCGACGAAAAAATAGCACTTCTGGTCGCTAAACTCGCCGGCAACCAACTGTCCTCGAATGGCGATTCGACGATCATGCGAATGCATTAAAAACAGATTGCCTATAAGGCTAGTTAGGTTTAGCTGTTTCTCGGTATATCGTGGCCTCACGATTTCAAAAACTTTACTCAGATGCTCGCCCTCCAGGTCTTGGTTTACCTTTAGTTGGATAGCATCACTTGCTTTCAGGATCTTGGCGTTGTCATCAAGCACCAGAACCATTGGAAAGAACTGTAAGCACCAAGACCAGTAGTCGTTTTTCATTTCTAGTTAGTGGCGCATTTAACATGAAACGTAGTGTGTTCGCCTGACGCCACTTCCTGAGGCTGAACATCGACGAATTCTACAGATGTTTCGAAACGTTGCCCTAGTCCTCGGATTAATCCTCTTACGAAACTACTCAACCCGGATCTTCCACTGTGATAATGCAGCTTGAACTCTTTCTCACTGATATGCTCGAGCTCAAACCATGGCGGCCTGTAGTCGACGAATGTAGTCGTTATTCGATCGTGCAATCCATTCACATTCTTCAAAAACTCGATAAGCTCATTGCCTGTAGCGATTAGAATCTGATCGTAATGCTCAGGTGCTGCGTGCATTACCCAGTGCACTCCAAACGCATCCAAAACCTGATCTACAGGCAATTCAAGAACGTCTGCTGCTGCACCAACAAGAGAATACGTTACGTCATCATCATAAATCCGAAGCGTCAAGAATGAGTCCTCAGACACCTGAGATATCTGCATTATCTCGGACCACTTTGATGCGCCGAAATCTTTTAGCACCATGTCTTTAACGGCCTTATTTATCATTCCGTACATTTTTTTTACCCACAAGCTCTCTGCAATGAAAAGAACATTAACATCAATGCCTAACCGGCCAAATCCTGTTTTTTCCATGCCTGGATTTTACGATATAGTGTAGACGGCGCTACATCGAGCAAAGCCGCAGCCTTATTGATGTTGTCTCCGGTCTGCTTAATTGCATGCTCAATAGCGCGCTTTTCAGTAAGCCATAGAGGCTCAACGGTACCTGGATCGTCAACGCTATTGTCCAGGGCAACTCTTGGAACAACAGAAAGAACGGCGCGCGTCGTTTCCTCTAACTCTTTGGGCTCGAGGCTTATCGGCAACATCGCAGCATTTATCGTTCCACCTTCATGCAGCACAACCGTTCTTTGGATAACATTTTGCAGCTCGCGAACATTCCCAGGCCATTGGTAAGCCAACATCAACTCTTGAGCATCTCGACTGAACGCATCAAATTCACGCCCTTCTTCAGCTGCAAACTGTTCCAAGAAAACGTTCGCAATTTGTAATACGTCTTCATCTCTCGCGCGCAATGGGGGCAACTCTACAGGAACAACATGCAGTCGATAGTACAGGTCTTCGCGAAAGCGTCCTTGTCGCACTTCTTCAAGCGGGTCGCGGTTGGTGGCGCACACAAAGCGGATATCGACTTGCTCGGTTTTGTTACTGCCCACTTTCTGGAAAGTGCCGGTCTGTATAAACCTCAGTAGCTTTTTCTGAAGATCTAAATCAAGTTCGCAGATCTCATCCAGGAAGAGCGTTCCGCCATCGGCAGCTTTGGCCGCGCCATCGCGATTTGACGTCGCGCCGGTGAACGCGCCTTTTACATGACCAAATAGCTCACTCTCCATTAAGTCACCTGGAATAGCACCACAGTTTATGGCAACAATCTCCTTCTCCTTGCGAGCGCTCTTTTCATGAATTGCATTCGCCGCGAGTTCCTTGCCGGTGCCACTCTCGCCGCAGATAAATCCTGTTGCATTGCTCGCTGCTAAGGAATCTATTGTTCGATACACAGACTGCATCGCCAGCGATTTTCCGATAAAGTCGCAGTATTGCTCTCTTTAAAGCTCCGAATACACCTGCACTTTTCGGTGTAATTGCTGATGCCGCGTTGCGTTTTCGATGGTGACAAGTAAACGAGAGGCATCAAATGGCTTGGTTAGAAAATCGAAAGCGCCCATCCGAATCGCTTCAACCGCAAGATCGGAGGACCCGTAAGCCGTCATAATGATGACTTCCGATTGGCTGGCACCCTGAGAGAGCTCTTTTAGCAAATCGATGCCGTTGCCGTCTGGAAGTTCCAGGTCAAGTAATACGATGTCCGGTTCTTGCTGGGACAGAGCCGCCCGGGCGTCCTCAAGCGTTCCTACCGTCTGTACAACAAAACTATCCTCTGACAAATAGGCCTGATACACCGCGGATAACGAAACACTGTCCTCAACTAAAAGAACGCTGGTATTCCTGATCATAGATCTCTCCCTATTACTCGTTCAGATTCACGCTACGTTATGGAGAACTAAACGTTGAAATCATCTTTCACATTCCCTACAGCAAAGAATGGACCACTATTTGCAAAATGCAGCGCGTTATTCAATTTATTCTCTATGTGCATGTTTTTTAGAGATTTTTTTCTCCTTCACCCTCATAGGGCTCCGCTCAATGGCGGACTCATTCGAACATTTTTTTGACGATGGCAATGTGCGCCAGAAAAATTGCATATTGCAATGCATTTTGCAACCTATTTTGCGAAACTCAGATGCACCCGCCAGAGCCCTGCTAATGCCAGGCCAACGGAGCCCATGGTGATTCCGGGGGCATAGGACAAACCAGGATTCAATATCAGGTTGAATGTTTGGGCCACAGAAAACATAAGTACGGCCCAAAGCAGCGCATTGTGCCGCCCATAGACATCAGCATATCGAGCATTGGCAATGAGAAGCGAGCGAACAATATGGACATGCACATAGAGATACAGACCCAGCCCAAAAGCTCCATATTTAAACAGTGTACCCACCATACCAAGGTCAGAAGGATAAAACGTTTTGCCGTACAGCATCTGGTACGTTTTGCCGTAGCTATTATCTTCACCGGCACCCAACATCGGCCGCTCCATAAAGCCGCCCAGTGCGGTTTGAAACGATCTTAAGCGCAAGCCACCACCATCAGCGCCAGCAAACTGCTCCAACACCATGTGAAAAACAATAGGCGTCGCAAGAATAATCAGAGGGGACAACAGCCAAAAATACTGCAATCTTTCTGGCCTACGCAGCAGCAAAGGATACAAGAACATGGCGAGCAACATTGTCGCCAAGGTTGATCGAAACTGCACTATCGACCAAATGTAGACGCTAAGCCCAAACATAAGCAGCGCCATTAGCAGTTGTATTGTGAAACCGAAACGAAGAATCAGCAGAAGTGATGCCATCAAGGCAACCATGATGGCGAATGTCGGCGGTTTCAATCGAAAACCACGCCACTCGTCATAGGTAACCAAATTGCTAACAGTATGGTCAGGGGAAAAGAACGTTGCTCTTAGGTCCAAGGTGGCGTAGAAATAAAGGTAGTTGATTAGCAATGCCAGTAGTACGCACCAGAAAACCCGCTCGAAATGTTCAATGGGATATCCAGAGCGGCAAAGGAGAAACAAGCCAGGGCCTAGAAAACCCAACAGGTATTCACGTGACGCAAAAAAACTGAATAACACGTTGTCGGAAAAGTTAAGAGCGAAAGTAATACTGCCAAGAAGCATAATCCCTAACAATAAGACTGATGGCTTGTAGGTCCAGTTGCGCCACTCAGATTTTTGCAACCTAAACAGTGACAACCACGCACCCCAGACAAATAGCAGCAAAGCACAGAATATGCCAAGCTCTTGTAAGCGATTTGCGTATAGGTAACGCCCACCCTGAAAACCGGCAAACATGGCAATGAACGCAAGCACGCTTACAATCGGTGTAGTAGAGACGGCAATGCGTATCTGAACCATGGTGCGCGATACCAGAAACCTAAGAGCCGTATGCACGGAAACCCAACAGGGTCGCGGCAATAACAAGCGCATTCTTGAATCGTTTTTGTCGAATTCTATTGGCGAATTGCAGCCACGAAGACAGGTAGCACGTTGGTAGAGCGTACCAATGAAAACGCCGGGTGTATCTCAACTTGTTGCGAAACATGTAAAACTCAGAGAGTGCTGATGACCTGCGTGAGAAGGACGCCGACCCTATCGAGCTTCCTTCTTTGTGATAAACCACTGAATCAATTGCAACGCAGTTTTTGAAACTAGGCGACGCCCTGGTAATCCAATCGATTTCCTCATAGTAGAGAAAATAGTCCGGCTGCATTAATCCAACTTCATGAAGAAAACGCCTGGGCACAAGCATGGATGCACCGCACACATAATCCAATGCCGACTCATAGGACGCAACATCCAGCTCGGTGTTCTCAGGTAGATACCTTCCCAATGACTGGCTTGCGTTTCCAGTCCACGGATTATACGAATTCCCTCCGATGGCCTGAATGACCGAGGGGTTGTCGTAAAACATAATGCGTGAACCACAAACAAATCGCTGACCAGTAACCGCTGACCTATCTAACATTTTCCTCAAACCGCATGGCTCTACCAGCGTGTCGTTATTCAACAACCATACATGGCTCATATCCTTTTGAGCCAGCGCATAGCGAATACCCGTATTGTTTCCAGCGGCAAAGCCCAGGTTCGCCTGGTTATCAATAATTGTCAGTTCGCTGGCATCATCAAAAGGTAGGTCTCCCAATTCCGAAGCCATTATGGTTCGATGCTTTAAATTCTCTGGCGAGCCGGCCTCTTGGAGCCTGGCAAGTCTGGAATGGCTTGGTTTGACAGCTCGCAGTCGACCGGAAGCCCACTGCTGGATACATTCCAGCGAACCATCGCCTGAGTCGTTGTCACACACTATTACCTTGAAACTCACGTCCTGAAGGCCGAACACCGATTCCAGGCAGGCAATCGTGTCTCCCCAACCGTTCCAGTTAAGCAAAACTATGTAAACCGATTGATTCATTGTACTTGGCCTATGGAGTTGCAGAGAATGTTGCTAAAGAAACCATCTTCAACGATATTGAATGGTGTGGGTAACTTCATTAACTCGATCGATCTCACTAGATCGGCACTCAAACCACTCAAAAAGAGTTGGTGACCAGCAGATTCCAACTTGGATGCGACTTGATAGAGATCGATAATTGCGCCAGCGTCTATGTACACCAAATAACGTAGGTCGACGATACAATCCCGTTTGCTCAAGATGTCGTTTATGCTCTCAACAATGGCTGTCTTTTGCAGTGATTGACGATCTGCCTGTCCATTCAAAAAAATGAGCGTCGATTTTTCCAGCAGAAAACTCTGGCAGCTTAGATCTGAGTTCGCGTTTTGGTTATGTGTCATCATGTCGCTCGGTGACTGGTTCAAAACTCTCTCATCGAAACCGTCCAGGGCTCTACTCACCTTCAGGCTTCTCTGTACTCGCTGTGACAAGCCAATAAGCGCGCCCTTATGCCGTCCTCTTTTGAAACGCTGCCCAAGGTCATAAAACATCTGGTGCCCAGCAAGCTCTATTCGCCTTACTGACGAACAATCGATAAAGAGTAAACTTGACTCATCTTGATGCATGGAGGTTTCCAGCCGTGACAACCATTCGTACGTCACATTTTCGGGCGCTACCGTTGTGCGAATAATCTGTGTTCGAGAACCCCAAATAATTTTCCAGGCCACATTGGCGCTATTGCCACATTCGATGCGCTGATGCTGGTATTTAAATCGCATTAGAAGAAGTGGAAGCAATAGGAGTCCAAACTTCAACAAACCTACGAAATACCTCTTCAATAGTCGTTTGGGATCTTGCGTAATTCGATAAACCCATTCTAGATTCGATTTCTGCACCCATAGAGGTGCACGCCTAACATTGCCCGCAATGAACTCGAACGTGCCGCCAACCCCAATCGTAACTGGCACTTTCAGGCGATGCCTGTTTCTTTGAAACCATAGCTCCTGCTTTGGATTACCTAGCCCCAGCAACAATACGTCTGCTTCAGATTGATTTATTTCATCGACAATTTTTTGATCTTGCTGAATGCTGGTTAGCAACCCCTCGCCTTCTATAGCGATCATAGGCGATGAGACACCCGCGATTGTCAGGTCAGGATTTTCGTGAACAAGACGATTCGCTGCGACATTAGCCGAATCCGCGGCGCCACCAAGCAAATACATGGAGTTTCCAGTACGAGCAAACGTTTTCGCTAATGCAGGCACCAAGTCTGCGCCGGTAACCCTGGATTCTATTTGGCTGCCCGCGATTTTTCCGAGCAGCACAATGGGAAAGCCGTCTGCGGTGACCATATCCGCCGAACGCAGAATTTGTAGCAGCTCAGGGTGCTTGGGTCGGCGATACAGCAAGCCCTGCGCGTTAACAACAAAGTCAACGTTCAGTGTTGCAACCAAACGTGCCCGCTGATCTACCTTGAACTGATTTATCATATGCAGAATGCGTTGAATCGCTTGTCCAGGTGACACGTTGTCCACCGGGATCCCCATCGACAGAAAACGCTCTCTATTCAAGTGCGGTTCGATAACAGTATCGTGGGTGCTTAGCGAGGGCGATGGAATCATGATCTGTCTCCAGTGAGAATTTATGTGCTCAGTTTTAGAAAGTTGGACGCTTATCGTTGCTGCTGCGATTTGCGAAGCGTTTCAGCTCTGCACAGATCTTTAATTGCAACACACGTGCCATAATTAGAAAGCAGGTAAGTAAAGTGGTGGCCATACCCGCAATGACGGTTTTTTTCTTGGCAGACATGTTGAATTGCGAAAATGGAAGAATGGCGGGATCAAGCGCCTCTATCACGTACTCCTCCCTGGACTTCGCAAGCATAGCGATAGCCGTTTGCGCCTCCATGAGTCGATAAATCGATTTATCGACTTCTACAATTTCATTACTTTGCAACTTACTTTGCAAAAATTGCATTCTGCGATCGACTTCAGCCAAGGCCCGATCGCGACTGTATTGGTTAAATGCTGCTACATACTCATTGGCCCAATTTCTTGCCATAACTGGATCATGCCAGCGCATAGCAATTCTGATAACGTCATTGTCAGGGTTGTGCTCGATTGACCTCACCATCTCAACAAACCGCTTTCGATCTTCACCAATTGAAGGCGCTGAGCCTGTAGTCCAACGCTGCTGAGATACATTCCATTTTTCCGGATGAAACGCCTGCTGGACGGAATATTGTTGGATGAAATACGTAGTAAACGCCCTGGA
The DNA here is from genome assembly GCA_039111475.1 of Pseudomonadota bacterium. Taxonomy (GTDB): domain Bacteria; phylum Pseudomonadota; class Gammaproteobacteria; order Pseudomonadales; family JAUIET01; genus JAUIET01. Next base: position 66,194 of record JBCCIP010000030.1, on the reverse strand, counting down.
CTGAAGCCTGGCGAGCGTTGTTTGTAATTGGTTATTTCGTATTGAACCCATCACAAAACCATGCTCCACCAACGTAATCACTTCCGGGGCTCGACGTTCATCCGGAGACACGCCTCCGATTTCTTGGGCATCCGCGACAGTTACGGTGGCAAAGGCCTCGTAGAGTTTTTCAGCGTCTGAAGCAACAAACCACGTGACCACTGAAGCAAACATTGCGCTGAGTAAAATTAGTTTCCAATGGGTGAACACTGGTATCAGGTACTCGAGCAAGTCGAACTCAAGACCAGGCAACTCACTCGTTTCTGCTGTGTATGACATTTGTATCTCCACTAAGCTTTAAAGAATAACTCCGGCCAGTATGGCCGTCTCAAGGAACACCTTGGTCCAGGACTGCGCCTTCTCGGTTGTGTTCATCCGATCAACATTGAGCGGCACAATTATCTTGGCTCCAGGGCGAACTTTCATTTTCAAAACCTTGTTTGATTTTCGACCGCGCCTGACGGCTACCACTTCTCCGTTGGCTTGCATCACATACGCGTCTTTTAGTCGACCGAGAACCGTGGCTCCTCCGCTCATGTTGATGTAATCCACAGCGCGTCGGTTTTCCCTGTACATATGGGTAGTAGGTACGTAAACCTGACCGGATACGTACACTTGCTTGGGCACTCTTGGTACATGCAGCGTGTCGCCATCTTCCAACACAATGTCGGAGCGCTTTTTGCACTTTGCCGCACCCTTTACGTCAACAACCATTCGCCCGGAGGGCTGTGCCCGCTCCAGCTGTCTAATAATTTTTATGTACTCGTCTTTGCTGTTGCCAGCCGGTGTTTTCTCGCTATTGCGAGCAGAATGTGACAGTGACAGCTCCACCAACAGGTCATCTAACTGGTTTTGTATGCTGTCCAGAGTGTCCTGTTGGATATCGCGAACCGAAACACGGGTGAATTCCGCAGCAAACGGGTACGCATCGGGCGCGAGCCCCGAGGCTCTTTTAAGAACCTGGCACAAGGTTTCTCCACGCTCAATGACATAGGTACCAGGCTTACCTACTTCGCCACTCAGCAGGACTCTGGCTGAATCCTGCCAACCCGGTTTTTCGACAAACGTGAGCTCATCACCAGGCACAAGTTCTGGATTTAGTGCATCATCGGCATAGCCGTCCGTCCAATCACTAAGCATTGGCGTGAGAGACTGCTTAAATCGATTTTTTTCCGTATCGTTCTGGAAACGTAAGTGTTGCAACTCCGAGAGTAGTTTTTTTTGAGTAACACAGAGTTTTACAATGGTGCGCGCATCAACATCCAGATGGTGTACAGTCTTTCGCTCTCCCTCGGAAATCTGAACTCTTGATAGTTCCGCTTTGGCACCAAAACCTTTCTTGTTCAGACCATTAGCAGCACACAAAAGATCGCTGAGGCGCATGCCTTTTGTCAGCGGGTAGCTACCTGGGCTTTTTACGCGCCCGTTGGCGCGCACTAACAGCTCTGAATTAGAGTAACTGGATTGCTCTCTCAAGCGGCTCAGTTCATCTGCTAGCAATTCGGAACGGTTGATATCGTCGTTAAAAAGATAGATTCGGTCACCAGGATTGATCAGTGGATTGTTCCTACCCTCCGGGTCGGCAATCGCATCACCCAGACTGAATGACTGTATTCGCAATTGCTTGCTGTACGGCTCTGTGCGACCAACAACCCCGTACACCATATCCGTGCCACTTAGTATTCCTCCACCAATACGCAGTACTTCCAACAATCTGGAATTGCGCTGTAGTGGAAACTCGCCCGTGTAACGGCTATGACCGCGAATCGTGAAAACGCTGGCTAATGAGCGATCCAAAGATTCCTCTTTCATGGCTTTGACCAACTCTTTAAGCTGCTCTGCCCGAGATTCCTTGACCGAAAATATCTTTACTGTATCTCTGGACTGCAGCGGAGCGTTGTGTGAACCTTCAGGAAACGAAAGCGCTTTCTCAATATCTACATAGACGATTTCAGACTTGCCGGTACGCGGCAATTCCCGCTTTATCAGTGCAAAAGTATGATCGGCGCCTGCCGAAAAATCCTGGTAGCTACCCAGCAGGTCGTTAAAGCGCATTTTGGGCGTATATTCGTAACCGCCTGGTCTCTTCACATGCCCTTCAAGAACCACGACACCGTCGAGCTTTTCGTCCATTGGCAAAATTCTTATAAAGTCGCCGGGTGACAATCGAATTCGACTCTTGCGCTCATCGACAGATATACCTCTTGCCCATGGATTGACAAGTGTCCTGTACGCCCCTGACACGATTCTCTCTACGTGTGAATGTTCCAACGACGCGCTTGCAAGCAATCCACCGGCCAACTTGATCGCGTCATCAACTGTTTTCTCTGCCGTAACTTCGTATATGCCCGGACGTTGCACATCGCCACCAATGCTGACAACAGGTCCTATAGGTGGAACAAATATGACGTCGTTGGGGCGCAGCCGCATGTCATTTTTGGCGCTACCTCTTAGTAACAGATCATAAAGGTCGAGCGTCACTTGAACCTTGCCGTATCGCTTAAGCTGGATGTTGCGCAAGGAACCGCTGTACTTGATACCACCGGAAGAAAGTAAGACATCGATTAAGGTGGAGAGCCCGCTTACATTTATTACTCCCGGATAAAGTACATCGCCGGTTAGTCGCACCTGTATATTGCGAACAGCGCCCATAGTTACCACTGCTTTGGCACCGATCACTCTTTCAGCGTAACTAGCGCTTATAAGATCACTGATTTCAGCGAAGCTCAGGCCCGCCACTTGCACAGGCCCAAATTCTGGAATGAGCAATTGACCTTCGCGGGTAACCACCAGGCGATATTCAACGTTTCGCTTACCGTAAATTTGAACGATCAGCGTGTCACCGGTATCTACTCGATAGCCCTGCGGAACCGGTACATTTTTAGGTCCAGTAGAGTTGGAACCGAGCTTCGGAAATACATCGTAGCCAAATTGCCCCAAGAGGTGCTCTAACTCTTGTGTTTGCCGTTGCTCCTCCAAACTGACGCCTTTCAGCTTTTCAGCGATTTGAGCAACTAAGGTCGACTCCTGGCCTTCTTGCTCGGGCTCTGCTTGAATTCGAAGCCTCATGTCAAGCGCCTGATCGTCTGGCTCAGGGTCTTGGCCATTTGGTGCTGCGCGTTGGGCGTTTTGCTTCTGTTTTATCTGCAATGATTCAAAGATCGGCACGTAGTTGTCCTGGGCTCCGGCATACAGCGGAGTTAGGCCAATGAGAAACAAGAACATCGACGTGTAAGTAACAAGTTTCAGATGTAAAGTTTGTTTCTGATAGTGTCTTGTGATCATGCCGCTGCCGCTTCAGTAGGTAGTCCTGAGTCTTACAGAGCAAGCAGTGTGCCACTTATTTTTTCATTTTAATTCAATCACTTACGGAACTTGGAAATGATCTTGTCGCAATACGCAACTATGTTATTGCAAAATGCAACGCAAGATCCCAGACACATACTCGACAATCAGCAGTAGGTATTGAGCCAATCAGGTCGAAATCCAGTGGCTTTCACAAGCTGGCGTAGATCTTTTGCAAAGTGCATTCGTAAGGCCGCTTCAGTGGATGGAGCGAGACCGGCCGTCGACTGAGTGTGTTTTACATTGTATTGATCGAACCAGTAACGAAGAACCGATTTGCGCTGCTCTGAAACTCTCGACCAGAAAAATCTGAAAAGTGGTTGGCCGGAGACCTGTTGCCGCAAATAGCGAGACACGATGGGCTTACCGCCTCCCTTGTGTGCAACCTGACCAATACCTGGCGGACAGTACTGTGTGTCCAGATCAAGAAAAGCCAGCACCTTGCTCACGCAAGCTTCAGGGTTATGACTTAGCTCCGACATCGACAGCAACAGCAATTGGGACCGATCAAAAAAATTCAGATAAGACTGAATAATTCGACCGTACTCACTCCAGGCGACGTAGAATTCACTTTCCGAGCGATAGCCAAACGTGTGCGTTGGCGCAGGTAGACTTCGCGCTTCCTCGAGCAAACCCGCTCGCAATGTAGCTTGAATGGCTAAATCGAATGAGCGCGCCTCAGTTTCTCTGCGCTGATCCATCTGGTAGTGCGAGCGTGCTCGGTCAATCGGATCTCTTAAAATTGCGATCAGTTTACAGTTAGGAAATAGATTGAAAATGCGTTCTGGCGCGTTTGGATCGGCCATATATTGTGGCGTTGCTTTTCCCCATAGTTCGTCATTGCATTTGCTTTCGAAATGCACATTGCTAAAGCGCCGCCATTCTTCGTTATTACAGCGATCATCCACAAAAAATGGTGCTTCTTTTGACGCGGGCATCATTATCTTTGGATGAGCAGAGAGGTATTTGTACAGAGTAGTCGTTGCCGATTTCTGTGCTCCGATAATTAGGAAATCGAGCTTGTTAGATTGAGTATTCATTTTTTGGTGATTCCTTTAAGTCGTTTGCATGGGAAGAGGTGACATTGCTCGCACCGTTGATAAATTACGTATATAAAGTACCGCGCAGCCATATGACGCGAGGTTTTTAAAGGCGAGTGCGGCGCTGAACAAAATGGCAACATCCAAAGTAGTCATTGTGTTATGCATCATTAATGCAATCAGCGACGCAATTGAGATTGCACTAAACGAGCACAGCAGCTCATGTTTTCCAGCGCCGACCATATTCAACATTACGCCTGAAAGGCCAGTTGCGGCGTTGATGGCCTGACCAACGAGCAGCGCATAAATATAGGGTTTAGCGACTACGAACTCTTCGCCAAAGAGCAGAAGAATGTCTTCACTAAATAGAGCCAGGACTAGCAGTGGTGGCAAGTACAGAAGACAAGAAACCAATTGGGTGCGCCGGAGAATATCCGCCAAGCAATGCGCTTCCCCGTTCTTCGCCGCCTTTGCAAATTTGGGTCCATACAGCGCACTGAGCAGCAACAGTATTGTTGAAATGAGGTTGACCAACTTGAATGCGACTGAGAAGGTGCCAATTTCTCTCAATGAGCTTACGTAAGGTAGAACTATGAACGGAAAGCTAACGAACAATATATTCAACAAACCTGAGGAAGCCAGCGCCGCTAAGTCTGTGTCCATTCGCAGCTCCAGACTGTTCCCATGTTCTGTCGATCTACTTAGAATGCTTATTAGATTGGGCACAACGAAGATGCCAATTAACACGCTTGCAGTAAAAGCAAAACCAACGACGTAGATTAGCGCCAACTGCAGTGCATCAGATACTCCAAGCCACGTGCAAATGCCAATCCCTACCAGTAGAACAGCAACCGGCCCTGCACTCTCAGCAAAGACCGCCGCTTGTGCGTGTTGTTGCGCTTTTAGCACCTCTGCGATAAGCCTTAATTGTGCGAAGCCAAGCGCCCCGAACAAAACAACCCATAGATAACTCATTTGTCTAGCATCGGTATCAAATGGTAAGAAATTTGGCGCGTAGTAGTACACACCGATTGTGACTCCTGCCAGTAGCGCCCAGCTTGCGCAGATTACTAGAAGAGTTTTGATCAGGAAGCGATATTGGGCGATCGTTTCGCCGTCTTTTGAAGAAGAAACTGTGCGCATTGCTCGACTTGGCAGACCCATGGCGGCTGTTTCGCCCAATACGTTCAGCCACGTACTCACCAGCTGGAAAAGACCTAAACCCGCACTACCAAGCAATCGGCCCAATAACAACTGGGCCGCAATCTGAAGAACGATCGCAGTAATTCGTAAGGCGACTAAACGGAGCAACTCCGTGCAGCGTTCCAGTCTGTGGCGCTCAAGAAACGGCATGTTGACCCAAATTCAAGGACTTTTGTTCTCCACCTGTTCTCGCTGCATAAGGCAGCGTCAAGGTGCGCTTTATGTCCTCATACATTGACCTAAGCAATGGCTCCCAACTGTATTTTTTTCGAATCAATTCACGTGATGCAGCGCTCATTGTGTGCCAATGATTCCTGTCTTCAATGAGACGACCAATTTGGGTGGCCATCACTTCTGCCGTATCGCAGACGGCCACGTGAACACCATTTGTGGCGGAAACACCCTCCACTCCTACGTGTGTGGTTACGGTAGGTAGTCCGCGCGCCATGGCGTCAAGTACTTTCACCTTCATCCCGCTACCAAAGTGCAGCGGCGCAATATTGATTCGACTTTTCAGAAAGCAAGGCTCAAGGTCCTCGACAAAACCCATCAGTTCGATCGCCTCGAACTGGTTAACCAGTTCGCACAACCGCTGATCTGGGTTTTTGCCAACAATTTTAAGTGTTAGCTTCGGATATTTAACCATGAGAAGAGGCCATACGTTTTGTATAAACCAGATCAGCCCACTTGCATTTGGCTCCCAGCCCAGATAACCAACGTATAACAACGATTCAGAGGTATCCTCAAACATCAGATCCGGTGCCGCCAGACTTGACTCTGAGCCTAAGTGGTAGGTTTCACGAAAGCGAGCCCAGCCTGCACCGGCCTTCCGTAGGCTATCTATGTCATTGGGCGCTGCAAAGACCAGGTCCGCTCGATTGCACAGTGCTGTCTCATAGGCGCGCACTCTATACGACTCCAAAGACGCGGCAATTCGATGCGGCAAAAACCCTTCTTGCTCTGCGAATCGAGACCATGTTTGATGGTAGGTATTGTGCGCGTGATAAATTATGCGGCCGCGGTTGTCTTTTGGTATGTATTGAGCTGCCTCAAAGTGATCAACAAATACAACATCAAATACGTTTTGCTTGTCGTTGAGAGAGTCCAACAGGCGGCCAGAAGCGCTTCTGTATACGTTCAGTGGAACACCTCTTAGATAGCTTTTCGCCAGATTTGCAAGAGACCTTTCTCGTGCAACGGGAACACACAGCACATTGCGGAGTTCAATTTCACTTCGGAAGCCTCGAAGATGGTTTTCGTCTTCGAGTTTCAGAGGGCATGCCAGTGTCACCGTAAAGTGCTTCGTTAGGTGTTTTAGTAGTTGCAAGCTTTTTAGCTTACCGCCACTGTGCGCGGGGTACGGTAATTCGGGACTTAAGAACAAGAGCTTTTTCATAGTATCAATGGTCGTTTTGCTATCAAAGCAAACCATTGCAATCACCTTGCCAACATCTAAAACTGTAGAGAAACGTATTGCGCTTGAATAAATCGTTTTTTAAATCAGTCACTTAATAGGTAAATGCTACCTGTCACCTACTTACGAGTTAAATTGCTTATTAGAGTATGTCCGGCTATCTGAGCCAAAGTTGCAAGCTGCATTGCATGATGCAAAGCAGCTTGCTGTGATAACTGCACGCTTGGTTAGTTTTTCAAAACAAATCATCGACTTATAGGTTGGCATAGCGCTTGCTCATAAGGAAAAGCAGAGGCTTCGTGCTGCACTCGCGGTTCGGAAAAGCCTGATTTTCACCTAACAACACGAGAACGACTATGTTAGAAAAGAGACGTAATTTCTTGCCCAAAAGGCGAAGCCACTTATATGACCAGGGTATGCCAAAACGCAAGCTGTACCACTTTGCGAAACGCAGCCTCGATGTGGGTATTGCCGCCACCTCGATTACACTGCTTTCGCCGTTATTTGCCGCAACCGCCATTGCCATCAGGCTAGATAGCCCAGGACCTGTATTCTACAAACAACGCAGAGTTGGCCAATTAGGCGCATGTTTTAAAATGTGGAAGTTTCGTTCAATGCATACAGACGCGGAACAGCAGCTTATTCGCCTGAAAGACGACAAAGGAACATCCAGCATCCGCTTCAAAATGCAGCATGATCCTAGAGTGACACGCGTTGGTCGAATCATTCGAAAACTATCCGTCGACGAATTACCACAGCTCTGGAATGTGCTAACAGGTGACCTCACACTGGTTGGGCCGAGACCACCATTAGTTAGCGAGGTAATAACCTACACGTTATACCAACAACAGAGATTGCAAGTGAAACCTGGATTAACCTGTATTTGGCAGGTATCGGGTCGTTCCGACGTGCCTTTCTTGCGTCAAGTGGAGATGGACCTTACCTATATTCGAAAGCGAAGCTTTCTCAAAGACATTTGGTTAATTGCTAAGACGATACCAGCGGTAGTTATGGGTAAAGGTGCTTACTAGCACCTTTTTCGGAAACAAAAAACCGCCCTTCCGGGCGGTTTTTTTTCTTAATATTATCGAATAGTGAATCCCTCGGGCTGATCAGTGTAAGACCAGGCGACGGTAAGCGGTTCCTTGCCAGCATTGTAGTACCACAATGCGGCAACCAACATACGCGTGTCATTGGTTAGCTTTAATGAGCCCGAATAAACACCATCAACCAAATCGGTTTTTAGTATGCAGTCGTTATAGCGTATATCGAATCGCTCTCCGTCGAAGTCAAACTCCTTACAAATAACCAGCAACTCTGGAACTTCTGCCATTTCCGACACATCAATGCTGACAGGAAGGTTATATGACGTGGAAAAAGCAAACTCGGTGCTACTTTCCAGCTCACTGGTAGAGCTAACCATTATGCTATTTTCCTCAGCATCGTTCTGTGGCGTGTCACTTTCTGCAGGTACAGTCTCGACAGTTGGTGAATCGTCTTGAGGCGTAGGGCTGGTGGGCGTGTCCGATGCGACCGTGTGGCTGTTCGTATCCATGGCAGTCGTCGGCCCGGCATCTGAGCCGCCGCCACCTCCACCCGCGCAACCGCCCAGTATCAGCATGTTCGCACATGCAAAGGTTAACAACATATTCGGCTTGGTTTTTTCAGTTAGTCTATTCATCTTCCTGTCCTCAATCATTGTAAAGTTCGCTTTGAATGGCATTGCTGGGCAAATACCAGTCCTTGCTCGATTGACCTTCGCTTTGCACGTAGTCCACAAAATTCGGATACGCCTGGATGAGATCAATGTATTCCCATGGGTGTTGCCATTCTGTGCCAATCTCCAGCGCCCAAGGCAATCCATTTTCCGTCTGGTAGTAGATTTCGGCGTTGGGAAGAGAGCGATCATCTGCGCGGCCCAATAGTGCTGGATCAGCAAGCGCGGACGGCTGGTTGTTCTTCAGATGAATTTCGAGATCACGCCCAGGTGGCGAATCGAAGATACTATTTCGGTTAAATCCCGGTGTTGCAAATATAAATGGCTTGTACAAACCCACTTTGCTGAGATCGGCGCTAACCGGCTTTATGAGCGGAATTTCTAGGCTGTAGGTGAATTGAATCGGCGATTCGCCACAGTTTTTCTCCGTGCGGTAGAACGTGCAGCCTTCGGCTGGGGTGACATAATTCCATAGATCATCCGCGACGATAAAAACGGCGGAAGTATGGCCAGACTCCAACGGCGATCGATTGATCGTTTCTCTATTTATCTCGAATGCGATATTGGCAACGTCCACCTGTTCAGGTAACAAATTGTCTATCTGCACGGCAAAGCCATTGTGGAATGTCGCACCAAGCGCCAAGACTTGCCCGCCGATATGGATGGAGCTGACTTCGCCGTTGACTGTACTTATGCCGGTTCGATAATGAGTGACGAAATCATTTAGATCATAGTCACCGCGCGAGGGCCATAGGTCCTCAAACGCCAAGGTTACGTATCCCGCTTCAGAGGGGTAGTACTGACGAGTAATTGATGCCGCGTTGATTGTAAGCTTGTGATCTTCTACTTCTCCATCTGGCATACCGCCTGTAGGCTGCGCACCGGTTAAGGAACTCACTCGGAATCGCGCCCATGTTTCACCACCCTTAGCGTTAAGAGGAATGTCCACTAGGTGAGTGTGTTGTCCCTCAGTCTTGTACTCATCAACCAAAATATGTTCACTTTCGTCAAATCGCCCATTTTTATTGAAATCAATCCAGCCATTCAGAAAGCCGGAACCCTTAATCGTTGACCTGAGAATTGCTTGGTTGCCTGCCGTTAAATTACTAACGACTTGTATGCCATCTTCGTCATCCACGCCGAACCCGTCATCGCTATCGGGTGCAAGGTAGCTCTGAGCTTCACCATCGACGAGAGCCCCCATGTACACGGTACTGCCTTCGACGTTATGTCTGGCGCCATTACTTGCCAGAATGGTTCCGTAGCTGTCAGGCGCGTCGCCGAAATCGATTTTTTGTGAGCCGACTGGAACGACAGGTGCGATAGCGCATCTCGCGCCGTCATTACTCGACGAGGAAGGCCCCTGGGCAAATTCGACGGCCGACGCAGACGCGCCAGTAAGGTCAATTTGAAAGATTACGCCGTCCTTGTTTCGGCTAATGTACAGCTTGCCATCTCTATCGAAATACACAGCACCAAATGTACCGCGCACACCAACGTTTCCTAGTTGTTGAAAGGAACCGTTTGCAGGATCAATTTTCCAGAGGTTACCGCGTGAATCAACGCTGTAAATTTCGTTGCGATCTGGGTGAAAAGCGAAATCGTAAATGTTCAAATACACTGAGGAGCCATCTACTATTCGCTCCACAGTCAGATAGTCGCTAGAGTCCGGGTCTAGACCAATGCGCCAAAGTCCATGCAGCTCGTTATGGCCCTTTCGATACATGTAGTAAGCGTTTTCTTGCAGAGATACATCACCAACGTAGTAATGACCGTTTAACGGCGACGATAGATGCATGTACTCCACGCGATAATCATCGCCCATGCGAAACAACGTCTGTTCGGCTTTATCCCAACCATAGAAATGATTGTCATGCGTACTGAAGCCAATCGCGTTCAGCGTAGATTGTGCCCCCGTGTCGGTGCTGATCGAACGATATGCACCCGTTGATAAATCCACCGCATAAAGATTGGAAGGATTACCTTGGATTAAGAATGCCTCCGCTGGACAGTCCTCCAAGGGTCCAGCCCATGCGTTGGCAGTCATCACAATACTGCTCGCCAACATTAATTTTCTCATTCAATCATCCTCCTTCAGATGTGGGGCTCGCAGCGGTCGAGTGAAATACTGACTTAGGCAAGCGCAACTAAACACGGTCAATTTCTGTACCGCGCTGGGTATTATTCTTATATTTCAGTGGCTTAACTTAATAAGTGCCGTCTAGAAGTACCATAGGGAGAGTGGTTATCAGGCAATTAACGTCGCATATTGCAATTGAGCTCTTGTATTTCATGCAATATGCAAGTGAGCGCACAGCTTCCTTGCTGACGTCGGACCGAGGAACTCGCTACGAACACCTCTAAAGCGTGGTTTAAATGGGAATTCCCCCATAAAAACACGTTAGAACGAAACTGGCACGAGCTTTGCTGTGCACTAAGCATGAACATTACATTAGTCACACCGAGTTACAGGCCTGATCTGGAACGTTGCAACCAACTGGTTGAATCTGTTGGTGAACACGTGAGCGGATTGGATCAGCACATTTTGTTGATCGATGATGAAGATATGGCAGTATTCAAACACCTGGCTGGGGAAGGCGTGTCTCTGATCCGAAAGGAGGACATTCTTCCCTCCTGGGTCAGTCGGATGCGATGGCATCAAGGATGGTGGTGGTCAAAGAAGACGCTTCCTGTTAGAGGCTGGATCATGCAACAGGTGGCTAAACTCGGTATCGCTGAGCATCTAGATACAGATGTCATTGTATTCGCCGATTCGGATGTTAGCTTTGTTCGACCATTCGATGCTGGTTCGCTGGTAAGAGATTCCGGTAGCGGTGAGCCGCAGGTACGTCTGTATCGTGACGAACGAAAACCACACTTTTATCAGAACAGACGCTACCGTAATTGGTATCGATTCGCCGCGCGTGCGCTAGGACTGGGTAATCCTGACGCCCTTTCGGGCGCCTACATTGCTCAGATGGTCAGTTGGGATCGGCACTCAGTGATCGACATGCATCGACATATTGAGCAACACACTGGCCTCTGCTGGCAAGCTGCGGTGATGCGAAGCCTTGATTTTTCAGAATACGTGCTTTATGGCGCGTATGTCGAGAACGTCGCCGCAGAAAGCCGTCGACATTTTTTTGATCCATCCTTGATTTGTCATAGCTCCTGGTACCACGACATCAAGGATCAAGCCTCGTTAGAAAGATATTTAGAGTCTATAGGAAACGAACACTGTGCCGTACACATTCAATCTAATCTTGGCTTCGACTTGAAAGATTATACTATTCCAGCCTCACTCTGACTCAGACTGATCGCATTCACTTTCTTCCGCTATCCGTGCATAAACCATCATTTCATTTACATGTCGCTTAGCGATGCGCCTTAGTTTCTCGATTAGGATTTCTGTGAGTATCTGACCTTGAGGTAAGACTAAAATCCCTTGCTCATTGAGTAAGTCCCTGGTTAACACCATCCCCATTTTGAGGCTGCTTGGCGTTAACCGCTGCTCTTCAAAGCTCTCACTATAGCGTTCAGAATCATTAACAAAGTCAATAAAACTATCCACTAAGTCAGCTGAATATCGTACGTCTTTATGACCTTTAAGATACTCAATAGCCTCTGCAGACGTAATCGCACTCTCCAATATCTTGCCACGCAGCAGGCCATCAAAGTCCTTAACGATGCAAAGTAGCTGAGCATCGAATGGAATTTCGTCGTGATTCAGTCGTTGTGGGTAGCCACTTCCGTCAAACAATTCGCAATGCGCATATATGATATCTGCAACGTTTTCTAAGGGCGACAGAGAAAACAAGGCTTCATGGGTAATTTGAGGGTGTCGACAGAACGTTTCAAACTCTGGTTTGCTCAACTTGGCCAATGGCTTAGCCGTAATCTCATCCGCTAAAGCCAGTTTCCCCAAGTCACATAATATGGCTGCCATATACAGTGACTGTGCAGCATCGGTGTCGCGGCCAACCGAGAGAGCAAAACGCTTGGCGTCTCTTCCCAGGCGACGCAGCGATTCTGGACTTCTGCCGCTGCGTTCACCAAAAAGGTTCGCAAAGACCTCAACGGTTGCTGAATACGCATCCTCCAACGCCTTTTTCGAGTGATATAGCTCTCTGGATTTTGTCTCAAGAAGTTCCTCAGCCTTCTTTCTAGCCTTGCGTTCACGCGTAAGTGCACGTTCTAAGGCACCTTCTTCGCTCATTAGCTGCTCTCCACTCGCTGCTGCAAACAAACCGTAGCTTTCGTGAAATCGGAGATCTCGCCCCTACATGCCAAATATAGAATCATCGAAGTACTTATCGGCCGTTACTGCGATTCCTTTAACCAACAGGTTTGGGCGAGCTCTGAGCTTTTTTTAAGGCTGAACTATACTAACTCTAATGCCAAGGCAAAAATTTGGACTCATAGATGTCAGGAGGATATCTGGTCATGAAAGGGATGGTTTTTTGTTTGCTCAACGAGATGGTGGAAGAGAAATTCGGTATAGAGGCATGGGATACTCTGTTGGATGCCACTGGGTTCGATGGCATATACGTTGCAACCGAGACCTATGATGATGCCGAGCTCATGAGCCTGGTCAGCGCGGCATCAGAAGCCACTGGTATTCAACCAGAGGAGCTGGTGAAACAGTTTGGCGAATACATGATACCCAGTTTTCTGGTGAGCTACCCAATGTTCTTCCAGGGCCATGCCAACTTAAAATCTTTCTTGCTCACGGTCGACCAGGTTATTCATGTAGAGGTTCGCAAGCTCTATCCTGAAGCCGGCCTTCCTGAGTTTAAGTATACGGACAAGAATGATTCTGAATTAACGATGCATTATTCATCTCCGCGAAAGCTCTGCGCACTTGCCGAAGGCCTGATTAGTGGTTCCGCAAAACATTTCAAGCAAGAATACAACTTGTTACACGAAGTCTGCATGCACGATGGTGATGATCATTGCGAGCTTCAGATAAAAATGCTGTGAAAACCGGCGCGAATGATCAGGTTAGTTAGATTTCAGATTGCTTCGAAAGTGCAGACGAAGCCTGGCGATTGTACAACTGTAAGTACAGGTTAATCGTGACGCAAGCATACCGGCAAATCTGACATTTTTTCTTCGCTGTTGGTTGCTCTCCTACAAGTGGCGTGCGCACGATTTTGCCCCCTCCGTTTGCCCCCTTTAAATCTCTTGCTGGCAGACGCTGGCAAAGGCCAGAAACTTATCTGCTTGATTTGTATATATTTTAGATTGGCAGCATTTGCCAGAAAACGCATCGGATACCTTCAAGTCCTCTCCTGGGCACCATTACTCAGTTACTAACGTCGCAAGCATTTCTCTGCTGTTGGTTTCGATGCTCTCAGCGCCAAGAGGACTATTCAGTCAGGACTCAGTGTTTTGATGTTGCGCATGAAAACAAGCGCAAACCTTTATTGATCACCAGAAACCTTTTCCAATATCTGCTTCAGCTGATCAATATCGTATCCGCCCTTCAATATATAATCAGAAACGAATTCGTAACTAAGCGCTTTTTCCTTGTCATCTTCTCGCTCGGATGACGTGAACATCATAAGCACACAAGAACTGAAATCATATTTTTCGCGCAATTCGGCAAACTCTTCTAGAAAACCGTAGCCATCAAGCCGCGGCATATTGATGTCGAGGAAGATAACCATTGGCGGGAAAAGCCCAGCATAGAGCTTATAATTCTCATCGTAATCCTGCATGAACTCCAGTGCTTCCTGCCCATCATTCTTTTCGTGAATGTGCAGTTCGAAACCAGCGGATTTTAATTTTCTCTTCAACAAATAACGGTCGTCTTCATTGTCATCGACAATCAGCACTGAGATTGCATTCATAATTTTACGCCTGAACGTGGGGTATTGAAATTTTGAAAGTTGTGCCGGCTTCGGTGCTGGCAAAATCTATTGTACCGTTCATTGCCTTTACGTGTTTACTCACAATTGACAATCCAAGACCGGAGCCACTCTCGACAGAGGGGTGAAACCGCTTGAACATTTGAAACACATCGGCTTGACGATTGCTGGGAATTCCCAAAGCGTTGTCACTCACTTCCAACTCTAACATGTCTTCTTGTTCTAAAACACACAGGCTCACGTGCGGTTGCTCGCGGTCAGTATTAGCGTACTTGATCGAATTGGATAGTAAATTGTCAATCACCTGCACAAATCGGACACGTTCGCCAAAATAAGGGCGCGTTAGTCGAACATCCGTCGTAATAATGCAGCGTTTTTGTGTAGACATGTCGGCGAATCTTAATCGCGTTTCATTGGCTATTTCCTCAAAATCGACTTCTTCGGGCGTATTGGTAGCTAAGTCAGCTCTCGCTAACGACAGTATATCCGTAACCAGCGACTCCAGATCTTTTAGCCGAGCAATTGCCTTCGCGCAATTGCCACTTGCTTCGTCCAAACTGCCAAGTTTGATGTCTTCTTCAGCGTATTCGACAAGCCCTCGCGAAGTGATGAGAGGAGCCTTCAAATCATGCGAAGCGCGATAGGCGAATTGAGCCAGCTCATCGTTTGCCTGCTCAAGCATCCTTTTCGTTTGCGCCAATAGAGTATACGGTTGAATAATTAAGCGCCTGCCAATTAGCACCAGTCCGCCGAACACAAAGACCGCACCCAACAATAAACTGTACGCAAAACCACGGATCAAGTCATTTTTTTGTGCCGCCACCTCAACATGTTCTGTAGTCAGTGATACGTCAATATCATACTTTTGTGAATGAGAGGTTTCCGTGTGAGGCGCGATCATTTCGCCTACGGGTGATTGCGCTTGCACACCATTTCTAACAAGGGTTACATAATGACTACGAGGGTCTAGCTCAGTTGCCGGCTCATATATCTTGCTGGGTTGCGCAAGAATTTGCGCAAGCAAAACGCCTTCATGTCCGCGGCCGTATAGTATTGGCACAGCGAGTTCAAACTTCGGTTGCGAACCATCAATCAACATTCTTAACGAAAACTCCGCCCGGGAGTTAATCATCGGAAGCACCCAATCATAATTGCGATCTGTACGGTACTCAGACCAGAGTTCACGGCCGCTAAAATCCAATAAACTGATGACCGGATCTTCACCTAACAAATAAGTATGTTGAATGAAATCTTTTAGCGCTGGGTTAGAACTGTCATCGATTAGCAAGGAATTGATCAGCAACGGATTCTTTGCAACATCTTGCAAAGCCAGCTTTCTGTCTGTCAAGTAGCCGTCTAATTGCGCTAGATAGGCTTCAGTTGTAGTGCGGTCCGAAATATTACGCAGATTATCGAAGGTACTGTTAATTCTGGGAACAAGGAAGAGTAATGTCATCACCAGGAACAAGATCACTGATGAAAGTGTAAAAGTAATGAACATTCTTCGCAGCCTAAATTCCTGCAACGCTGTATCGGTTAGTTTTTGCGACATGGTACGATTTATTGCTTTTGTTGGACCGTAATTTGAATCAGCTGCTAGCGATCGTTGATAACAACAACCTCGTCATTTTGACCATAAAAAGCCATACAGTGATCTGCTATGTCCAGTGCTTCATGCGCATCGGGTCTTTCTGGTGTGTATTTTTCAAAGGGTTTAACATAATTTTTGACCAGTCCTTGAACAGGGCGCTGCATATCTTCGAGTGCCGTATGAAGCTTCTTCCTGTTGGCAACCATGTCGTCGCTCAATGTAATCTGGCTAAGCGCCGCGATCAGCACCTGAGTCAAATCATAAGCATGTATAAAACCAACCGGTGACCTTATATCTCTGGCGGTTTGGATTTGATCAGGATAAAGGGATTTCGCAGTGCGATAAACGCTTTCTGCCTTATCGTTGAGTACTCCGCCAATAAACGAAAAACACGTTTGAATGTAGGTAAGATCCAACTTGGCTCGTTGTTCAGCATCTACCAACTCGTGGAAGTTACCAGCGGTAATACCCCAATGGCTGACAATTGGCATAACTTGCGCCGGTTCAAGATCGAGCATAGCATTGACCAACTCTGCACCTTCGATCGCATTTGACACCATTACAACGCAATCCGCACCGGTGTGAGCAATGTTGACCAATTTGCTGCGCGCAGTATGGCCTTTCAAATGCCAGTTAAAACGGGTAACTCCGGCTGCAGCTACTGCTGTCTTTTCAAGTGCTCGTTTCATGTTGACGAGATTGGAGTCACCCCATGGGGTATCTTCTAGCAGCAGATGCGGTGCCTTACACTCCACAACATTAATCGCATGGTTGATTAACACTTCGCCAGCCTTTGTGTCATCTACTGATAAGCGAAAGATCCAGTTTTCACCCGTTTCTGAACGGGTAATTGGTCCGCCCGCCGCCCATGGCACCAAAGTCAAAGCTTGGCTTTCATTGATAAAATTCCGGTTCTTGATTAGCGGCGGGGAATGAATACCCGAGAAAACCAGCAGTGCTGATTCGTCTTCGAGGAAATCTTGATAATTGGCAAAGCTTCTGCGCACATTACCACTGTGATTCTTCTGAACAAGTTCCAGGCGATATCCTTGAACAGTGTGATCTATTTCGCTCAGCGCCGTCTGTACTCCACGCCAAATTGACTCAGCGGATTCGATGTGATTAGACCAATCGGCATCGTGGTACAGTCGAATGCTCTTTTCTGCATATGCGGCTGAATTTAGACAAAGTAGCAAAATGCCTACAATCAATCGAACCATTTAGGAGTCCTCAAAAAATGTACTTTAACTGCAGCTGCGGTGCTGATTCAGTAATTCCGCGCACGCCAAATTTATTGCGCCAATACTGATACTCTAGACCTAGCCAAAGCTTGTTAGCCTGCAATCCTGAAGCTAGGCCTACGTCATATAACAATCGCGGCACAATTAGTTGGTTGGCCGCCGAGCGGCCCTCGCTGCCTTGAAAGTCCGCGAAACCCTCAATTAGTAGATTAATTGAACCGACTGCAAAAGGCCTGTTCCAAGCCACTGTCACCTGCCAGGTATCACCACTTAGCGCTGTGTTGTCGTGATTGTAGGCGTTAATTTTCAGGAACTTGAATTGAGGAATGGCAAGATCAACCGCAATACCGTACAGATATTGCATGCGCCCGTTCTTGGCCTTTTCAAACGTCGTAGACACCAACACATCTTTGACAATGCCTGATGAGAGTCCTCTGCCCGTTATCTCACTAAGCGATAGGCGCGGTGATATTTCACCGTAATAACTGGATGTCCCGTTATCGGGTTTCAGTAGATCTATAAACGCGTACGTATCGCCAAAACGGTGCGCGTGGGCGTGCTCGAATGTGGATATCCAGCGATGCGAATCGCCCAACTCGTAGGCACTACCTCTTAACAGCTGGAGGTTGGTGGTATGCCATTTGAACAGTTCATCGGCCTGAGCAACCGTTGCTGCACAAAGTGAGAGAAGACTCAGAAACGTCAGGGTCCGTTTTGACATTATTCCATTCCTTGGATCGATCGCATTTTGAACAATACAGCAGAGCGATCTCTATTAATTCTAAACCTTGTCGTTAGCAATGCAAATGCAAAGATGAACACATCTGTTACATGAGATAGGCGGCGCCTACGCCAATTAAGGATTTATAGGTAATTTCAGTCTGATGCAGTTGCCGTCAGTCGTTGAAGGAGCCCAGTTCAGCTCACCTCCATGGCGTTGGGCAATACGTCGCGCAATGGCCAGGCCCGCGCCGGTGTGCACGTTACTCTTACCTTCGAGGCGATGAAACAGTTGGAATACGCGATCATGGTGAACTTCTGCTACATGTTCTCCATTGTCGCTGACGTCAATGGCATGAAAATCTCCATCAACACTCGCTCTTATGTCAATACATGGCTGTGGATTGCTATTGTGATCCACAGCATTTGAGATCAGCTGTTCAAATAAGGCGTACAGTTGCTCAGAGGCTCCTGAGACAAAAGGTAAAGATTCGCTGTAGCCTACCGTAGCGTCGGGTGCGGTCTTTGCCACTACGTTTCTTACTAATGCGCCTAACTCGATTCGCTCATTTGAGATAGCATGCGTTTCCACTCGTGAGAAGGTCACTAAATCGTCCAGCATTCGTTGCAGTCTTTCAGCTCCACCAATCGCATAGGCTATACACTCTTGGGCGTCTTCATCCAAGGAGCCTGAATGATCTTCGACTAAAATTTGCAGAAAACTCTTGATGTGCCTGATAGGCGCATGGAAATCGTGAGACACCGTATATACGAAATTCTGCAGCTCTTCGCTAGCATTGTTTTTGGTAGCGATCGCAGACTGGCCTGCGGCTTGTTCTTTCCGACTCACAAATCTATTTCCGGATTCCAAACAGCGCGAACAAACCTCCAATTAACCACCAACTGCATGTGCGTTGAATTATTAAGTGAAAAAGTACCGCAGGAATTGTGCGGCGGAATTGCTTTGCGTGGCTGTCTGAGTAGATCATTCCATTGATCGCTGATAATAAGTAACTGTTGGCGGCTCTCCTCATGATGACGATTCGTATATTGCCTCTGAGGTGCTTTAAAATTGTAGACCAGCCTTTACCGATGATTGACCGACAACCTTGTTTTCGAGCACAAGTACATTTTAGTTAATCAGAATTGTGATCGGTTTCACGCGCTTCCGCGGAACGAGGACTTGTTCTATCGGCGTTATATCTGTGCGCCTTTTTGTACTATAACTATAGATGGTCCGACTTTAGATAAGGGAATTTCAAAGGATGGTCAAATCATGGATGATTTTTGACTATAAGCAAGTGCACTATGCTCGATAGTTGCGGCCTGCGTATTCTGTATATTGAGGACGATCCTGCCGATGTGCTGCTGCTGAGACGTAGCTTGGAAAGCAACATTGGCAACGACTTCCATGTAGATTCAATCGGCAACCTGAATGACGCGCATCATGCATTGCAGCGTAGGTCATACCATGCCGTACTTCTTGATTTATCCTTACCTGACTCAAACAATCTGAAGTCTATCGAATCACTGACCAATTCTTCATCTGAGGCGGCCATCATCGTATTAACAGGTACAAACTGCACTGACAATGCCTTAATGGCACTGAGACATGGAGCACAAGATTACCTCGTTAAAGGCAGCTTCAATTCCGATACTATCTGTCGCACTATTCGGCACGCGATTGAGCGCAAACAGAGTGAGCTGGCACTGTGGAACGTAGCTCACACTGATTCTCTGACGGGATTGCCGAATCGTATGCACATAAACAACCATTTGGAGCACGCCATCCATCGCTCCGAACGAAGCGGTAATACTTTGTCAGTTTTCTTGATCGATTTCGATCATTTCAAAAAAATCAATGACACCCTCGGGCATGCAGCGGGAGACCAGTTTATTGCAGTCATTGCAAAGAGACTCAAAGAGGTGCTCAGAGGTTCAGATTTTGTTGGCCGTTTGGGCGGCGATGAATTCATGGCGATTGTTGAACACTATAAAGCTGATGCACCCGAAGTCGTTGCCGAAAATTTACTGGAAGCTGTTTCCAAACCTTGTGCGGTGATAGGAAAAGAGGGCTTGACGAGCTCTACCTGCAGCATTGGTATTACCGTTTACACTCCAGGTAAACGAGGTATTGATCTGGAAGAGCTTTATTTTCGCGCCGATACAGCAATGTATCGCGCAAAGAACAGGGGTGGTAATTGCTATCAGTTTTTCGATACGAAAATTGCCAGATCTTCCGCGCAACGCGCCAAACGAATTAAAGAACTAGATAACGCACTTCAAAGCAGTCAATACCTATTGAAATATCGACCTATTGTGTCATCCAACGATCACAAATTGGCTGGCATGGAAGCCCTGCTATTCTGGCAACAATCTGACGGCCTTTGCCTACATGCCGATGAGTTTTTGCCTTTATTAGAACAGTCGCATAAAACGGTTGCGGTTTGGAAGTGGGCAATAGAACAATGTTGCAGCGACTTTGATCGCATTAAGGACGCATCAACTCTGCCAATCGATGGCTTTATAGGAATCAATGTGCCTGCCTCTCTTATGCGAGAGATCGGGTTTTCATACTGGCTAAAGCAGTTGCTGGTTAGATTCGCTTTACCGGAGGGCAGTCTGCAATTGCAACTTACTGAACCAATTCCCGCACATGACCCCAAAGTAACCGACACGTTGCACAGACTGCGGAAGCTGGGAGTATGCATGGCAATTGATAACTTCGGTTCAGCATGCTCGACAATACAAACCCTGAAAAACGTTACTTTTGATGTGCTTAAGCTAGACCCCTCATTCGTTCAAGACCGTTTTAACAATCCCGCTGATGTGCTGATCGCACGCGCCATAATTAACTTGGGTAAGGATCTTAACAAGACCGTGGTAGTGGATGGTGTAGCAACGATGGAAATTGCAGACATGCTACATCGGGCCGGGTGTGATTACTTGCAAGGAGATCTATTTGGTGAGCCTCTGATTATTCAGGGGCAATTGGCTAAAGCTTTACAAGGAACAAACGGGAACGAATAACTCACCGAGCGCTAAATCGGATCCATCACCGCTTCAACAGTTTCTATAAGCCTGCTTGCACCGAACGGTTTTTCCAGAAAACCAGCAGCACCCAATGACATTGCTTTTTCCTTAAGTCCTGGAGTTTGGTCCGCCGTCATAAATATAACTGGCGTTTGTTGAGCACTTGGTAATGCACGTATTCTGTCGAAAACAATGAAACCATTGCCACCTGGCATCGAGATATCGAGTAGAACAAGATCCGGGGTTGAGTCACGCGCATGCATGGGTGCGGTAGCTGCATCATGTGCCTTGTCGACCTGGAAACCCAGAGACATCATGCGATAACTTAGCGCATCTGCTATTCGCTTATCATCCTCAACTATTAGAACTTTTTTCATTCCCTGAACTCCTTGGAATATACAACTTATAAAACATGTTTAGCCATAATTCGTCAATTATTTGACGTTTTATGCATTAAATACAGGCTTAGGCGCATTCGACAAGTTCTGGAATTGTAGTAGGCGGTGACCGGCACGGCAATAACACTTCATGAGATTTGCGGACGGCGACCGCTTTTCTAACCTAACATATATACAAAGTGTTATCCTGTTAAGCCGATCACAAAACAGACAGTCGAAATTGCCCTAAGGCTGAAACGTACCTATGTTATTAACTGACCTTCGAGAAAACTGCAGAATACTGATTAGGAGTTTGATGCAAGCAACTCAAGAATCTCACCAATCCGTCCGATTCGGGAATTAAGAAAAACTCGTCAGGAGCTATTGATGAACATGGATTTTCTAAAGCTAGCCACCGACCTCTCCTCCGAATCCGGAGATGCCGAGAGTACAACACATAGCACCCAGTTTGCCGGTAACGAGCCTACCGACAGATCCAGGGGTGCAGACCCAATCTCGGTGCTTTTAGTAGACGACGACGATGTGGACCTTGAGAGCGTGCGTCGCTTGCTGCGCAAAGCCGATGATTCCATTCAAGTGCTATGCGCGCAAGACATCATATCGGCGCAACAGAAGCTGCTGAGCAGCTCTATTGACATTGTCATTCTTGACTACCTATTGCCAAACGGTGATGTAGGTTCTGAACACATCAGCGAGCTGCGTGAACTAACTCGAGATACGCATCTTCCGTTTATAATGTTAACTGGCTTTGGTGACGAAAAGCGCGCGGCTGCTTCTTTCAAAGATGGCGCATCAGATTACTTGTCAAAAAAGGACCTGACATCGGGCGCCATTTATCGCGCACTCACCAACGCAATTGACAAGGCCAATTTGGCTCGAAAATTAGATAACCACCGCGCGATTATTCTGCATACCAATGAGCAGTTGAAGCAAAGCAATGAGCAAATTCGCGCATTTTATCAGACAGTATCTCATGAGCTGAAGTCGCCGCTCACCGGAGCGAGAGAGTACATTGCGCTGGTTCGCGACGGTGTTGCAGGAGAACTGAACTCTGCGCAGAAGGAAATGCTGAACTTCTCTATTGACTGCTGCGACTCTTTAACAACGCTGATTAATGATCTAGTCGATACCGCCTCAATTGAGAATGGCAAACTCAGGTTGTCAATTGCTTCACATGACATGCGCAAAATTGCGAGCGACTGTATCACTCGCTACCGTGTGGCAGCTGAAAACAAAGGCGTTCTCCTAAACATGAAAATGGTACGTGATATTCCAGCTGTTGACTGCGACAAGGTTCGAATCGATCAACTAATTTCCAACCTGCTGAGCAATGCAATAAAATTTACCGAAAAGTCTGGCAAAATCATGCTAAGCATAGATGCCGACAAAGCCATGCGTTCAGTCGTGATTTCCGTGAAAGACACAGGTCAAGGCATGGAAACCGACATATTGAGCAGTGTTTTCGATAAGTTCGTGCAAGCGAAAGACAATGCTGAAACCGGCCACAATGGTATGGGTGTGGGTTTGTACTTATGTAAGTCAATTGTAGATCTTCACGGCGGCGAGATTGTTGTACACAGCCGCATTAACGAAGGCAGTGAATTTCGCGCCATCATTCCTATGAAAGCAGTAAGGGGTAAAGATGCAAACACTTCAGAAGAAGAAACCAAAGGTTCTTGTAGTTGACGACCACAATCCCATATTGGCCGCTCTCAAACTAAGACTGGAACATGCTAACTACGAAGTCGTAGTTGCTCACGACAATTTAAGCGCCTGCGTAAAAGCCAGAGAAAGCAATCCCGACATTGCTCTTTTAGACATTGACCTTCCTGATGGAAACGGGTTTGATCTATCGGAAAAGCTGGACCAACTGTCAACCAAGACGCTGCCAAAAGTATTCATCACAGCGAGCAAGTCTGAAGGTTTGCGCAAGCAGGCAGAATACAGGGGGGCCGTGGATTTCATTGAAAAGCCTTTTACATGTGAAAGCCTGCTTGCGGCCATAGAGGAAGCGGAGCTTAGAGTGTAGCCATCATAATCTGCAGTAGCTTGCTCCTAGGAGCAAGCGAGCCGAATTGTATGATTTGGCCATAGGGCCGTTTGAGGGTGTCAACGCGCGCTAGACTTTCCACCAGGTCTCTAACGTAGTCAGTCTCTTCGACGCCGTTTGGATCAGTAAAGAGTATCAAGCCGCCCACATGCATGGGTGTTGTGCGCGACTCGTTAACAAGAAACATTGAATCGATCAGTGAGAGACGGCTCATGATGATCTAGCTCTTGAACAACATTGCCGAACTAGCGTTGAGCGCTCAGATCGCGATCGACGAAGCCATCCTTAAACAACATTGCTTGCACTAAGCCGTTTACGCCCAGCCAACGTAAGGGCTCGGGTGGTAATGGAATCCGTGTTCGTTGCAATAGCTCAACATCCGCTTGAGGCTGGCCCAGCATCTCGAGAGCCATGTTTCTCCCCATCAAACTAGCCTGGGCCACACCGTGGCCGTTGTAACCAAGGCTGTAGAACACATTCTGGGCTTTGCCGGTAACGCCGCAGATCGGCAACATGTCCAGCGTTATCCCAATCCAGCCGCCCCAAAATGACTCGATTTCCAAGTTCGGTAACTCCGGAAACCGAATATTCACAAGCGATTGAAAGTCATCAAACAGTTGGGCGTTGTTTCCAGTAAGAAGCTTACTGCCGAACCCGTACTGCACCCATTTCGAGCCGCCCGCAATTCGATTGTCGGGCGTTAGGCGATAGCTTTCTAGTGCCTCATGTGCGGTATAAATGCCTTCACGACCTTGCCAACCGATTTGTTGCAGTTCAGCATCACTGAGTGGTTTGGTATTGAACAACGTGACCCTGACGGGCACTACCGAGTAACGCATTTTGTTGAGAGTGGGCGCGGAGAATGCGTTGGTGGCCATGAGGACCTTGTCGGCTGTCACTGAGCCACCTTGCGTTTTGAGTGTTACGGTTTCGCCTTCAATCATCTCAGTCACAGCCGAGTTTTCGAATATCCTAATGCCTTTCTCTATTGCGATCCGCCGTAGCGCAAACACGTACTTTGATGGGTCTAATAGACCACCCGCGGTTTCCTGTAGAGCAAATTGGATAGCTGAGGGCAGCCCGCGTTCGCGAACTGCATTTTCGTCCAGGAAATTCATTTCCAAGCCCACACTGTTCACCAATTCTGCGGCCTTGGCCAACTGAGCTCGCTGTTTTGGATGAACACCGCCAATGACGTTGCCACAAGGAAGATAGTCACAGTCAATGGCGTATTGCTCAAACACTTCTTCGGTAAAGTGCACGGCTTTCTCCGCAAAATGCGCAAGTTTCAAACCACGCTCTTTGCCAAAACGGCGTAAACAGTACACGATGTCGCGGCCTATGGTTGGCGTTAGATGCCCGGCATTCCGACCGCTGGCGCCAAACCCGCAGAATTGCTGCTCCAGCAAAACAACATCCACATCCTGTTCGCTTAGAGTAATTGCGGCCATCAGTCCGGTGAAGCCACCACCGATGATCGCCACATCGGCACGCTCATTGCCCTGAAGGGCTTTCCGCATACTGCTTGGCGCCGTCGTCCAGCCACTGTATTCATTGAAGTTGTGCATTTGAAATTCTCCTGGAGCGAGACGCTAGTATTACTTATCCGAAAAATCAGCGGACGCGCCTGGCTTGATATACCTCGGTACTTCGCGCCCCATAGCGTCGCAAAATTGTCCAATCATGCTCTCGATGGCGCCGGCGTCTAGGATATCTTGGTAATTGCCGCTTTCATCGAAGTTAATATTTGCGCCAGAAACAACCATAAATCCTTCGGCCCATTCTGTGGCATCTTCGGCAACAGAGAACGTGTGAATTGAGCCGCCGGGTTCGTACAAGTAACTTCCTTCGCTTTGCACATCGCTGGGATACTCAACGTAGTTCCACGCCCCCTTTGTGGTAAAAAAGTGCACAGAACCCGTGTGAAAGTGTTTTTGCAACAATGTTCCTGGTGGGAACTTTACATACAAAACCCAAGTGCCGTTTTCATTGTCGAGAAACAGAGGGTGTATTTTGTATCCGTACTCAGGGTGCGTGACGGTATCCTGCTCTTTTAAATTAACCGTTAACAAATAATCTTGATGATTGATAACTTCAGGTAGTGCCATGACAATATCCTCATAGGTTGCTTAGCAAGTATCTTTGGGCCGCTATGTCGTCTCAGAACGAATATTTCAGATCGAGCCCCACACTTCGAGGAACGCCGCGCATGTTCTGAATAAAGCCAAAGTCCGGCCGGAGGTCGAAGGAATACGCTGCGTATTGCTTGTCCGACAAATTTTTACCCCACACGGCCACTTCGAGTTTTTCATTTGCCGTACTGTAAGCAATACGAGCATTAGCGATGGTGTAAGCTTCCTGGCCGATCGCAATGTCTTCTCGCGTGCTGTAGAAAATGTCGTCGGAATAACTGGCATCGAGTTGAGCCGACACAATGCCGTTGTCGCCAAAATCCCACTCGTAGTTGATTAGACCAAAGGCAGACAGCTCTGGTGTGTTTTGCAGCTGATTGCCCTCAATAGCAAGCAAACCTGTTGATGGGTCGAGAATATTCTCGTCGTACTCGCTACTGATGTACCCCATACCCAATTGCAGATACAAGCCGGAAACCGGTGTCCACGTGAAGTCCGCGTCAAAACCACTCATACTGACATCGGCATTTCGAATAGTATTGGCCGGCAATCCAATGCCAGGAATCGGATCGTTGTTAAACACCTGCGCATCCGAATAATCGTAGAAAAAAACGGCCGCATTCAGTTGTGCACTATCGTCCAGGAAGGTCGACTTGATCCCTATTTCATAGGCTATGAGTTCTTCGCTGTCGTAATCCAGACGCGCGTTTAAATCGAGCAGAAAGTTGCCGTTAATGCCCGCGCCCTTAAACCCTTTAGACACTGACCCAAACAACATAGTGCTGTCACCGATGTGCCAGTTCAATCCCAGTTTGCCCGACACAGCACTGTCGTCGGTGTCGGCCACCAACGAATATTGGTTCGGAAACGTACCTCCAGGGCCGACAAAGAAAGTAGACGTTCCTTCACTGGCGAAATCAACCTGCAGATCCGTATAGCGAAGACCTGCTGTTACGACGAGCGTGTCACTGAGATCGTATTCAAGCTGACCGAACACAGCCCAGGTGTCCAACTCTTGTTTATTTATGAAGCGCGCTGGCACCGGTAGCCCCGCGCCGGTCAGGTCCACGCCCTGATTCTGGTCGAGTTCATCGGTCAGGTAATACAATCCGGCGATCCAATTCAGGCTATCATCGTTGCCCACCAATCGTAGTTCCTGCGACAAGGTTTCAGATTCAACACCATAATCGGTGTGGATGATCGGAAAAGGCAACATATCGGCGTCTTCTTGCGCAAATTTGTCCAACTCGTCGTACGCGGTGATGGACACCAACTCGATGGAATCGGTCAGCGCATAATCCACCTTGAGTGAGAGGCCGTTTTGCTCTA
The DNA here is from genome assembly GCA_039111475.1 of Pseudomonadota bacterium. Classification (GTDB taxonomy): domain Bacteria; phylum Pseudomonadota; class Gammaproteobacteria; order Pseudomonadales; family JAUIET01; genus JAUIET01. The sequence goes on along the minus strand of JBCCIP010000030.1, from coordinate 39,072 downwards.
CCTCGATAACAGGCTCAATATCAGACACGCCCTGATAAAAATTATCATCCAGGCTGCTGTTGTACAGATCAGCATCGGAATCGTTGTCGCTGACGTGTACGTTCAGCAAGAAACCCAAGGTGTCGGTTGGCGTCCAATCAAGTAACACCCGACCGGCGTAGCTGCTCTTCTCAACGTACTGATCATTGATTAAGTTTTTCATATAACCGTCACTGCCATAGCTGACAAACGCCACTCGGCCGCGCAACGTGTCAGACAGAGGGCCGCTGAGTGCACCCTCTATTTTGAACTCATCATTGCCTCCAGAATATGACCCGTAACTGGCTTTCACATAGCCTTCCAGCTCTTCAGTAGGTTTGGCCGACAGAATATTGATTGCACCCCCGGTGGTGTTGCGACCGAAGAGCGTGCCCTGTGGGCCTTTCAATACCTCAACTCGCTCTATGTCGAGCAGGGTCGTTACCTGTGCGTTTGATGAACCGGCATACACTTCATCAATGTACATGCCAACCGGACCGGTATTGTTGGTCGCGAAGTCGTTTAAGCCAACGCCGCGAATAAACACAACGGCCACGCCACCTTCGCCGGCCGGCGAGCCAATGGTGACGTTGGGGATTTTCGCGGCAATCTCATTGCTGCTGGTAAGCCCCATGTCCGAAAGAGCATCCCCTGAGAAGGCGTTGACCGTAATGCCCACGTCTTGTACAGATTGCTCACGTTTTTGTGCAGTAACCACCACTTCTTCTAGCTCAAGAGTCATCACTGTCTGCGAACCTGCAATGAGAAAAGTGGAAACTGCCAGTGCGATTGGGTTAGACGTGTGTGTGCGCTTCATAGTCATTTACCTTCTACGTGTTGAGAACACCAAGCTGTTGGGCGTTGTGTTAATGTTTATTCGGGTAGAGCAAAGGAGTGACGGATCAGACCCACAAACTCCAATAAGCAAACAATAGATTCTTAATGGCAAACAAGATTGACCATTTGGGTCGAATAATTGACATTTTCGGACGGATGTTATTCAGGCTTAGCTATGCCTGCATTCGTCAGTGTTGGACTGGGCCGGTAAAGGCGATGAGCAAATCGCCGTTAGAAGCTGCGAACGACAAGGTATCCGCGGAACTATAAACGTGAATATTTTTTCCGATACTGGAGGGGAGAAATCCTTTCCATTTTCTTGAACATTCGATCAAAAGCACTGGTCTCTGAATAATTGAGCTTCATTGCAATTTCAGTAACGCTCATATCTGAGTTTGCCAGCGCTTCCTTGGCCACTCTTAAAACGGTGTCTTCCTTGATCTGGCGAAACGAAGTATTTTGCTGGGATAAACGTCTGTGGAGCTGCCTAACTGAAACATGTAAGCGATCCGCAACCGCCTCAGAAGACATCGAGCGATAGCCCAACGAAGTAGTAATCAGTAAGCTCACTTGCCTTACCACATCGGTCTGCGTTTTTTGCTCGTCGAGCAGCTGATTAGCCTGGTTCAATAGTATCGGTAATAGATTCGGGTCTGCCCGCTCATTGGGTATGTCGACGATATCTTCCTCAAAGTCCAGCAGGTTTTCAGATTGATTGAAAAATATAGCGTCACCAAAATAGTTCTGATGCGCACTAATATCTGCAGGCTGCGGGTAAACAAAGCAAGTTCGCAGCGGCTGCCAGATTGGACTGAAGCGCTCACGAATTATGTTGATTACCAGCGCGAACCCAAAATTAATGTCTTGGGTTGAATCAGCGCCAGGAAGATTGGCTTCCTGATAGTGACAAATTCCTTTGTTGCCTGCATAACTGAAACGATAGTCAAAATCTGGCGAGAAAATGCAGTGGTATTTCTGTGTAAAATCAAAGCTTTCCCGCAGCGATGGTCCGTTGCGGATAAGGTGATCCAGAAGTCCAAATTCACCTGGTTTAATATCGTCAGCGGCATGAACACCCAACAGCGGATCCTTTAACTGCTGTGCGGCCCAGTTGAACACTTCAAGGTAAGTAGATGTTGCCATAATGCCAGTGGTGGAAATTAGGGAGTTCTTATCTACACCAACCGCACTGCAGATTTCCTCAGTGCCAACACCATGCTTTTGTAGATAGGCAATCAACCACTGAGCTGGCATACCCTGTTTGGTCGCAGATAATCGGCTGGCGTGCATATTGTGCCGTTGACTGTTTTTAATATGTCCGAAATTGTCAAATAATGGGCCGGACAGGTCAAGTCTGGAGATACATGGCAACATAAGCTTCAAATATCCAATTATCGAGTACTGTCCATATGTCGATTACGCAGGCTGAACACATCATGTTCAATGATCCCGCCCATGCGCGAAAACCGCATGACGCCAAGTATGACCAAGGCAGCGCCTATATCATCGATCAGTGCTGCCCAATTGAAATGGCCGCCGTACCAATCGTGGATTCCGGTTTTATGCACGCCGATGCCGCCTATGATGTGGTGAGTGTGTCCAAGGGCCGGTTTTTCAGGCTTCACGATCACCTGGATCGCTTTCAGGCCTCTTGCGAAAAATTCCGCCTGAGCAACCCATACAGCCGTGATCAAACCGCCGACATACTCACCAATCTGGTCAAACTGGCTGGCACGCAAGAAGCCTATGTTTGGTGGTGTGTCACCCGCGGCGTTCTGCCTTCTGGCGCCAGTCGAGGTGATGTCGATGCGTTTCAGAATATGTTCTACGCATTCGTTATTCCCTATATGTATATTGCGGATGATGCGCAACGCAGCAGGGGGCTGGATGTGCAGATCAGCCAGCGTTACATACGCATCCCTAGCAATGCCGTTGATCCAACCGCCAAGAATCTCCATTGGATGGACATGAAACTTTCTCTCTTCGAGGCAGCAGATGCTGGTAAAGAATGGTCGGTGCTGACCGATGACAACGGCAACCTCACTGAAGCACCGGGAGCGAACATATTTCTGCTCAAAGACAATGGCATTTACACACCAGATTCTGGCTGTTTGGAAGGAATTACACGGAAGACCACATTGGAACTGGCCAAAGAAATAGGATTGTCTGTGCATGTGGAGAAAGTCAGCGCGCAACAATTGTTGAATGCTGATGAGGCATTCATCACGTCAAGCGCTGGTGGCATCATGCCCATTAACAGCGTGGACGATGTGATACTTGGTGGCAAAGCGGGGCCCGGAGCTCTGACCACAAGCTTGCACAACCTCTATTGGCAAAAGCGTTGGGATGGTTGGCTGGGAACGCCTGTGGATTACGATACTCCGGTAAACACATAACACTGCAATGTATGTTGTCGCGCATCTTCATTAGTACACATTCTATGGAAAGAAGAATGTCGCGCAGTTGGAGGAGCAAAGCTATGACGAATCACTATAGTCTCGAAAATGATCAAGCCCTGCGCGAGCGCGCGTCGAAAGCGTTTACAGCCGGAATATAAGTTACAATCTCTGGGTCAGGTCCCGAGCTGAACCAGTGCTCGTGCCTAGAAGCAGCTATTCGCATTGGTCTAGCCTAATCAAGTGATGCTTCCCAGTCAGCCAGCTTACCTCTAAGTTGCGTCGCGATAGGTTGGTATTCTGCAAAAACGTTTCTTCTTTCACCAATGTCACTATCCAGATCAAACAGCAGTTGTGTGTGGCCGTCGATTATGTACTTCCATTGTACGTGTCTTACGGCTTTCATTTTTCCTGAACGCCAAAAAAAAGATCGATGCGAAGCCTGAGCACTGGCATTCGATAGAGGCAGGAGGTTTATTCCGTCCAGAGACCCATTTGGTATTTTTCGCCCCGCAGCAAATAGCATTGTGGCTGTTAAGTCCATGGCGATTGCAGGAGTGCTAGCAGTCTTGGAGCTCGCAACTTTGTTTGGCCAACGCATAATCATTGGTACGCGAATACCACCCTCCCAGAGAGTACCGAAACCGTGAAACAAGGGACCAGCGTCGACTAAGTGCCTACCGCCATGATCGTAAGTGAAGATAACTAGCGTGTTTTCTTCTATCTGACGTTGTTGTAGTGTGTGCAGCACTCTGGCAATGCTGCTGTCCATAGACTCTACCATTGCAACGTAATCAGCGCGGCTTGCTTCATTAACATCCCAGCCAGAATCCCATTCCGATTCAGGCATGTTTGGCCTCTGGTATGGCGGAAGCCCGGTGTTATAAGAAAGGTATATGAAGAAAGGACTGTCGCTTGAATTGATAACGCGAACAGCTTCATCGCTGAAAAGCTCAGTGAGATATCCAGTTTCATTCACAAGCATTCCGTCTCTGAGCAAGCCTGGTTCACCATTAGATGTCAGATGGTTATGGTATCCAAGGGTCCAATCGTCGAAGCCTAGAAAAGAATCAAAGCCGTGATCCGTAGGTTTAAAGTTCTTTCCAGAACCTAGGTGCCACTTGCCTATCATCGCCGTGTTGTAGCCTCCAGCCTTTAGCTGAGCAACCAAAATATTGTCTCTCGCGCGCAAACCCTGGCTCTTACTAAAAGGTGTAAGCTTGCTCAATACTTTGGAAGGATATTTTCCACTCAGTAGCGCAGCTCGAGCGGGAACGCATTTAGGTGCAGCGGAGTAGAAGCTTGTAAATCGTGTTCCAGCGTCAGCCAGAGACTTCAACGCGGGAGTCCTAATATCCTTAGCACCATATGGTTCGATGTCCGCGTATCCCATGTAGTCAGCAACAATTAAGATGATATTCGGCGCTTCACTGTTCTGAGCCACACTTGCCTGGCTAAGAACTAGTGAGATTAATGCAGAAAAAACTAAACCATACCGCGGTCCGGTATCGTAGCCGACCGATCCGATTGCATTGACCCCACGACTCAAGTTGCCCAATATACGACTACCTTTTTAACTTAGAGTTGCGCGGCACCAAATGTTGATAACCAGTACAAGCCTTGAATGATTGATGTAGAAAACGATGTTTCATGGTTAGCCGATTCAACTTTGCGGAAATATGAACGAAAATAAGGAGATTTTCGGAAATTAGAGCTTTGTGGAAGCGTTCTGCGACGTCGCTTCGTCGTGCAAGAGAGCAACAGTCGCGCTAGTATTTCCTGCGTATGTAATTGCCAGATACTGCAAGGCCACTTCTTTTGCTGACGGCATATGCAAAATATCCCAATTGTCCCAGATGTTGCTCCCTGCTTACTCTGCATAATCTCATGACGCGATTTGTTATGATACCCTCCCCCGCATATTGGACATTCACCAGGAGGAACGTATGCTAAGCGTAGAAGCGACCCATACCTTTGACCTACCGATCGACGAAGTTTGGTCGTACTTAGGGGATTTTGGCAATACGAGCAAGTGGTCAGGCAGCCCGAAGGAAGCCTGCGTGCAGGAAGGAGATGGCATTGGCGCTTTGCGAACACTGACTTTTGCCGACGGAACAATCATTGTCGACAGACTCGAAGAACAAACAGATTACAGCTACACCTATTCCGTGGTCTCAGGACCACTGCCTATTGAATCTTATCGTGCCACCATGTCCGTCAGTTCGCTGGACGATTCGCGCACGGAGTTTACGTGGCAAGGAAAATTTAAAGCCAAAGGCATAACGGACGAGCAATGCATTGAGTTCTTTAGGGGCGTATACGCGCAAGGAATCGAGATGATGAAGAAGACTCTACGTAGCTAGTGTTGGTCAAGAAGACAAATTCAATGTAGGTGTTTTTGAGTCGAAGATAGCCGTATTTTTGCTGGCTTTCTAGCGGCTATTGGTACATCTGAGCAGTAAGCTTTTTTCTCACGAACTGGCGCTGCTGCCAAAAAAGCGGCCCTTCAAACTCCATTTCATATCTGACAACAGTTGATGAATAGCGGCTCTAGAATTGAGTAATCGAGGCTCAGAGATTCTCCATACGAGCGATGTGAACGAACGTTGCAAGTATGCATATCGCGTCTTTGTAGGGCGCTAGAATTTCACCGACGCCAATTGCCTCATCTAAAATCAATGAGTATTTTCCCTCGTTTGCCAGACTCGCACTGCCGCTTAAATGCGAGCTCTGCACTAGCGAGGGGATGAATGCTGTCTATGATCGGCGCAAACGCATCGTCCGCCATTAAATCCCCCAAGCGGTCCATTCGGCTGCGCTCCGTCTTGTTTTCCATCAAGTATCCCCATCGCTGCTTTGTTATTAGGCTGAGTATATAGCCTGGAACGTCTAAGTGCGGCATTGTTGGAATGTACAGCCCGCGCGGCACAAGAAAGCAACGCGCACGAGAGAATGATAAGGATGGCGCCGCATCTAACACCACATTGAATTGATTGCTTGCTGGTGGTAATTCCTGATTGTCATAGGCGTAAACGTCCTTCGCACCTTGGGAAAGAGCAAAATTCATTCGCGAGGAGTGGCACACAGCTGATGTTTTTGCACCAACGTGGGAAGCAAGTTGTAAGGCGGTTACCCCAACGCTCCCGGTTGCACCGGTAATCAATATACTATCGTCTGGCGCCAGCTTGGCGATGCGTTCGAGCGCATTGATAGACGTTAATGCACCACCTACGATAGATGCAGCGCCCTCCAACGAATGATTATCTGGTATCAAGACCAAATTAGATTCTGGAACCGCGACCAGTTGTGCGTGATAAAAAGGACCACGCCAGATGTTGGTATACGCTACCACCTTATCGCCACGACTAAACTGCTGGCCATTGCTGTCGACCACGCCCGACATTTCGATGCCTGAGATCACGGGGCCCTTCTTTAATGCCCTGGCGATGGCCTTGTTACGCTTGCCGCCATAATTCTCCAGGTCAAATTCGCTGAGGCCTGCAAAATGAACTCGAACCAACACCTCACCCTCGGCGGGTGTGGGCGGGTCAATGTTCACCGCACTCAGGCGGAGCTGTTCCGACGGCTCTGATGGCAGGAGATACGTGAGCGCTTTCATGTCTTGGCAATCTCCATAGAGATCATTACCAGTTTTTCGCTGGCAATTTGCAGATCCGAGGCATTGGGTTGCCCGGCCGAATCGAACGAGACGCCAGAGTACCGAGCGTCGCGTGGACTGGCGATCAGAAAGTCTCGAAGAGCATTTTCTATTGCGGATCCACCCATTGAAACACTCGGCTTGGCCGTGATGTGTTGACCTCGCAGCACCAATTGAACCGTGTCGGTATCAACGAGGTTACGCCACCACTTATTCTCCTTACTGGTAAAACACCGCATCCGGCCATCATTTTCGTGATAACTGATTGGCGTGCTGTAACTCTCACGGCTTTTCCGACCAAGGAACTCTATCAACACCGTGTTATGACTCATCAAACCATGTAATGAGGAACGGAGAATGCCTTTGACTATTGGATTAATCACTTTAAACAGGGTTTTGTTCACAGGTATGTACTCAGGCAATGGTTTTTAAGTTGGTTTCGCCACTTGGCGGTTCAGAACGTGTTCAAGCCCTTCACTTAGCACCGTTATCTGGCGCCGACGATTCCAACGACTCGGATCGAGCAGTGCATTAATGGCTATCCCATCTACCAATACGAATACACGGTCAACAATGTTGTGACAGACCTTGAGGTCATAAAATGCGCTCAAGCCCGCCACCATTACTTTGCGCACGGCTTTGCATCGGGCTGAGCGTCTTCGTTCATCAATGCCTTCGCACAGCACCATGGCATAGAACGCAATCCAGATTTTGGCATGATCTTGACTTTGTCGATCCAGCGGGAGAAAGCGGCTCGCCGCATCTATGTACGACGCCGCATCTGTGACCGATTTAGCCGCTCTATCAAGCTCCTGTTCTATCGCTCGATCGAACGCAGCCTCAACCAAGTCGTCACGCGAAGCAAACCAGTGATTAATCAGGCCAATTGTGCAGCTTGCTTCCTTAGCGACTGCGCGCATGCTGGTACCCGCTAAGCCATCTTTAACAATCACCCGAAAGGTGGCGTCGATAATTTGGTCCCGGCGTTGCTGCTTGTCGACTATCTTAGGCATCGTGGCATTTTAGCATATCAGTCGATATGTTAAAAATAGTAGCCGATACCACTTTAGTTGTTTGTCTTTCCCCTCAGAACAAGGCGAGAATTCGTGGTCATCAGCGGACCGTAGTGACTCGATATCAAGGGGCTGCCTTGGTACAACTGAGCTGTTGGCTCTGTTTTGACGAACCGGTGCTCGTGCCTAAGAGCTGCCCTTCGACTAACGGTTATGACGAGGAGTTGCCACTCGATATGTTTCTACGTGCTATTTTTACTGTCAGATGGATGGTTTACGCCGTATGGCTTAGGTGCTTCAACTGTCGGGCCAGGCCGTACATCTCACATCTAGGCGATCATATTCACGTCAATTGTAAGGCCTGCCACTGGAAGTCCCATGCCTAACACCCATCATATATCGGCACATAAATTGCACTATTTCTTCAAAATCAACTATCTATACCCATTATTGTAAGAATTATCGACAAGCTGAGACTACGATCGATGTATCTACACACAAAGGAAGCCGGATGATTAGATGTAAATGTCGCGCGGCACAAGGAAGAAGATCTAATCCATTAGTCTCTTTTCCCTTCTTCGTAGTTCTATTGCTGGTATTTCTCAACGCTTGTTCCAACAGCAATGATACGTTCGTTGAAATTGCTCCCGGCGTTCAGGAAAACGAGCCTACAAATTCTCTCACCGCTGGTTTTACTGCATTGATAGGCGCTACGAGCAGCACCGTTAACTTCTCCGGAATCTCCGTGAACGGATACGAATTCTATCGTAGTCGGGAAGAAGATTGTGATCAGGAAAACTATTCCTCTTGCGACGCCGGTCAATTCGACGTACTAGATGGCACGGCATTAACGGATACGGCATTAACGCTTGCAAACGATGCGTATTATTCTCTTTTTAATGGCGAGGCGCGTAGTTCAGATACGCTAATTACCCATAGACACTTTGCGGGGCGAGAACAACACCAAGTAGTAGAATTCAACAACAAATTATGGCTAATTGGCTCTGGTGGCCGCCGCGATTCGAGGTATCAGAGTGATGTATGGTCTTCAAATGATGGTGTCGCCTGGAGACAAGAAACGGCGGATTCAGGTATTCCCGCTCGCGCGAACTACCAAGCAATTGTATTCAGCGACAGAATATGGCTTATCGGTGGCGTTAGTAACTCGCTCACCAATACTGGACATCTAAGTGATATATGGTCTAGCGAAGACGGCATCAATTGGACGCAGGAAGCAGCTAACAGCGACTTTGTTGGGCGACAAGGTCATCAATTGCTGGTATTCAACGGTAGGCTTTGGCTAATTGGTGGCTTGGGCTCGGAAGGCCTGCTTTCAGATGTTTGGTCGACAGCTAACGGGATTGAGTGGTCTCTGGAATCGAATGAGACGAACTTCGAAGGCAGAGCTGATTTTCAGGCATTGGTGTTTGACCAGAGGATGTGGGTAATCGCCGGTGCAGCGGGTGAGGGCAACCAAAACGATGTATGGTCGTCCTCAGATGGCATCAACTGGGTAGAGGAGACTGGCTCGGCTAGTTTCTCGTCAAGAGCAGGACACCAGGCAATCGCCTATAGAGACCGAATCTGGATAGTTGCGGGAAATAATGAACAATCAGATATCTGGTCATCGGCCAATGGAATGGATTGGGTACTTGAGGAAGAGCAACCCGGCTTTAGTTGTCGCGAAGAATTTCAACTTGTCGTTTTCAAGAACACTCTCTGGGTGATTGGTGGAGGTCAGTTCAGAAGCAATGACATCTGGTCATCGGATACCGGAATCACTTGGCGGCAAAGAACGAATAACCTTGCGGCGCCTAGCCGCGCGTTAAACAATACAGTCTTATTTAATGATCGGCTGTGGGCCGTGAGCGATGGAACTACCCACTCTGTTTGGAGTTCAACAAACGGCATCGAATGGGTCCTCGTAAATCCGTCAGCAGAAATTACCAATGACGAGGGGGTCTTCTCCAGACATCACTTAGTTGCGTTTCAAGGCAGATTGTGGGCGATCGCAAGAGAAAGCGTAAATGATGAAATATCAGTCTGGTCAACTACGGACGGAAATGATTGGCGGTCGGAGACCAACGATATACCATCATTAGCTGAAAGCAGTAGTCATCTGTTGGCTTTCCAGGATCGGCTATGGCTAATCATTCCTGGCGAAAATGGTGTGGACGCGTTCTTCTCGAGTGATGGTAACAGCTGGCTGAAAATACCAGAAAAGTGGAGTTTGCCGTATCGCCTTGGCGCCGGGATGATTGTGTACGACGACAAAATGTGGCTGATAGCAGGGCACGAGCTGATGCTAGTAGGTGGTACACTGTTTCCGGATCGGAAAGCTGATGTTTGGTCTACGACTGATGGTGTAAGTTGGACGCGGGAAACAGAGAACGCGGAATTCGGCCCGAGGAGTTTCCACGTCGTTATGCAATATGATCAGAAAATCTGGGTGTCAGGTTCTATGGGCGTCATGGCTTTCGAGCCCGAAGCTGACTACTGGAGTTCAAGCGACGGCGTGAATTGGACATTTGAATTTTCAGCACCCTATTTTTCACGTGGTCGCCCAATTAATGTAGTTAACGATAACTTCTTTACCTCCGCTGCACGATTCGGCGAAGATGATACTGCGTGGTTCTATAACAAAGAAGACGGCTGGCGAAAAGGAGTGGCAGGAACCATTAGTTTCCCCGAATCATAAGAGCTGCACCCAGCAGTCACGCCTCGGTCAATAGAGTCAGGCGCAATGTACATTGGTAGAAGACCCTGCAGGGACCGCTCTGCCTACCCGTGATGCTTCTTGGGCTATTCTAAAAATCTCGTCAGCGCCCTTAAATATTCCTTGCTGTCGGATAGGTCATTGTGGCCCGCGTTAGCAATGGTAACCAGCTCAATCTGACGGTCGGCGAAGGCTTTAGCCAAGCGCCGCGTATGACGGGGTGGAATGACTGTGTCGTTCTCTGCGGCCAATACCAACACTGGCACATCGATACTGTTGGCCCTGGACAGCGAATCGTATCGATCCTTAAGCAATACACTGATTGGGAAGATAGCGAACTTCGCTCGAGCCACATTGAGTATGCTGTCGTAGGGGGTTATCAGTACCAGGCGCTCGATCGCGCGGTTAGCCGCCAGATAGGTCGCAACGCCCGAACCGAGGCTTCTGCCCGCAACTGAAATATTCGTATGGCGGTCACGTATTTCGTCATAGACGCGAAGTGCGTCTCTATTTATTCCCTCTTCGCTTGGAAGGCCGCTGCTGCCGCCATAACCGCGATAATTGACCATGTACACTGTTCGCTCGGCAAAGTTTGCAGCGAACTCATTTGCGTTTGCAACAACGGCCTCAGCATTTCCACCAAAATACAGCAAGGCATTGTCCTTACGCGCATTTACGACAATCACTTCGATCGTTTCGCCATCGCTTTCGACGCGAAGACGCTCATAAGGGTGATTAAGTTCTGGCGTGGGGAAATACAATAAGCTGCGCTGAAATACATAGAGTAATCCGGCAGCAAAACAGTAAATAATTGCGATTGCAGTTGCGAGGGTGATGACAGTTTTCATTCTTCAAATTAATGGAATATAGATATTTCGGATGCTGACTAAATGGCAAGTATACCCTCGGAATATGGGGTCGCTCATGCGATGGGTATTTGCTGCGCGGTAAGATTGATTCGATGGGCCAAAGTGCCGCTCTCACCGCAGCGGGGCGCAGTTACTTTACTCCTACGTCCAAATTGCTCTCATACAAGTCGAAGGCGTTCTCTCGATAACCCGAGGGTATTCTGATTTGAAAACCGCCAGCAAACGACAGCTGACGTCCATTACGCTGTTACAAACCTGACACTCCGCCCGTGACCCCTAAATTTATGCGACACCGCAGAAGGGATAGCTGCTCTGTTCCCGAACACATATTCAGGAAGGATTGATAAACACCGGCTGATAACGCGAAACTTCGCAAACGATTTCTTTTTAACTTGCGCTAAAACTTGTATTTTTTTGACATTCAATGTCACTTATGTCGGCTGATTATAGAACTAACTACTCGGCCATGCGATCGGGTTCGTTGCCTTCATCTTCTAATTGTCTTGATCGCCTAGTCTATAGGCATATCGCGAAGATGCATTCTTACTGAAAACATAACCTCAGTTATTCGCTGTAACAACACTATTGATCGAGCTTACATATAATCCAGCTTGAGTTGCTGCTTCTGGTGCGACTCGGGAAGAGGGTGCAATCCGATAATCCGGCGATGAGGCTGTTCTAACTAACCAGTCAATATGTTACATCTGAGCTGTTGAGTCTTTTCCGATGAATTGACGCTACTGCCTAAAAGCAGCCATCAAGATTCGATTCGATCGATAGCGGCAGTCGGGCAGAACCAAATATCGACGTTGGCATGCCCATTTGCATCGAAGTCAGCTTTGCGGACGTCGAGATGGTTTGGCCTTTATCTCCTGTTAGCTGCCTTAGCGACTTAATACTTCGATGCAGATGACCAGTGTCGCCAGTGACGCTATCGTACGCAGGGTGTTCCAGCGCGTCCACCGCCTTAAGTAATGCACCCAGATTCGCGCTGCTTCTTCGTCGCCCTTCACCTTCGCGAGCGTATTGTTTAGGGGCACGTTGCCGGCGACAGTGACAATGAACATCCCGACTACGTAGATCAACCCACCAGCAATCAATCCGTTGGAGGTGGGTTCCCCCCACTGCCAGAGGCCAGCAATAACCATCAATAAAGCAATGAAAGTCGAGCCAAAAAACAGAGGTATGAACAAAGATTTCAAGATTACAGCATTAATGGCATTCATCGCAGCAATGGCACATGCAGTGTCCAGAGTCGAGAACGAGCGCATGATGAAGCCGGAGAATGCGGCATAGATGCCCGTCATCAATCCGGCGCAGAGCGCCATGGTCCAGGCCAACGAAGTGAGCAGCAATTCTTCAATCAATACTGGTGCAATCGTCATACACCCTCCGACAAATATCGAAACCAGTCCAGTTCTGGACCTTGAGGAACAATACGCGAAGGGTTCAGTGCCTTGATCGAATAGTAACCCATTTTGATATGGTCTACGCGCGTGTTTTTCGCAAACGCGTCGATTTTCAGCAAGCGCACTAAGTACGCCGAGAGTGCTGGGTAATCAGCAATCGATTTGATGTTGGTTTTGAATAGCCCATGATAGGCGAGGTCGAAACGAACCAGGGTTACGAACAAACGAATATCACTTTCAGTCAGTTGACTACCAACGGCGTATTCATTTTTTTGAAAGTGTTGATCCAATTGATCTAACCGTTCAATCAGAGAGTTCATTGCTTCTTCATACGCGGACTGACTTGAAGCAAACCCTGCACGATAAACTCCGTTGTTTACGCTATCGTAAATGCTGTCATTAAAGGCATCGATATCTTGTTGCAAGTCAAGCGGATAGAGGTTGACCGATGCATTATGAATGGGCCGTAAATCATCATTCAATATTCGCAAGATCTCCGAAGACTCGTTGTTAATGATCCGGCCGTTAGTGATGTCCCAAAGTACTGGTACTGTTGCGCGGCCTGTGTAGTGCTTATCCGTCATTGTGTAAAGCTGATGAGCAAACTCTACGCCCTCAATACCGCTGTGTGTTGCGCCGGAAAACGAACCGAACTGCCAACCAAAATCATCGAGTTGAGGCTCGACAACTTTTACATCAACCGCTTGTTCCAAGCCAAGTAAGGAACGAGTAATTAGCGTGCGAGTTGCCCACGGACAGATATAGGCAACATATAAACGAAGCCCTCGACTGACGGCTGCAGTAGGGTTAGAAACTCGATGTGTAAATGCGCTGCTTTGGCGAATAAAGCGGCCCGCGCTGTCTTTTTTCTGCACGGGCTCCCACTTGTTTTGCCAATTACCGTTAACTAACATGTTGTTACCTCCTTTTATCAATAGCCTCTTGGATTACTGACCAGTAGGCCTGGTCTGAGTAATCAAAGGGCTTTTGCCGCAAGATTATGTGCTCGATTTAGTTCTCTGCGTTCGAAAACCGCGCTCAAGGTATTGTCGATCGACAAGCTTCCACCGCCTTGAATAGCCAATGCCAGCGTAGCTGCGAACAGGCTGAGCGCAAACTCATAGCCATTGTTGCTCACAAATAAACCGTGGTCGATGTGAACGCTGAAGATAGCGACCAACATCGTAAAAGCGCTGACAGCGGCGGCGGGTCGGGTAAAAAAACCGAAGATCAAGGCCAGCCCACCGAAGAATTCGGCGCTGCCCGCTAACTGGGCCATCAGGTAACCGGGTTCTAAACCGATGCTCGCCATCCATTGGCCTGTACCTGCCAGGCCATAACCACCAAGCCAGCCAAACAATTTTTGTGACCCGTGCGCGGCCAGTATGATGCCAACCGGGACTCGCAATGCGAGAGACCCTAAGCCGGCATGTGATTTGACTATTTTGTTCAAGGTTACTGTATTCATTGTTGGTTCCTCTTTAGTTAATCAGACAGTTAAGTCAGTTACGCAGCGGCCTTCCAGAGGCCAGTGCGGGCAAGGTCTGTGGCATAGTCAGCAAAGTCTTTCGGCTCACGGCCTAGCGCGCGTTGCACGCCGTCCGTAAGGTAGGCATTGCGGCCGTCCAGCACTGTCGCAAAAAGATAATCGAGCATCCACGTTACTTCTTTCGGCGCGCCAGACGCGGCAACACCTTGTACGAATGCATCGTGTGGTACCGGTGTGTATTTGATCGTTCGACCGGTGGCTTTTGAGAGCTCTGTCGCGATATCAGCCAAGCTCAGCATTCGCGGCCCCGTCACTTCGTACAGCTCACCGGCGTGACCCGGCTGAGTCAGCGCGGCTACCACCACGTCTGCGATGTCATCGACGTCGACAAAGGGCTCCGGCGTTGACACATCGGGCAAGGTAATCTCCCCAGCCTGCACCATGTCAACAAACGCCCCTTCCGAAAAATTTTGGTTGAACCAGCTTGCGCGAACGATAGTCCAGTCGATACCACTGGCCTGAACGATGGCCTCGCAGGCTTGGGCTTCCGATTCTCCCCGCCCCGACAGCAGCACTAGGTGCTGCACTTTGGCCGCCTGAGCGCAGCGCACCAGTTCGCTGATGGCGTCGGTCGCACCTGGCATCGCTAGGTCGGGTGCATAGTTGATGTAAATCTTGGTGATGCCTTCCAAGCACACATCCCAGTTATCAGCGTTGTTCCAGTCGAAGCTGGGTAATGCGGTACGAGAGCCCAGCCGCACAGGCACGCGGTGTTTCTCGAGGGACGAGACGATGCGACGACCAGTTTTACCAGTGGCTCCCAGCACCAGTACTCGCTCATCGATGCTTTTCGTGTTTGCTACGGTATTCATGTTAATGCTCCAAATCGGTATTAGAAAATTGAACTGTGTTAAAAAATGTTATGTACTCTTACTCTCTGGAGACCTGCGATTTCCCTGTGGGCTTATCGAACAGCCAGTCGGCAGCGAGGTGAGTCAGTAACGGCATGATCACGTAGGTCATCAACACTACAATCCCTGCGACCGCTGCACTGACAGTCAGCAGACGTGGGCCATTTAGCACCGATGCCAGCATCGGTGGCACGAAATAGACGGGGGCAAGCAAACCGGCAAATGCCAACATAGCCTGTTTGTAGCGTCTCGGCTGTAAGCAAGGTCGGGCAGATTTACCCCTGGTGATGCGCATTGGATTCTCCTAAGTTGTCATACCGTTGGTGAGTGATAGGAATCGAACATTCGGATCAGGCTATTTGCATCGCTGCGCTCGCACGAACTTGACCGACTAGAATTGACCAGTCCATGCCAAGTGCTGTGTAAACCTGTTCCGCCTTGGGTGATGCGTTATCGCCAAGAATTTCAATCATCAGGCTGGCGGCGTCTGCTGCAACAACACCACTTTGTATCAGCCTGACCAGGCCAGTTTCCCGCTTAGTGGCGTCAAATGTTCCACAGGCGTCCACGGCAACATAAGCGTCAAAGCCTTCCCGCACAGCGCGCATTGCTGGAAACGCCGCACAGACTTCTAGTGAAAGACCTGCAAAGATTAATTTGTTCCGACCGGTCGCTCTGATCGCGGCTTCCACACGCGGGTCGTCCCAAGCATTAACCGTTGTTCGATCAATGAAACTCTGGCCAGGGAGTGCGGCTTGCAATTCCGGTATAGCCGGGCCCCACAGCGTTTCCGAGGACGTGGTAGTCGTAACGATAGGCAGGCCGAGGGCACTCGCCGCTTTGGCCAGGCCAACTATGTTGTGCTTGAGCTGGGCGATTGAGTAGTCGCGAATGCCAGTCATAAGACCGACCTGGTTATCGACAAAAACCAGCGCCGCATTGTCAGCGCTCAGTGGTTCCGGATTGTGAAAATAGGTGTTCATAGTGGTTTCCTTTGGTTAATGTTGGTTTTGTTTAGTGGTTGTTGGGGATGCCGCCCAACTGACCGGCTTTGTAAGCCGCGTTAATGTCAGTGATTTGCTGAGCCGAACCCATAACGAAAGGCCCGTCGTGAATAAAGTGCTCATTGATCTTTGCGCCATCGAACAAGGCGAAGTGGGCCGGTTTACTAAGAGGGTTTCTGATGGTGATTTCAGCGCCTCTATCAGTACCTATGGCAAGCGCCTGGCCTGTTGTGATGGAGCTCACCCGTTTGTCAATGACGATGTCCAGGCTTCCTTGCACTGCGTGAATCCATACGCCTTGATTAACGCCAGATTGATGTGCGAAATGGCCGCCTGCGTAAATTGTGCCATCCAATACGGTCATCGGTATCGACGGTGATACTGCGCCGCGAACATTGTTCGTTTCGCCTAATGCAACCTTCACCCAATGTTCTGCGGTGCGAAGCACAGGCATGTCTGCTGCTCTCACGAGGAGAGAATTGGGAGCCTCAAAGCGCTGAGCCTGTGGCACGTTGACGAACACCTGCAAAGCGTGAGTGCGTGTGTTTGCCCTGGGGGATTCGTCATGAATTGCACCACTTCCGGCTTTTAGCCAGTACAGATCACCGGGCTGCAGATCAAAATCGTTACCCAGTGAGTCTCGATTGTGAAAAAGACCCTCGCTGTTTTCGAACAGCAGTGACACAGCAGACATCCCTGCGTGTGGGTGTGCGCCAAAGGTGGGTTCTGTCATCACATAGTGATCAACCATCACCAGTGGATCCATGGCCTCGCCTATGTCCTTGGCTTTAAAGCTACGGGCCTTGAAACCCGTTCCAATGGTTAGTTTGGCGCCAGTGAGTGGCTCTGATACCAAAGCGGCTTCTTCGCGTGCGATACTTTGAGAACAGCCAACTGCCTTATTGATTGCGTTCATTTTGTCTGCCTAGTCATATTTCCTAAGAGTTTCGATAAGCATATATTCGGAACAATAGGTTTGAAAATAGTCAGAATTGGAACTTATAATCTCGAAAATAGAACAATGAGAGCAGTGCCATGAATTTCGTCGACTTAAACGACTATTTCTACTTTGTGCATGTAGTAGAGAAAGGCGGATTCACTGGTGCGTCCAAATCCCTTGGAATTCCCAAGTCACGGTTGAGCAGACACATCGCTCAGCTTGAGGTGCGCTTGGATGCAATACTTATCCAGCGAACAACTCGCCAGTCCAAGCTCACCGAGCTAGGAGACGTTTTCTACCAGCACGCTCGCGCTGTGATCGACGAAGTAGAGCTCGCCGAAACTGAGTTGAAACGCAGGAAAAACACGCTGCAAGGGAACGTTACCCTGAGCTGTTCGGTAGGTGTCGCGCAATTCGCGCTGAAGGAGCTTATCGCACGCTTTATGGCGGACAATCCTCTGGTCTCGGTGTTGCAGCAAGTGACCAACCAGAAGATTGACCTCATTGCCTCGGGTGTTGATATGTCGATCCGCGGTCACACAGGTCCGCTGCCAGATTCTAATTTAGTGCAAAGACGCCTCGCGGTGGTGGAGTGGAATTTGTTTACATCGCAAAGCTACTTGGCCAACGTAAAACCGATCGAAACCCCGGCCGATCTCTCAATCCAACAAACACTCGCTCTCGGATGGCAATCACCCGGTGACCGCTGGCAGCTAGAGCACAAAACGGGAACGAAAGAAAATATTCAAATTACACCTCGCTTGAAGAGTGAAGATATGACCACCTTAAAAAAAGCGGCGAGTAAAGGCCTGGGCATCGTCGCTCTACCCGCATATACTTGCCGCGATGAGTTGGCATCAGGGGAGCTCATCAAAATACTGCCACAGTGGCATGCAGGTCGAGCGAATCTCAGCCTTATAATGGCTCGAAGAAGTGGGTTTTCTGCGCCGGTCGAAGCGCTTCAAGAATTTCTCCGAGCAGAGTTCTCAGGCGCTGTCTCAATAGAGTAATGCGACTGGCCCAGCAAACAGATGACTTGCATTAGATGTGGCGGCCGTAAAGTGAAGGTCCATTATTGGTTAACAACACCCAATCAGTAACCATGAGTTGAAGTGCCGCTTTTGGTACCGGGCCGAGATAGCAAAATTGCCTAAAAGCGGAAGTTCAATTTATGTATCTGGATAGTAATCCTTGTTATCACTTAGTGATTGATTTATAGACATGGTGTGGCCGCTTTTTTTAGTTCCGCGACGCCAATCGCAGTGTCTTAGCTATGGTTCGGTCTATTGCAGCTTCTGACTCACCGAGGCAACCGGGAATCAAATATTACAGAAACTCGATCAGCACTTAGCGCTCTTTTGCCTTACTCGCACCCACCCACCCTTTAAGTAAGCGACTGCGCGGGAATTTTCCGCGATCCGACACGCATTCGATTAAGTGATTTAACTTTGACGCCTTGTCGAAACGAGGTGCGGAATCAACACACGCTGGGAGATGCTCTTTAACCGCCTTTTGACAAGCGCGATTTATTCCGCACATAGCCGATAAATGTCTGAGCCAGGATTCGTATCGATCGGAACTTGGTACCATCTTTGAAAGTTCTGGGCTTGTGATGTCCAATTGAGTCGATTCATCATAAACGATGTATGACGGTTGCGAGTTTCTTTCGTCTTTACCCGAAGAATCAATTGGCTCTTTGGGCCCAACAAAAGTCACGGACAATACGAAAATGACAGCCAAGCTCACTATTGCGAGAAAAAAAGATATAGAGGTATATTGGTATCTATTCATAGGCTGATTCTCGGAACGTCGCCGCTAATTGCAAGTTGATTGGGAGAAATAAATAGACAATCAGTCATCCGACAGAAAATCCTCTCTATAGCATTGGATCATGGCATCCAGTGCTGCTCCCGCCAACAAAACACCGAATACAAACTGGACGGAAAATGCTATTCCAAAATCAGCATCCAAGAAAACTGAGTAGAGATGGACATACGCACCCAATAAGTTGATAGCCATTAAACATGTCGTACTAAAGTAGAATTCCGGTTTTCTCAGAAAACCCAACAACCCCCAAAAATCTACCGCATCGAGTGAAAAGACAAAGAACCCTATGACGCGGACAACCGATGCTATCATCAGGACAACGCCCAACAGTGCCTCCATGGCAAATACACGACCAGATTGCGATTCTGATATTGGCCAATCAGTCAACAGTGCATATCCGTGCATCAATGACCCGATGCAGACAAAAAAACAAACAATAAGAAACTCGAAATAGTATCTATTTTCTGCGACGTAGTTCTTTACATACCTTAAGGATTTACGCAGCAGTCGGGTTTCATTATTCATAATATTCTCGATCGCTCTTGAAGAGCGGCGATGAGTATAGATGCAGAATATTGGGTATTAAGGAGAGTGTAGTTGGAAATACCAACGTAGCCTACTAAGACTAGTGACACCGGGTATGGGTATTGATTCGTAGTCAAACTTGCGAAGCCGCCGAAAACCCAATCTTCCAGACCAAGCACTGCAAGGTGCATCAGCCAGCCATTGGCCAACGCCACCTTGTTTCGAATGCAAGTTACTTTTCAGCCCGCAGAACCAGTCTTTCCCCCTTCAGCCATTTGTATGAGTCAATGTAATCGAAACTGAGAGAAACAGTGTTTACGACAGCTAATATGGTCAGGTACTTGTCGTAGATACCTTCCGCTTCCGGCCTATGAAAAACGATGATGTAAATCAGTATTGTCCAGGGAACCAAATGCCCTAACGCTGTTAACTTCGAAAAACCGCGCTCAAAGAAGACGGGCGCGAGACTTAATGTAATGCCAGCTAAAACAAGAGCGGCTATCATCACGCCCCCTGGCTCATCAAGGAAGAAAAACGACGCCATGTTTACTGGCCCAAGAATGATCAAAAGCCAGGCTATTACCCATTTGGGGAGCGCGAGAAAAGAGTTTGCAATTTCTGAAGTGGCAGACGGTCTCAACTGTTCTACTTTCATACCTTTGGTCTCCTGTGGACGAATCATGGCTGAACTAAACGTTGTTTTCGGAGTGCTTTAGCAACAAACCAATTACGATGATGTACATGAACATCAGCAGCGTGAGTGGGCCTACGCGGCCTATCCCGTCAGTAATTATTAGGTTGAGGAAGCCAGTGATAAAACCAATAGAACTCACAATGCCGACAGCAATACCAAAATAACCCAGTAATGATCTGTTAAAGTCCTTAAGCACACTCAAGCCCAGAAATGCGGTACTCGTCAGCATCACGACAGCACTGAAACCCGCAAAAGTTGTTGCAAATGAATGAGTCAGATAGACAAACGATTCTGCGGTTGTGTCGCCACTCGCAAGCTCTGAGGACCAGGACGAAATCAGACGAGGCAACAATAAACCATCGCTGATGAGACCAAACAAATACAAGCCCATGCCAATTGAGTAGCCAACCAACGCGGCTAACGACCAGCCTGAGTGCGCGGCGCGGCGCCAGAAAACGATCAAACCAAAGACCATTGCAGGCACAGAGATTATTCCCATGATGTGGGACACGAACCATCCGTATAGGCCGGTGTAGAAAACGAGATCACCAACACTGTGCGGTGGAAAATTCTCCATGGAAACCCCGTCTGACATGAACATAGGGACCACGCGTGTCATATTCAACACCGCGCTTAAAATAAGCGCCATGCCAGCGTATTTGCTGATGGTCTGATTGTCGATACTATTCATGGCCTACTTAGCTACCTTTCCTTATCCAGGCGAATTTCTAAAATGTTGGATTGACTGGCGTCTCAACCAAGTGATTTGTATAGTTGGACATTATCTTTTGATCTAAGCCCAGAATAGTTTCGAGAATGTTCCGCTTGGTAAATCCCGAGTCTATAAACGCCTGAAAATCTACTTCGCCGACAATCCCGCGGTTAAGAACAACATTGATCTCTTGCCACACTTCACTAAATTCATTTGCAGAAATGTCGGATCTCGAAAACCGCTCATGGAAAAACTTATAACTTGCGAGATGCCCTGGTGCCGCAGCCAGCGTTGCGTCAAGCTTGGGTATGAACCCGATCGACTCCTCTGCCTCCGCTAGCGGGTTGCTGCTACCTGAAGGCGCCGCCTCTGCCGTATTTAGCGAAAAGGTAACCATCTCAAGTACCTTTTAACGAATGTTTGTATTGCGCGCGAACGAGACTTTACCGGACTTCTTAACGATGCATGATCGCTCGCCGTTACGACCTCCGAGATCCAGTACCAAATGGACACCGCGCAGACTAACTTTGTACTCAGGCCCCTTATTTTCGACCATCTGCACTGCTCCAGCTTCTACACCGTATCGCTTGATCGCGGCCTCCGCGCACATTAGATAGGCAGAGCCCAGTAATTCTTGTTTGCTTAGTGCTGCATGGGCAGTAGTTGAACTAAGCAATACAAAAACAAATAGGGCTATATTATTTACTGTCTTCATATCATTCTCATGTTTGATTGAACGTTCACTCAATATCGTTTGAGCGATCATTCAAACACTGTGTTACTATGTGTGTCAAGCATCAAATTAGAAGTACTGAGTTAATTCGAATTCGAAGATGGCTAGAGCCCAACCCTATAACCGCGAGATCGCCATAGATACGGCACAGCTTCTTTTCTGGAAAAAGGGGTATCACGCAACCTCTATGAGCGACCTCCAAACGGCATTGCAAATGAAACCAGGCAGTATTTATGCGGCGTTTCAGAGCAAGGAAAAGCTGTTTTGCATCACCCTTGAACGATACTTTTTTAAGAATAGAGAAGAATTTATTGCGGGAGTAATTGAAGCTGCCTCTCCATTGGATGCATTAGCTGACAATCTTCGCTCGCTTGGCATGACCAACCAAACCAATGCCGCATGCCATGCATGCATGTTGATCAAAACCATTCTGAATGCAACAAACAATGAACGAGCTATTGCCAACAGAGCGAGAAAGTACCTGGATTTGATGGAAGCAGAAATGGCTAAGGCGTTCGGAAAAGCAATCGCACTGGGCGAACTCCCAGCTACGGCTGATTCAAAACGCCTTGCCAGGCGCTATCAATCAGATGTGACGGCGTTAAGAATTGAAGCGCACAGACGGTTCAATACCGAAGAGCTTGCACAATCTGCTGAAGATAGAGCCCAGGCGTATGAAGCTATGCGTATTGGACATACAAAGTGAGCAGCGAAACGCTAGCATTTGACGTCTATGGCACCCTCATCGACCCACATGCGATTGTGGTTCGCTTGGAAGGATACCTAGGCGATCGCGCTATCCGTTTTTCTCAAATTTGGCGATCTAAGCAACTCGAGTACAGTTTTCGTCGGGGTCTCATGGGGGCATACGAGGATTTTTCGGTCGTGACCCGTGATGCTCTGGGTTATACCAACAAATTGCTAGAGACAGAGTTATCCAATAAAGTCCAGGAGCACTTGCTCGATGATTACACTCGGCTATCTGCATACGACGATGTACCAGATGCTCTCACGAAACTGCGCGTCGAAGGTCGCGCCTTATATGCCTTCTCTAATGGTCACCCGCGAGATTTGCAAAGCTTGCTGGATCATGCCGGCCTAACTGATCTGCTTGATGGCATAGTGAGTGTTGATGATGTTGCCAGCTTTAAACCAGACGCGAGAGTCTATAAGCACTTCAACAAACTGACGAACACTCAACCGAGTCGAACTCGACTGGTATCTAGCAATGCATTTGACATCGCTGGCGCGCAGGCTTGTGGTTGGAATGCGACATGGCTTCAAAGAGACGAAAGTTTGGTTTTTGACAGTTGGGGCGAATTACCAAACACTATAGTCATTAGTCTTTCTTCGTTATAGTTATTAATTCATCAGGAAAGGTTCTTTATCTGGCACCTAGTCGACGAAGGGCATTCTAGTCTAGCGAGTTCAAATTCGAAAAGCCGCTTCTAGTACCGGGCAGAATCTATAGCCAATCCTGATCCCAAGTCACCCCATATCGTCTGCATGCTTCTTGATAATACTCAGGGTCGTCTGGCTCAGCGTTGTAATCCATTACCAACTCATCACCTGCCGCTAAGTCGCAAGCTGCAACCAGACTAAAATGGCTATCACACAGTGCTTTAGAAATATCGAGATCCGAGTTGATAGGCGAATGCTGATATTCCTCGGCTTCGCATTTCTTTTTCACATTGGGTTCCGAGGAGTGATTTATCAGTGCACCTTCATCGAAGTACCTGATCATATAACCCGGAAATTCTTCAACAGAAACAATATGAATGAGCAAGTCAATGGCATCTTCACGCGAACTATTTGCCAATAGTCTTTCAAATGAAACTTCATTGAGCACTTCAAACTGGCCCGGTACGTGGCGCCATACAGTCGATCCTTTGCGTATCGCGGCATCAGCGAAAACCCCGCGTCCTTTCCCTGAAATCTCGCGAACTATATAAGGAGCGCACATCCCGGTAATTTGGTTGCCACGCATACTAACTGGTCTCAACAGACGAATATCGAGATTTCGAGTTTGAGGCGGGAACTATCTTTCGTCAAGGTGCCCTCCGTGGAATCATGACATGCCGCTTTTAGAACAACTGAGCTGTTGGCTCTGTTCTGACGAACCGGTGCTGCTGCCTAGGAGCTGCCCTGCAGGTATCTAGAAATTGACAGCAGCAATTTGGCAACAGCAGCCATCCGCTGCACATGTTTAACGCTTTGGTGTCTTCTGGCCCGCTGCTGACAATAGCGCACGCATGTCAGTCTGGATATGGAAAGCTTGCGGCAAACGCTTCGAGTGGCAGCTGCGCTACGTTGGCAACGTAGCTAATTGTAGAATACGTGCCTATTAGGGCCATGATTTCTAGTTGCTGCTCAAGGCTCCAATCGGTTTGAAAGTGGACTAACGTTTCAGAATCCAGTTCCCCTCGCGCACATAGCTCATCCACAACTGCTATCAGTCGTAGCTCATTATCGGACCAACAATCTGATCCCCCCAAGCGAGTCGCCCGCACTTGATCCTCTGATAAGTGCGCGGCGTTAGAAAAAACAGAAACGTGAATGCCCCACTCGTACTCACAATTTCGATTTGCTGTAGTTCTAAGAATAACGATTTCGCGCGTAATTAGATTGAGAGGGCTGTCTCTATCTAACAGGTTTGGTACGCCTTTTTTTAGAAAACGAACGCTGTTGGCGAAGGTTCTAAACAATGAAAGTATGTAGCCATCTTGCTGTGGATAAGCTGCGAGAGCTTGTTCAATTTCTGGCGGATAAGGCGGCTTCAGCGGGTTTAATTTGTTTGCCATGCATGTATCTTTGCTACTGTTTTTGTAGCAATATTATGCGCTACGGAATATGTAGCGTCAATGAGGCAGTTTTTATGGCAAAGTTACCGGGACAACCCACACGCGGATCTATCTCAGGTCGTCCAGTTATGGTTCTATTGGATGCTCTAGGCAAAAGGTGGACATTACGCCTCCTCTGGGAACTCCATCGGAATGGGGCAGGTACGTTTCGTGAGCTGCGTGCGCGGTGTGAAGACGTATCTCCCACCTCGCTGAACAATAGGCTGAAAGAACTGCGAGAATTAAATTTGATAGAACTTAATGAGCGCGGGTTTGTGCTCACTGCACAGGGTCGATCATTGTCGCTTTTACTAAAACCGCTTGATCAGTGGGCTAAAAAATGGGCGCAAACCATTGAAACGAATTAGTTGGCTTTGGTTTGATGACCGCGCTTAACAAGGCTTATGTTGAATGATCGCTAATGCTTAAGCGTCGAACTACACAAAAAATTTCGCGATCGAAGAAGAACGAACCGGGACATCGGTCGCTACGATTCGACCTCGCGCTAGCAATTCCTCAGCGCTCTGCAACAACGCGCCATAGGCAATTTTGGCCGGCTGTGTCCCTACGCTGATGCGTTTTACACCGGCGTCGCGCAACTCTTCAAAACCTAGATCCATACCGCGAAATCCTATCAGCACATTAACGGATTTGTCGGTGGCCGCAACGAGCTCACGAATCATACCGAGATCGGTCACCCCGGGCGCATAAATGACATCCGCACCAGCGTCTGCGAACGCCACAAGACGTTCAAGAGTATCTGCTAAATCAGTACCACCATAAGCAAAACCATCGGATCGCGCAGTAAAGACAAACTCTCGATCTAGTTGTCTTACGACGTCCATTGCTGCTTGAATGCGCTCAACCGCCAAATCCTTCTCAAACAGCAAGCCTTTGGTAACATTCGCATCTTCAATTGAGCATCCCGCCAATCCGGTAGCGGCGGCACTCTCGACGCACTGATACACATCTGTCGGCGATTCACCATAGCCATACCCTAGATCTGCAGAAACCGGAACGGTTGTTGCCTCAACCAGAGAACGACAGTGTTCGAGCGTCTGATTAAGTGTTACTTGTCCATCAACGGCGCCCTGACTCCAAGCAAACCCACCACTTGTTGTAGCAAGCGCTGGAAATCCAACGCCTTCAAGCAACTTTGCGCTTCCCAAGTCCCAAGGATTCGCGATCAAGAAACTCTCTGAATCATTGTGCAGTGCGCGAAAATCTTCTGCTCGTTGACGTACCGACATGGCGACTTGCCTCAAAAATTATGGTGATCACCATATTTATACTATAAAGATCACCATAGTACAATCGATGCACTTAGCTATTGAGGAAACCCCCTATGCCACGGATTAGCGATGCTCAAATACGCGCGATCGCCACAGCCTCCGAGCTGTTTCAACAACAGGGGTATAACGGCACCGGACTCACTCAGATTATCGAGCAGAGCGGGTCGCCCAAAGGTTCGTTTTACTATCACTTCCCTGAAGGTAAAGAGCAGTTGGCAGCGGCAGCGGTCGAATACGGATCGAAAGAGGTGCTTAGCCTACTAGCGCATGCGAAAAAACGATCCAAGGGGAATGCAAAACACTTTGTGCGCGACGCTACGCGATTCTTGGCGCGTTGGTTGGAAGAAAGCGAGTTTCGAGCCGGATGTCCTGTTACCACCATTGCCCTGGAGATGACACCAAAATCACCGCGTCTCTCGGAAACGTGTAGCGCTGCTTACGCAAGCTGGGAAGCGTTGATTGCAAACTACTTTGTGGAAACGGGCGTAGCTCGTCGTCGTGCAAAAACCTTAGCGTGTGGCTTCGTTTCGGGCTTTTTGGGAGCATTCGCGCTTGCGCGTGCGGAGCAGAACACCCGATCTTTCGAAATTTCTGCAGAGATATGCGTCGAACTTCTAGATGCTGAATAGACGCTCCTGGCTACGTTCAGATTTTGCTAAGAGGTCGAGAGTACGCGTTTGTTAGCTGGCTGTCGAATGACTACTTCTGGTACCGAGCGGCGCTAGCGAGCCTGCGCAGAAACAGCCTTTCGCTTTTCTGTCAAACGATGCCTCTTTCGCGAGATGCAACAATTTTCGACCAGCATTTAAACTGTCATGCCGTGCCATCAGCCAGCAGCATCGTTGGTCTTCAGGCTGCCAACCACATCACAGGCTCACAGAAGGCCATCACAAACGGCTTACCTCACCAGCGAAGGTACCCCAATTCAGAGGCGGATTAGTTGGAAACACCGACCCTCACGGACTCTGTAATCCAATTTCTTACTTTCACAACCTTTGGTTCTTTTCTCACATCACGGTGCAAGACTAACCACAGGGAACGGGCCGGCGGCGTAGGAAAGTCAACTCGTTTCAAATCATGTTTGCGCGCGAGAAAGTCGGGTAACAGTCCTACACCAATACCTTGTTTTACGGCTTCCAGCATCGCCAACGTACTGCTCGACTGCATACTCGCCCTGCCAGGAAAACCATGTTCTCGTGCCCAAAGCACTTCGGGGATATCGCCGAAATGGTCATCGTACAACACGAACCTTTGGTTCTTCATTGTATCGACACTTGGTTGATTGTCCGAAAAGTAGTCCTTTGAGGCGTAAAGCGAAGTTGTAATTGTTGCAAGACGTTTCGTAATCAATGTTTCCTGAACCGGTGACGCAAGCCTGATTGCTAAATCTGCTTCGCGTTTTGACAAGTTAACGTTCTCGTTAGAGACGATGAAATCGACTGAGGTTGACGCATCATCTCGGAAGAGATCACTGAGATTTGGTGATAGAAGTGTGGTTATCACCGTCTCTGTCGCGGAGATTCTTACAGGCATGTCGGCTTCGCCTGCCTTGAGCGCAGCCGCGAGTCGACAAACATTGCCCACGGCATTTTGTGCTTGATTTGTACTGATGAACAGGGCTTTTCCGTTTTGGGTCAGCTCAATTCCCACCGAGCTGCGCATGACCAGCTTTAGCTCAAGTGTTTCCTCTAGGTGATCTAATCTCCGCGAAAGTGTCGCGATTGACATTCCAGATGTGCGTGCAGCTTCGGTTAAGGAACCTGCGTGCGCAATTGCTTCAAAGGCCTTAAGATCATTCCAGTCCATTTTTTGGCTTTCCGAATATGCAATACGGTTTTCCGAAACAACACTATCAAACCTAAACCTGAATTGGCAAGATGTTGGTAAACGTTCGGAGGAACACAGCATGAAATTTGCTTATCGTGTGTTGGTATGTGTGTGCATAGCCATCGTATTTAGCGCGTGCGGGACAAGTCCCCATGGAGCAACCGTGGCTGTCTTGGTTCAAGTTGATCGCCCAGAAGGTGTGTCTGATCAGGATCTAAAGGCAGGCTTCGAAGGTTCGCTGCCTCAGTATCAGCGAATCAGTGGCTTACAGCGCAAGTATTTTGTTTATACAAACGCCCAGTTTGGCGGGGTCTATCTGTGGGATAGTCGAAGCTCAGCTGAGGCGTTTTTCAACGAGTCTTGGCGCGGACGTATTGCATCAACATACGGAAATAACGCGACCCTGACCTATTTTGATGTGCCAACGGAAACAGAAGGGGCTAGCCCCGAATCGGCAGGTGAAGACGGTATCGTCGCTATAGTTAAAGTTGGTGCTCCTTGGTATGCACCCCGTGCGATCATTTCTTCACGTATGCAGGAATCGCTCTCCGAATACGCCTCCGTTGCTGGCTTGGACTATAAAATTTACAGCATCGGTCAGGGAAAGAAAATCGGTGGTATCTACTTATGGGACAACGAAAAGACGGCAAAAACATTCTATAACGACGCGTGGCACAAGCGAATACACGACACTTATGGAGAGGACGCGGAACTCGAGCTGTATGCTGCGCCAGTCATTCTCATCAATGAAAATTCGATTGGCTCTTGAAACGGTTCCAGCAAGTTATGTATTTGAAGCGATGGTAGAGCCCGACAGAGTAGCTAGCGATATTTGGTGGAAGTCGACAGCGTTTGTATGTGTTCGTCCACTGAGCCTACCAATGTCAACTCGTTGAGTTTGCAATACTCTCTAGTCGCCGATTGCAGACTTGAGTGACTGTTGGCAGCGAGCGATGCGCATCATCAGGCTCCAAATTATGCCTGTCTGCTCATGACAATCTGGACAACGAATTCAGAAAAAAATATCAAAGCGCTCGCTTTACCTCAGGAATTTGATCCCAGCCATCGATGGTGATTATTGAAAGACGCTCCAATTTTTCACCTGCAATCAGTTTCTTTATGTCTTGGGCCGCAAACTGATCCCTTTGCTTTCTGCTGGTGACGTCACTGCCATGATATTTTGCTGATTCTCTGTTGGAAAAAGGACCCAGCTGCTCCCCATCTCTAAGGAGGTAATACCAACCATCACTCCCGTGAACAACGCGCTCGGTGCAGCGAAAATATGATTTCGTGCCCACATCGGACTTTCTGTTTTGTGCCATACTTTCCTATCTCGGTAAAACGCCGCCCCACCAAAATGAAGTGGCTGTGTTATTTGAAACTGATTAACTTCACTGCTTAGTTTGTGTCCTATTCAGTGAATTGGTTCACAAATCTGAATACCGTCTGTCCAATATTCATTCAACTACGACCAATACTTGGTCGTTGAAAAAGTCCTAACCGTGACCTTAAGGCTGCTGCTGCAATTGGCCCCGAACAGCGACTGCATGGTGTAGACGCCATCAATTCGCGGGCAATTTTCTTTTCGGATGCATACCGTTGTACATTCCCATAAACGGCGGATGAATGGAGTAACCCAGCATTCGGCGAAGATT
Organism: Pseudomonadota bacterium; assembly: GCA_039111475.1. Taxonomy (GTDB): domain Bacteria; phylum Pseudomonadota; class Gammaproteobacteria; order Pseudomonadales; family JAUIET01; genus JAUIET01. The sequence continues at coordinate 9,707 of JBCCIP010000030.1, read as the reverse complement.
TTCGGATACACTCGCGGCTGTTTCTTTGGAAACAGATAAAAAATAGTTTTCTTGAGTCCGCGCCCAAGGCTCACAATATTGCGCTGTTAGAGCGAGCCGGCTCGCATCACTGCGGTTTTCTCCACCTCCATGCCAGAGATTTCCCATGAATAAGATGCACGATCCCGCCGGCATAATGGCTTTAACCGTTTTATCTTCGGGGCGCGGAATGCGATCTTCGCCCCAGACATGGCTACCTGGAATGGCCACCGTTGCGCCGTTGTTTTCGGTAAAGTCATCGATGGCGAATACCGTGGCCACGCTGATCGCCGGGCGAGGTCGTGGCAAAGGATAAAAACCATCATCAATGTGCAGTGGCTGAGCCGGCGAATCATCGAGTATGTTGATGACCTGCGCTTGCGACAGAAGATAGTTTGGTAACAGCAATCTATCCAAGTGCGCCAATATCAGTGGATGCGCAATAAATGGATCGGCCGCACGGATTTTCTCGGGCAGGCCATAGATACGCTGCGTCCTTTCACCTTCAAAGGAGTTTCGCCCCATCATTTGCAAATGCGGCTCCGCCTCGCTGCGCAACTGCTGCATTTGCTCATCACTGACCAAGTCCGTCAGAATAATATACCCATCACGATGCAACTGGGTTTGCTGCTCATCGACTAAAGCCGAATCTACGGCATTCGCTTCGACACTGCTCGTAAAACCGTGAGTGCGCGCCAGGTCAATATTGGCGTAGTCTTGAAAGGAATCAATTTGGCGAAAACGTGGATCGTCACGTCCTGATGCTTTCTTTGTCATGAGCTTTCTCCATACCCAAACCCTGGCGAATAAACTGCCATATATTGTTGGCGAGCTCCGCGGGTTGTTTTGGCTGTGTGTCATTAATTTCGATGGTGACCGCAGCACGCACTGCGCCAAGCGCCATGGCGGACAGAAGTTTAGGGTCAACTTGAGATTTGATGACGCCGCGCGCTTGCCCTTCGGCCATATTCCGCGCACCAGCCTCGATCAAGCCTTTCCAGCGCTGCGCTTCAACTTGAACCACTACCGTAGAACCGGCCAACCGAGTTGTAATCACGGCAGCGAGCGGATCGTTGAACAAGAACTCTATATAGCGCTGAGTACGCTGCTTTTCTCTAAGTTCCCAATCATCATATTCCTCGAAGCGAGCCATCAGTACCGTCGCTTCAAGCTTGTCGTAAAAGTCATTAACTACAGCGCTTAGCAAACCCTCTTTCGAGCCAAAGCGATGATAAGCAAGCCCTTGAGAAACGCCCGCTTTCTTGGCAACCCACGCCATCTCCAAAACACCGTCGCCCTGCACCAGAAGCTGCCGTGCAGCCGCTAAGATAAGCTCGCGGGAAGCAGCAGAATCACGTCTTGGTGCACCGGTCATTGTTGCTCTCTGTAACGATAACTCTAGTTTATTCAGTAATTGAACTGAAGTCAATTCAATATATACTAACATACAGCGCGTCATGAAGTCTTGAAGCACTGGCAATCGACATGACCGAAGATTGGCCAGCATTGCTGGAATGACACCTGCTGATAAACGGACAGCCTAGCTACTTTTGCCTAACAGCAGACATTCACATTCCGGTGATGCCGCTGCCACAATAGGTGATAAGCCGATTTTCACGTTGCGTGATTTGAGCATGGTATTTTGACAACATGGTACCTATGTACCATAATTCGCCCTCCGCTTACTCTAGAGGTTGATATGGCGAAAACGGTAACTCGCGTTCAAACAGGCCTACGACTGGAAAAACGAATACTCAAAGTCCTTAAAGGGCTTGCTGAGCACTTTGATATTTCTATGGGTGACCTGGTCGAAGGGATTGCTCTACACAGTTTCGAGGGCAAAGCGCCTCCGTTTGGCGACGACACCTTACGAAAGATTGCTCAGCTTAAAGAAGTATACGACTTGGATCTCACGTATGAGGACGCCCACAAGCTTATTGAAACAGGAGACGACAAATGAGCGAGTGCCAATCGTTACTTCAACAGTTTGAAGCTTTAAAAATTTCCACGCCTGACTTTCACCACGAAGAACATGTGCGGGTCGCATTTGAGATGCTCAATAGCTACGACTTTGTTGAGGCTTGCAGTAGATACGCAAACACCATTCAGGCGATGGCGCAAAGCGCAGGGGCCCCGGAGAAGTACAATACGACAATCACATTCGCATTTATGAGCCTTGTTGCTGAACGAAAGGCTAACTCAGATCACACTGACGTCGATTCTTTTCTTGCGAACAATCCGCACTTGTTAGATAGAAGCTTACTGGATGGCTGGTACTCGAAAGAACGTTTAACTTCTGCAACAGCAAGGGGTCAGTTCTTGTTGCCGGATATGGGCGGTCGAACTGCACGACCAGGCAGCTAACGCCCGCTTTGGGTCGATAGTAGCCTTTGGGTGCACCAGGTGCTGAATGTCCGCTCTGGTACTGAACCGAGATGTCGAGTTTGCTTAAAAGCCGCCTTTTAGGTTTCCAAGCATTAAAGACTGTACTCAGCCAACTAAGGACGCTTAGATATAGCGAGCGATTGCGGTTGCAGAAACTACGGCAACGACCATTCAGGCTGTTCGCCGATCTCAGTAACCAAAAAGTCGATCAATGCTCTCACTTTCGCTGAAAGCACATTCGTTCTCGGATAAACCAGCCAAATAGCGACGTCATCGTCTATTCGATACTCATTGAAGAGACGTATTAGTGCGCCACTCTTTAATTCTTCGTGAACGCTCCAGAGCGAGTTTACGGACAAACCAGCTCCGGCAACAGTCGCGAGTTTTTGGCTGAGACCATCGTCAACCATAAACGCCCGTTCCGATTTCCCGGGGTCAAACCATTGAACTTCCCCTTCCGGCGAGACCAGCTTCCGAGGCGCACTCCCTTGAAACCCGATCAGTTGGTGTGCCTTGAGGTCTGCAATCGACGTAGGCTTTCCCTGTCGCGCAAGATATTCGGGCGAAGCGCACAGCACTCTTTCGTCATCGGCCAGCTTTCTCGCTTTGAGCGTACTGTCAGCCAGATTCTGATTTCGCAAGGCGAGATCAAAACTCCCCTCAATGAGATCGGCTTGCGAGTCTGATAATCGCAAATCCAGCCCGATTAGCGGGAAGGTTTCCATAAACTTGGGGAGAAGCGGAACTACGTGAAGCTGAGCAAACGTACTCGATGATGCAAATCGAATCATACCCTTGGGTTCAGATTGCCTATGGCCCAGTGCGTCCAGAGCGGCATTTTCCTGAGCAATAATTTCTCGAGCGAACGGAAGAAATTCCTCGCCTTCGACGGACAACGAGACCTTACGAGTTGAGCGATGCAACAACTCCGAATCTAGTTCTCGCTCAAGTTTCGCAAGCTTGGCACTGGACACAGCTGGTCCGAAGCCGAGCGCTTTGCCCGCACCACTGATATTGCTCTTTTCCGCAGCCAACACGAATAGCCGTAAACCCTTAGTATCCATAGGACTCCAATTATATCGAAATTCGAAATACTGAACTCCTTATTAGACCATTTATTAGTTAAACGCAAATCTATACCGTGTTGGACATCGATATTGAACGATGAGTAACCCTCAAGGAAACCAATATGTTCGAGAACATTGGCTGGATAGTTGAAGCAAAAATCAAACAGGGCAAGCGCGAAGAGTTCAAAGCGATCGTGGACGAAATCGTCGCTGAAACGAAAAAAGAAGGCGGGACGTTGAACTATCAGTACTACGTTTCGGACGACGGTGATGTTCTGGTCTATGAACGATTCGCCGATGTGCAATCGGCCCATATCCATATCACCAACTGGGACAACTTCGCAGAACGCTGGATAGAAGCGGCGCCCGCTACACGAATGGTGCATCTTGGCAACCTTCCTGAAGAGCTGACCGAACGTCACGCAACCCTTGCACCGAAACTTCTTATCCCGTTCGGCGGATTTGCCCGATAACCTCAATCTATAACCGAAAGGAAACACACAATGTCTTACTACTCAATTCTCGCTGTCACCCCCTCAAACGAAGACTGGATACCCGCGTATATCGGCCCAGCCAACCAGCTTGTTGCAAAGCACGGCGGTAAATACCTCGCTCGGACGGCTACACACGAACAAGTGGAAGGTGAACCTCAAGATTCGGCGCTTAGAATAATCATTGAATGGCCTTCGAAAGAAGCTGCCTTGGCCTTTATGCAAGACCCTGAGTACGTGCCTCACCTTGAAGCGCGCACCGCTGGGTCTACTAGCTTCCACTTCTTAGTCGAAGCCAAGGATGATTTAGCTTAGTTAATAACACGGAGATTCTCTAGGCGTAAGACGCAAGAGGGTCTCCTTGTTTGGATTGAAGCCGCGGTTCTATCCAAAGGCGGATGTGTTGCGAACTGCTGCTGTGGGTAGTCTCTGTTCAATGTGAGTCCCCAGTATTCATGATGCCTCTGAGGAGAATATGAACTAACCCAGTTAACTCCAGCTCGAGCTCCCGCAGAGTCAGCGCACTAGTCCATTGAGGATATCGGTACTTGATGGTCGCCGCTTGAATGCACTCGGCCGTAAACTGAGGTTCCGCGAGCTTCAGAACCCCGTCGGCGATACCTTGATACAGAACTTCCACCAGGGCATCTCGATTTGTCGCAAGAAACGCGTTGGCGATCTCCGGATGCTTTTCCAAGATGATGGCAAAGAAGTCGATCAGTCCGGGCGACTTGTCCAAGACCGAATAGGTTTCTTGCAAGTCAAAGAGCAGAAACGCCCGTATCTTCTCCTCAACTGGCCCATCTACCCTGGCGGTTTTGCGTCGAACTCTCGCGCTTACGGCCGCTCCGATTTGCGTTGCCAGTTCAAGCGCAATTTCGGTTTTCCCGGTAAAGAAGTTGTACAGATGAGCGGGAGAGATCTCGCACGCTTTGGCGATCGCCGCCATGCTGGTCTTGTGATAACCACGGGCCGCGAATTCTGCCTCTGCTGCCGCCAGAATCTGCCCTCTCTGAACTGAATCTGTAAGTTTTGCTGGTCTCATTCGTGATAACTGTTCTCAAGTTTCATGAATTATAGGCAGAAAACGCGCATATTCACTATAGATTTTCCTATCAAATTAGCCCATTCCCTATTATTAGTGAATATAATTTTTGTAATTCATTGAATATTACGTTTATTATTCAGTAATTCCACCGGAGATTACTGATGAAACTTCATATCCCCTAGGCCGTGACTGCCCTTACTGCGTCCTTCCTAGCTACTGGCTGTGCAACACAATCCAAACCCAGGAGACCATTAACGCGCCGCGCGACGTGGTTTGGTCAACGCTGACGGATTTTGAGTGTCATCCGCAATGGAACCCGTTTTTGAAGGAGGTCAGCGGCCTCCTAGAGGAAGGCCGCTAGCACCTCAAGGAGAATGATGATGACTATGATTCTAATCTTGCTTGGTACTCTAGCTATAGCTGCAGTTGCTCTGCTCTACTGTCGGCGGCCGAAGCGAGAGCTGGTGACGCAGATCGATATCAGTGCCAGTCCCGAAACCGTCTGGACAGTGCTGACCCGTTTCGAGGGATACGCCGACTGGAACCCCTTTATACGGAAAATACTGGGCAGCCTCAGCGTTGGTGAACAGCTAGAAGTATATATGGAACCGATCGACTTCAAGCCGCAGAGCTTTAGACCGACGATCGTTGAGGTCGTACCTCAACGACGCTTAACCTGGCTAGGACGAATCTTGATTACGGGACTCTTTGATGGATGCCACCAGTTTGAACTCGAGCGCATTGCACACGGTCATACCCGCTTACACCACAGGGAAGACTTTGAGGGCGTGTTGCTTTGGGCAATAGATCCCGAGAATTTCCGTCCATCGTTTGAAGCCATGAACGAAGGCCTCAAAAAGCAAGCGGAGTCTAGTACTTTTCCTGTGGTTGAGTGAAGAAACCATAAGGGAACGTTGTAGCTTCCAAGACGATGTATGAATGACCGCAGGCAAAGGATCGATAACACTCGTTGGCGTACATGCTGTTGAATGGCTGCTTCCGGTACTTAGCCAAAGCAGTTAACTCATCGAACGCCTACCTGTTGTCAGGCAGCTTAGATTTGATATTGCTATGAATGGCCGATGCTTGCCGTCTGACGTTCGATCCATAAGGTGCTCGTCGTTTGGAGCCGGCCGCTTTGTCAGTACTAAAGCTTGAGCTTTAGATGGTCGAAGTACTCAACCACAAAATCGATAAACGCACGTACTTTAGGAGATAGGTGCCTGTTATTTGGGTACACGATGTAGACACCTATTTTGCTGTCCACCTTACCTTTCAAAACCTCTGTTAACTCCCCATTCTCGAGCTGGTCAATCACGAAGAATCGTGGCAATAGTGCAAGACCTACGCCTTGTCTGGCTAAATCCCTCGCGATTTCTCCGTTATTCACGGTGACGTTTCCCGATACGGCTACGCTTCGACGCTTACCGTGTTGTTTCATTGGCCAGCGATTGTTGAAGCTTGCCACCGTATCAACAATGCAGTTGTATTTCCCTAATTCCGTTGGTGTTTTGGGGGTTCCATTGGTTGCGAGGTAGTGCGGGCTGCCAATCACTACTAATGGTGCATATCCCAGCCCTCTGGCAACTAAAGATGAATCCGGCAGGTCGCCAATACGAATTGCTACATCAAAACCTTCGTCCACCAAGTCGACCATACGATCTACAGCACTTAACTCAACGGTCACTTCTGGGTGCGCAATAAGGAAACCTGGAAGTAACTGCCTAATACACTCTTTTGCGAGAAAGACCGGTGCGGTTACTTTGAGCGTACCCGTTGGCTGCATCAGTGAATCATTCGCATGGTTGTGGATGCGCTCAACATCCTCAATGACGGCTTGGCATTCATTGAGGTGATGAGCCCCTTCTTCAGTAAGTGACAATTTTCGTGTAGTGCGCCGAAGCAAGGGCACACCCAGCCAGGCTTCCAGTTCGATTACCTGCCGACTAACCGATGTGGTTGATATCCCCAGCGATCGCGCTGCAGCTGCGAAGCTGCCCTGCTTGGTAACCTCAACAAACACGCTCATTGATCTCAAAACATTCACGATATATTGTCCCTTTAAACGGGATATTGTTTTTCGGAAAAACCATATTATCACTAAATAAGGTTTAATCTAAGCTGGATTCCTAGTCGACACAGACGAGAGATAGCGGCGGAACCTGTCAATTGGCCGCTCCGCTGGCTTTTCAAACCAAAGAGGTATCAGCCATGAAAAACATCCTATTGTTCCTTTTGTCAGCTGCGTTCTTTTGCTTCGGCGCCAATAAAAGCTTCGCTGACGACATAGAAACAAAGTCGTTAGATGAGTTATATGCTGAAGCGCTGGCCGAAGGCGGCAAATTCGTCCTTAGAGCAGGCGGCGACAAGGCCGATCAGATCGATTATTACTTCGATAAGTTTAAGGCTCGATTTCCAAAGCTAACTGTGGAGCACACTGTTGATGTGAGCCTCAATCATGCGCCTCGTTACGACAATGCTCGGGCGGCGGGCGGAGAAATCAATGTGCCCGACGTTATTCAATTTCAGACGCTACATGATTTCGAGTATTACGCCGAACGTGGCTTACTCGACGTTTACCGACCAAAAAACTGGGACAAAGTATTCCCTGATCACAAAGACCCACACGGTCGATGGACCAGTGTGTATGGTGTAACGTTTAGCAACTTCGTCAACACCAGCATGGTTGAACAGGCGCCGCGTGACGCTATGGACTACCTCGACCCCGCTCTAAAAGGAAAGATTATCCTGACTTACCCGCATGATGATGACGCGGTGTTGTATCAGTTCTGGAACCTCAAGGAGAAATATGGCTGGGAATACTTGGAGAAATTGGTTGCTAACGAACCTACCTGGGTGCGAGGAACGGCCATGCCGTACGTTGCAATCAATAATGGTTGGTATGCTGCCAGCTTCACGACATTTTGGGGGTTTGAATCGATTCCCGGAAGTAAAACGCAATTCCTTTTGCCCGAAGAAGACTACTTTCTGACATGGTTTCAAACAGCGGCAATCCCTACACAAGCCAAGAACAAAGCGGCTGCGAAGCTGTACCTGAATTGGATGCTTTCTAAAGAAATGCAGGGTACATGGTTACAGTTTCCAGTTCGGTTCGATGTTGAGGCGCCAGCTGGCTATAAGTCTGTACTGCATCACAATACCTCTCCTGGAGATTTCCGTCGGTTCATGATGAAGCGGGATATGCTCGAACGCTTTCGTTTACAGATGCGTCAGCTAATCGGCGAAGCCCAAGGTCCGGGCCCCGTAGACATTGACTACAGCATCAAGCCGTAACTCGCGCCGAGAAACCAGACAATGAATTTGCTCTATACGTGGAATACGCCAAATGGCCAAAAGCCCGTTATTCTCCTAGAAGAGTTGCAGGTCTGTTACGAACTGATGCCGATCAATATTATGAGTGGTAAGCAGTTCGAACCCGAATTCACGAGTATTAATCCTAATAGCAAAATCCCCGCTTATGTTGAAGACGAGTTGGTGTTGTTCGAATCTGGTGCCATTCTTCAGTACTTGGCTGACAAGCACAACGCGTTTTTTGCACGGACCGGCCAGGATCGAGCAAGCGCACTTTCCTGGTGCTATTGGCAGGCTGGCGGCCTAGGCCCGATGATAGGCCAATGGGCGCACTTCTCCGGCACAGCAAATTTGGGAGAGGCAGAGAATACCTCAGGCTATGCGGTCAATCGTTATCTCAACGAGTCAATTAGGCTTTTGCAGGTGCTAGAAAACTGCTTGGCGGGCACGCCCTATCTTGCCGGGGAACACTACTCCATCGCAGACATGATGTCCTACCCCTGGGTTATAGGCGGTCTTGTGCGACTTAAAGTCGCCGTGGGGCAAGAGTTACCTGAGTTTGCGCGCGTTGAACGCTGGGTTGCAGACATAGAAGGGCGGCCCGCGGTACAACGTGCAATGGCTCGATTGGAGAGAGCCACCCAAGATGCAAGCGAATAGGTGCACTGACAAAGATGAGGAAACAAATATGCCAAGCAACTTAAACCTGAAACCACGACAAGGCCCGAAACCAGATACCACGCATCAGCTACCGCACTCACAATTAACTCAGCATGGACCGGAGAAAATCGTGGATGCGCTTCACGCATGGGCTTTTACACTCTCTGGCGTCGAGAACCAAAGTAGCCAAATTTCTGTTCCTGGAGCACGAGCCTTAGTCATGCATGAAAGTGTTGAATGCAATCACGAGGCCTTTATGGTCGGGCGAGAATTCGCACACATACATCCGCATCCGGATAGTGGCAGCATGCATTTAATGTTAGCGCCAGAAGATGCAGTCGAAGTGAGTGATAAAGGATGGGGCGAGGATCACTATCTGGTGACCGCTGGGCACTTTCCTAAGGGTCTTGTAATGACCTTTTCGCCGCGCGACGAAGCTGAGCTCGAAACCATCAAGACTATAGTCCATCGTTCCCATGAATACGTTCTAGGGAAGTAGCAACCAACTTCTTGTCAGTTAATGTCAATGGTAGCTTTTGGAACACCTGAGTGATTCAACTATGTCTGACGAACCAACGCAGTTGCCTGCGGATTCAACCGGTCAATGCAACATCTAATCTCTAGTCAGCTAGAGGAGGATGTTGAACATGAAGTACAAAAAGAGAATTTACTACACAGAATCAGATAAAGCATTGATGTGGGATCGCTGGCGGGAAGGGGATTCAC
>JBCCIP010000029.1:0-75820 GCA_039111475.1 Pseudomonadota bacterium | reverse complement strand
TGGCTAGTGGCGGTATATCGGATGAAGCCGGTGCCTGCGGATCCTGTAAGCAATGGTTTAAAACTTGGCGAATGGAGTAATCAACACGATTGCGTTCTCGTGAAATTGCTGCCGGGCGAATACCACGTCGCGAGCGGTGGCGAAGGGATTATCACTGTATTGGGTTCTTGTGTATCAGCTTGTGTCAGAGACCCTAATTCGGGATATGGAGGCATGAATCACTTTATGTTACCCACTGGCGAAGAAAGCGCATCGGTTCATTCGGACTCAGGGCTGGCAACTCGATTCGGTCTTATTGCAATGGAGAATCTGATCGATGATATTGCTGCTCTTGGCTGTGATGTTCGGAACCTGGAAGCAAAAGTGTTCGGTGGCGCGAACGTGCTCAACATGCCGCAAAGTGAAATTGGTAGAAAGAACATTCGCTTCGTTCGAGAATTTCTTTCTGACAGAAAGCTCAATGTGCTGGCCGAAGATCTGGGCGGTGAACACCCTAGAAAAGTCATCTACAGACCATCGACGGGCAAAGTCATGGTTCGTAAATTGCGAGCTCTGCAGAAAAATGTTGTTAGTCACCAGGAGAGTCGTTTCCGTAAGACGCTTACGCTAAAAGAGAGTGGTCAGCGAGAAACTGTGCGGAGATTTAAAACGCAGCGAGGTGAGTTGTGAAAAAGATACGAGCCCTGGTTGTGGATGACTCCGCCCTTATGCGAAGGCTGTTAACGGATATTCTGGATTCTGATTCGGAGATTGAAGTTGTTGGCACAGCGCAAGATGCCTTTGTCGCGCGAGATAAAATCAAAGCCTTAAATCCAGATGTGATAACGCTGGACATCGAGATGCCTAGAATGGACGGCTTGGTCTTTCTGGAGAATCTCATGCGCCTTAGACCGATGCCGGTGGTCATGATTTCTTCACTGACGGAACGAGGCGCAGACGCCACACTTAAGGCATTGGACCTTGGGGCGGTCGATTTTGTGAGCAAGCCAAAAGTGGATTTAGCGAATAATTTGGACGACTGTAGTAACGAGATACGGGCAAAGGTCAAGATTGCAGCCCGCGTACCCGCACATCTTTTGTCGGGTATTGCAAAGAATATTGATCAGTCAGTTACTCAGCAACCTGGCCAACTTTGCTCCGCGACTAGCGCAACAAAGCAAATGCTGTCACGTGAACTGATAGCAATAGGTTCGTCAACAGGAGGAACAGAGGCTGTAAAAGATGTGTTGGTGGATATGCCGCCAAGTTGTCCCGGGATTGTTATTACTCAGCATATCCCGCCCGAATTTAGCAAATCATTTGCTCTGCGATTGGATAAATGTACGTCATTGAGTGTCTGCGAAGCACAAGATGGACAAGCCATCTATGATGGGCATGCTTATGTGGCGCCGGGTGGACGCCACCTTGAAGTAGCGAAGCAGGGCGAAAAATACGTTTGCCGAGTATCTGATGGCGAGCGAGTAAATCGTCATCGACCATCGGTTGACGTATTGTTTGATTCGGTCGCTAAGGTATTAGGTGAGCACTCTATAGGTGTGATTCTGACAGGCATGGGGAAAGATGGCGCACTGGGGTTAGCCACGATGCATGCTGCCGGTGCACGCACAGTGGCGCAAGACGAAGAGAGCAGCGTAGTTTGGGGTATGCCGCGTGCAGCGATTGAGTTAAACGCCGTGGATGTCGTGCTACCGCTGAACCAAATAGCGAATAAACTAACTGGCTTTTTGTCTGGCTCACAGATGAGCTTGAGCAAGCAACAGGGTAGGAAAAGCGCCTAGCTTGTCCCTGATCAATAATCCAGTGCACAACAGCTCAAGTAAACAATGCTATAGTGCGAATACGCCCATCATATCCGGTAATATCTCGCGAGCGTTGGCAGCAGATTCTATAACAAAGTCGAGCTGAAGGCCGAGATGCTCAAACGCTCGCGCATCAATTTGCGGCGCATCCATAATATTACTACTGTCCAGTTCCGCCAGCACGGCAACGCTGTTAGCCACGTGCACAATCACTGCGACATCGCTTACCGCATCGGTTTCAAAAGGCAGGTGATGCTGAGCGATCGCTGCTCCAATCTCGGTTGGAAAATTCCAGAGCCGGGCAAGCTCTGCTCCAACAGCCATATGGTCAAAACCGAACAACTCTCTCTCTGACTCGTAGGTTGCACGTCCATCGCTGTGATTTAGAGCATGTTCCATCACGCGCCAGGAAAGGTCAGGCTTCTGTTGGAACATCAGCAATTGACCGATGTCGTGCAATAGTCCCGCGGTGAAGAGCGATAGGCCGCATGAATTGGTTCGCCCTTGATCTATCGAGTCGGCAATAATTGCCGTGTATAGACTGTGCTTCCAGACGTGTTCGAGGGAAACGATTGGGTTAGTAAATGCCTTAACTGTGTCGGCAGCCGACACTGCGAATGCTAAATTCCTGATCTCCTGCATACCTAGCAGTGTGACTGCTTCATCAATGTTGGAGACGGATTTGACGCGCATATAGATTGGACTATTGGCGGCGCGAAGCAGTGAGGCCGTCAAAGAAGGATCCAGCAGAATTATATTGCCAATATCCGCAGCGTCACTGGTGCCGTCGGCTATCGCGTCATTCATTCGGCACACGATGTCCGGGAAAGGCGCCAATTTATTGGCGGATTGAGCTAATTCAAAAGCGTTCATCCATGAAAGCGTTGTCTGCATGCCTGATATTAAATGTTAGTAGAGGCTGGCCTTATTCGCAAATTTTTTGATAATTGAAAGGCAAAAGATAGGCTGTTTTGCTATATTTAATAAAAGGCTAGCGACATTGTTGAGTGCAAAAAAGTGTTTTGTGTCGCAGCATTATTTATTGTCTAGCAAAGGAATGCGAATGAAGATTTTGGTGGTGGATGACAGTGCGGCAATGCGAATGATGGTTGTGCGCGCGCTTCGTCAGGCTGGTTACGCCGGCAATGAGATTGAGCAAGCAGAAGATGGTCAGATTGCCTACGATAAGATAATGGGCGATTTGGGCAATATACCTGATCTCATTTTATGCGACTGGAATATGCCCAATATGACGGGCATAGAATTGCTGAACGCCCTTACCGAAAAAGAAATAAATACGGTGTTTGGGTTTATAACCACAGAGTCTACTCGTGAAATGCGCCAAATTGCAACGGATGCGGGTGCGAAATTCTTAATCGCAAAACCATTCACATCTGAAACAATCGAACGCGCTATTTCAACGGTAATGTAAATCCATTGAATCAGTGAACAATCTCTATAGTAAAGGAATACTAAAATGCCAGACTACTACGAAGAACCAACAACAAAATCAGTTACATCTTTACTCGGGATGCTCTTTGGCGACGATTTAGCGGCTAATGATTCAGACGCGCAAGAAATTGCTAAGCCATACGTGGCAACATTTATTAACTCAGAGGATAAAATCGTCGCGACTTGCGCCTGTGATCTGCCTTTTGTCGCTTATTCTGGCGCAGCATTTTCTATGGTCCCAGCCGACGTTGCTAAAGAGATGATAGATGATGGCGAACTTACAGAAACCTTTCTTGGAAATTTTCATGAGCTTATGAATATTTGTTCCAAGCTCATGCTGTCTGATGACAGTTTGCATCTGAAGCTGGACAAAACTCTACAGCCCGACCAGGGAGCTGCTGAGGCCATCGCTGCGGTCGAAAGCCCAAAAATTTGTGCTTTTACATTGGATATTCCTGGTTATGGCAGCGGTGAAATGGTTTACCATATCGCTGCTTAGGCGCTTCCACCTAAAGATTTCAAAGGCGTTGTAAAACAGCGTTACTGGCACAGTGTAAAGAGCATAGCCCTGTTGTGTGCGATTTATTCGCGCCTAAGCCAATATTTTGGCCGCAATTGGGAACACCTTTTTGCTGAGTATTATTGTACCCGTACTTAACGAAGCTCGGCGCCTGCCCGAACTGCTAACCCAACTGCACAAGCTTAGGTTAGTGGGGTGGGAGGTCATTGTCGTGGATGGGGGCAGTGAAGACCAATCGATGGCATTGTGCAGCGGTACTGTGGATCGACTAATCAGCGCGCCTGCTGGTCGTGCCGCCCAAATGAATGCTGGTGCCCGGCAAGCTAGCGGTAGCACGCTGCTATTTCTGCATGCGGATACACGCTTACCCAATGACGTTATCGATCAACTGAAGGCGTTTGAGCAATCTGGCGCGCAATGGGGTTTTTTTCCCGTGAGATTGCGTGGCGACGCCTGGTATTACCGTATGATCGAATGGTGTATGAATAAACGGTCAGCGCTGACGTCTATTGCGACAGGTGACCAGGTTCAGTGCGTGCGCACCCGCATGTTCGCTAAAGAACAGGGTTTTAAGTCTTTGGCACTAATGGAAGATATTGATTTAAGCAAGCGCCTCAAACGACGTGGAGAACCTTACCTTTTTGCATCGCCAGTGAGCTGTTCTGTTCGTAAGTGGCAGAATCACGGCGTCGTTCGAACGATAGTACTGATGTGGCGTTTACGGCTGGCTTTTTTTCTGGGAGCCGATTCTGAGAAATTGCGGGCAAGCTACTATGGCGATTGAGCGCGCCGCATGGCATCGCCCCAAAGGATGCAAGCGATGAACGGGGTCAAGCCGGTTACGGTGCAAATATTTGCCCGCGCACCAGTGCTTGGAAAAGTTAAAACGCGGCTTGGCCCGGCGCTGTCCGATGAGGCTATTCTGACCTTGCACAAGAAACTCGTTCGACATTGTGTGCGCCAGGTTAGCAATGCCGGTGTAGGGCCGATGCAATTATGGGTAGACCAGCTGCCTGCTCATCCGTTCCTCAAAAAACTGACGTCTGAATACCGTGGATTGACCATTCATGTTCAGCAAGGCCTTGATCTTGGCCAGAGAATGGCGACTGCTATTGCCAGCGTCGACTCCTTGCCCGTTATTTTAATAGGGTCTGATTGCCCTTCGATAGACGCAGACTACTTGAATTTGGCGACGGCGGCGCTGGAGAAGAGCGATGTTGTTCTTGGGCCAGCGGCTGATGGCGGCTATGTGCTGATAGGCAGTCGGTCCGATACACCACCGGTGTTCGATGACATTGAATGGGGGTCTGCACAGGTTTTGCGCCAAACACAAGCAGCGCTAGATCAGGCTGGATGGTCTCTTAGTACTTTGCCTCAGCGCAGCGATATTGATCGGCCCGAAGATCTTGCCGAAGCGCGCCGTTTCGGTTTGCTGGATAATGGCTAAGCCGATGTGATAGAAGGTTTGTTATCTACCTTAACAGTATCACCATTCTCACCGTAAATATTATTCTCGGGTACGTTGCCACGTAGAATATTCAGCAAATGATGCACAGAGAACATGCTGCGATTGATGATTTCGGCGTTCACTCGATTAAGAGTTCTGCTTTGCATCAACTCACCGCGCAATAGCTGCAAAAGATTACCTAATGTAATGGAATGATCACTCTCTATTTTATCCAGATCATTTACCAGGGAAGCCCAACCTTCTTCATTCTCAGGGTAGTTTACGGAACGCAGCAATCGGTAACGATCTGCTTTACTCTCGTTGATGGCCGCCAAGGGAGTGACTTTGTGCTCAAGAACTTCCGCAAGCCCCGCTGCATCCGGTGATTGCAGTACTTCAGTTTCCTTACGTAAAATAGTATTCAATTCGACGATCAATGACGTCTCGCGCTCAATTACAGCACGTACCTCTTCAAATATGGCTCGATCCGTGAGCATCGTTATTCCTTAGTGTTCGGTGTTAGTCCCTCAACTCGGATTCGAGCGAGAGTAATTTATCGGCAACATGCACCGCGTCAATGCTATAGGAGCCATCAGCAATTGCGGCACGAATAGTGGCAACTTTCTCAGCGTTTACGTCACTCGCTGCTTTTGCCTTGGCTTCAACTGCGGCAAGCGATTGCGCCTGGCTGCTCAGCTGAACCGAATCGCCTTTTGCGCTTGAATTTGACGATGTGTTTGCACCCCCGTTGTCACCTCCGGGAATTGCCGAAGAGCTTGAACGTGAGGTCTTATTTTCTGCGCCGTGCGGTCTTGGACCGCTGATATCACCAACCATGTTGTTACCTGCTTATGCTGAGTTCGTTATTGGCACACTACCAAATCCGAATCGCATCGTATAAATATTTCTCTCTAAACGGTAGTCGGCCACTTGAAAGAAAACTTTAGTCATAAATCGTTATAAAAATCAAAAACTTAAAAATTAGTTACAAAGCAACTTCAGCTCGCCCGCGGGATGTGACGCGCGCATCAACAATCCGATTCGACAATGGGTTGCGCACTCTGATTTGCTCCCCTTTGGCACCGCTCGTCAGTGCTTTTCCTTCAATTTTGACCGCGATTGATGCATTTTTCGCCATCAATTGAACGGTTTCACCTTTGCGGACCAAATCGGCTTGTTCCAGGAAGCGCCAATCAACGGCCTTGTTGGCCGCGATTCGTCGCCCGGCTGCTTTACCGACCACTTGAGAGAGCGCGTGCACATACTTCACTCCGGGTCGATGCAACCTTCTTCTTTCAATTCTAACGTCATTGCTGGTGATGTCTTGCCCGCGTCGCAGACCGACAGTTGCCACCACGATGTCTTGTTCCCAGCTTACCGTCGCTGACACATAAATTGACCACGTAGCTTGAGGCGATTTGCAGCCTACTTTGACAAGTGCCCGCCCCGGCATTTGGGTATTGCTGTTCATTGAATACGTCATGGGCGTGGTGCATGGCGCCAGTTGCAGGCGCGGGTCGATCGACTGGGTTTGAATATTCAACGCGTATGCTGGCGCATTGCCAGGCTGGAAATCGCTTACGCTTTTATGCAAATACTGAGTCACACCGTCAGCAATCTTGGTCGTCAGATTATTGCTCCACGCTGGGCAGCAGCAAACCGCAACTAAAACCCCTACCAGGTAACGCGGTGTCAATTTTTTGTTCTTTGCAGTCATTTGAGCATTGTCTTGCAATATATGTGCCTACGACGCAGAAAGGCCAAGTAGGCGTTCCGATCACTACTGGCGGCAATTCGCTGCCGGTTTTCGCCAGTATCGGCAAAGAACTGGCAAGTGTTGTTAGAACGGCAATCTTTGCCACGAATAGTATTACGTCGAGATAGACGCTAAGTAACTGATACTTAGTCTGTTAGTGCATTTGGCACGGCCATTGCTTTGTGTCTCTTACGTAAAGTAATCATTCACGCAGTAAGCGGGTAACAACGTGGCAATAAGTTTCAACAATGCATTTGGGATTCACGAACATGCACTCAAGTTGCGAACGCAACGTGCTGAAGTGATTGCTCACAATTTGGCGAATGCAGACACCCCAAATTACCGCGCACGCGACATAGACTTCAAAGCGGTTCTTCGTCAGGTGAAAGATGCATCAGACAGCGGCAAACTTCAGCTTCAGCAAACCAATAACAAGCACATGAGCCGCAGTTCGAATGGGTCTTTCCAACTTGGGGGCCTGAACGTTGAAATGAAATTTCGTCAGCCAACACAGCCAAGCATAGACGGCAATACCGTTGAAACTGAGCAAGAGCTGGCAAGATTTGCGCGAAATGCAGGTGACTTTCAAGCAAGCATGACCTTGTTGTCCAGCCGCATTAAGGGCTTAAACGGCGCCATCAAAGGCGAATAAGCTAAGCAACAACGCATGAAAATAGAAAATAAGAAACATAGGACAAAACAATGGCATTAGGCGCAATTTACGACATAGCAGGATCAGGCATGACAGCCCAATCTGTGCGCATGAATACAACAGCCAGCAATATAGCGAATGCACAGGTTGTAGCGGGTTCAGCAGAGGACGTGTATCAGGCACGTCACCCTATTTTTCAGGCCGTTTTGCAGGAACAACGTGATGCACAAGGTGCTGCGCTCGGTGATCAGTATGGCAGCGCCGCTGCGGTGAAAGTAGTGGGTGTGTATGAGCAACAGGGTCAAAGTACCGCCAGGTACGAACCCGGACATCCGCTGGCCGACGAGAACGGCTACGTCTATATGCCAAAAGTCAATGTGGTGGAAGAAATGACAAATATGATCTCTGCATCGCGGTCGTTTCAAATCAATGTCGAAGTGTTGAATTCGGCGAAAACTATGATGCAGCGATTGCTGACATTGGGTCAGTAACTGTAAAGAAAGATAAGAGGTTCTGTAATGGATGAAGTTAGCCAAATAAGTGGCTCAGCACTAGACGCGTTGTCGCAGCGAAATCGTTCTCAAACGCTGCCCAAGGACAATGAGTTGGGTCAGGATGCCTTCCTGCAACTGCTGGTTACGCAACTGGGTAACCAAGACCCTTTGAGCCCTCAGGACAACGGCGAATTTATTGCCCAATTAGCGCAATTCAGCTCGGTGGAAGGTATTCAGAGTATGAATTCTTCCTTGGAAGAGATGGCCGCATCACTGCGTTCTAATCAGGCACTGCAAGCCTCCAGTTTGGTTGGACGAAGCGTCAGACTACCCGCAAGTAGTGCCGCTCTGCAGGAAGGAAAGAATGTAGAAGGCACCATCAATCTACCAACGGCTTCGGAGCAAGTCAGTTACAGGGTGTTTGATGGCAGCGGCCAATTGGTCCACCAAGAGATTATTAGAAACGAGACCGAAGGCGGATTTATAGCAGCCGGGGAAGTGCCTTTGAGTTGGGACGGTAAAAATCAGGATGGCGAACGTCAGCCTGCTGGACGCTATCGAATAGAAGCAGATGCCTTGATCGGTGGAGAACCACAAGCATTGGAAACTGTATTGAACAGTAATGTAGACAGCGTAAACCTTGGGCAGGGCAATCAGGTGACGCTCAACGTAGCGGGTATCGGTCCGGTGGCGCTGTCTAAAGTACAAGAAATTTTTTAGTTGGGGTTAATACCCAGGAATCAGTGAAACCAAGCAAGGAAGATAGTAATGCCTTTTAACACAGCACTCAGTGGCCTGCGAGCCGCGGCAACAGATCTTGAAATAACCGGTAATAACATTGCGAACTCCGCGACGAACGGATTTAAGTCATCACGGGCAGAATTCGCGGATATTTACGCAGCCTCTTTTGTCAGTGGCGGCAACGGGGTGGGTAGCGGCGTAGTAGTTCAGAAAGTCGCGCAACAATTTGCTCAAGGTACAGTTAGTTTTACTGACAATGCGCTTGACCTGGCGATAAACGGTGGTGGTTTCTTCGTGCTAGATGATGATGGAGCACCAGCCTATAGCAGAGCAGGAATTTTCAGCATTAATGAAGACGGTTTTGTCGTTAACAATGCCGGGATGCGTTTGCAAGGTTTGCTCGCCGATGCAGAGGGCAGAATATCCGGCGAGCCGACCGATCTGCTGTTGAATACGAGAGACATCGCTCCCAAGAGCACTACACGTGTCAACGAGACATTCAACCTCGACGCGTCTGCGCCTATCCTGGAAGAGCAAACCAATACAATTACCTCGTCCGGCCCGGCGGTTCAGACCGTGCAATTGGGCAGTGACAATGGCTATACGGCCGGCACCGTTGATTTCAATGGCTCAACACAAAACATACCTTCCGCTGATAACTTGCCAGCTGTTCAAATTGCTGCCGAGCTAACGGCGTTACCTGGTATATCCGCCTCAGCATCGACAACAGCCACTCTTGCGGTAGATTCTGGTTACCCAGTGGGCGTGAATGAGCTATTGGTGAATGGTTCGAACTACACAGGTAACAATGTCAACGAATTGATCAATAACATCAGTTCCGCAAGCGGATTAAGTGCGTCGCTTAACGCAGACGGCACCAGCATTGATATTATTGCCACTACGGGTGCTGACCTGGAGTTTGATGTATCGGGGTCGGTTGGTAGTGCTGTGCAGCTGAGTGTCTCAACAGCTTCGGGTACAGTCACGATTGACGAATCGAACCCCGCACAGCAGCAAGCAACTGTTGGTGGTGTGGTATCGATCACTATTGATGATCTTAGCGAACTCAATAATGCAACAGCATCCAATGTGTTTGGACCGCTGACACCGATTGGCAATCCGCCAAGTAATACGTTTGACCCGGCTAACCCGGATTCCTATAACTCGGTAACATCGTTTACGATCTTCGACACGTCCGGCATTTCGCACAATGTCGTGCAATATTTCGTTCGTGTACCTAATCGCCTGGGTGAACCCGAAGGCAATCTTTGGAACACAGTGATTCAGATAGATGGGCGTGATGTAGGCGGAAGTGATCCGGACAATCCTACACGCGCGTCTTTCGAATTGCGATTCAATGCGGATGGGTCGTTTGATCCGGCTGGCTCCGAGCAGGTCATTATTGATAATTGGCAGCCACGAAATGCCGATGGTACAACTAACGGTGCGCTAGGCCCGCTCAGCCCAGGGGTTTTTCCCATACCTGAGCCGCCCACCAGTTCGAATTTCTTAATTGACGTGTCAAATGCCACAGCCTTTGGCGGCGCGTTTGCCTTCAGTACCTTGAATCAGAACGGTTTCGCCAAAGGCAGTCTGACCGGAGTGGAGGTAGCTGAGTCCGGTACGATATTTGCCAGATACTCAAACGGTGAAACCCAAAGCCTGGGTCAGCTGCAATTGGCAAGCTTTCCTAACGTTGGAGGGTTGACGCCGCTAGGCGACTCAGTGTGGGGCGACTCGATTGATTCCGGACAGCCTATTCTCGGTATACCCGCCAGTGGTCAGTTCGGTGTTATTCAGGCTGGTGCGCTGGAAGATTCTAATGTGGATCTAACCGAACAGCTGGTTAATTTGATTCTGGCGCAACGTAACTTCCAGGCGAATTCGAAAACAATCGAAACCGCTGATTCGGTTACTCAGACCATTATCAACCTGCGATAGCAACAAGCCTGATCTGACGCTAGAGAATGCAGTGATGATTAAGATATGCCAACTTTTAACATTTTTTCTAGACCTTTACGGGTTGGCATTGTCTTTGCAGCATAACTTGCAGGTGAGCAATAGCCGCCAAAAAAGCGTCAAGGATGGCGACATAATAAGCAACACAGGACGTGTTGCAACAAAAAACCGTCACGGGACGCGATGGTTCGGTTCAAGGATGAACCAAGCGATACAGGATGTATCGTACTTAGCCCAAGGTTGGGCGAATCTGCCAGTAAGGATGCTGGCATTGCAGAAGCAGGACGCTTCGACATTCACAGGACGTGAATGCCTATTATCCACTGACTCCGGCCATGGACGGCTGGCGTTAGTGATAAGGACGCCCGGCGCAGAAGTGTCCTGGTTTAGGGCGGGACACTGATATGGACAGAGCTATCTACACGGTAATGGCCGGGGCGCGGCAAACCATGGACGCACAGACTGTGCAAGCCAATAACTTGGCAAATGTCAGTACTGTGGGTTTCAGAAAGGATTTCGCCGCTGCCCAAAGTCGTTATATACAGGCAGATGGTACGCAAGACAGTCGTGTAACAGCGACCATGCTCGCGAACGAAACGGACTTCAGCACCGGGGCTTTGCAGGAAACAGGTCGCGACCTTGATGTTGCGATTGAAGGCAATGGATTTTTTGCCGTGATAGCCAAGGATGGCAGCGAAGCCTACACCCGAGCCGGTGATTTGTCTCTCAACACGTTGGGACAGTTAACGACACGTGATGGTCTGCCCGTGCTTGGCAACGGTGGACCGATCGCTATTCCCCCTGCACAAAAAATTGACATCGGCAAAGACGGCGGAATTTCCGTGCGCGGTCTTGGCCAGGATTCCGCAACGTTGAGTGTTGTTGATCGAATTCGCCTAGTCAGCCCGGCTGAACAAGGCATGAAAAAACGCGCAGATGGATTATTTGAATCCAGTGACGGTTTGCCCCTGCCTCCAGACCCCAGCATTAGTGTGGTATCGGGTAATTTAGAATCCAGCAACGTCAACGCCGTTGAGGTTATGACCGAAGTGCTTTCATTGTCCCGACAATTTGAAATGCAACTCAAAATACTGAGCACAGTAGATTCTACAACAGAATCGGCAACCCGTTTATTGTCGACCAGTTAGTGACGCACAAGAATATAATTAAGGAATAACATCATGCATCAAGCATTATGGGCAAGTAAAACAGGATTAAGCGCTCAGGATACTCAGCTATCAACCATATCCAACAACCTGGCGAATGCTGCAACAGTGGGCTTCAAACGAGACCGCGCAGTATTCGAAGATCTGTTGTATCAGATTAATCGCCAGCCTGGGGGCCAGACATCCGAAGTCAGCGAGCTGCCTTCAGGAATGCAAGTGGGTACTGGTGTTCGCGTGGTGGGTACGCAAAAACAATTTACCAATGGTGCGTTACAGGTCACAGACCAGGCACTTGACGTTGCTATTGATGGTCGTGGGTTTTTCGAAGTCACCACGCCTGATGGAACGCCAGCTTACACCCGCAATGGACAATTTCATTTGTCCTCAGAGGGCCAATTGGTGACCGCCGGTGGTTTGGAACTGCAACCGGGAATAACGATTCCAGCGGATGCACGCAACGTAACCATTGGCACGGATGGCACGGTCAGTGTTGTGCAGGCCGGTGCTGCCGCTGCGTCACAGATCGGAACCATTCAAATTACTGACTTTATTAACCCCGCGGGTTTAGAAGCTATTGGCGCCAACCTGTTTAGAGAGACGGCCGCTAGTGGTACGCCGCAGAACTTAACGCCAGGCACAGAAGGTGCTGGTCAGCTGCAGCAAGGTTCGCTGGAAGGTTCCAACGTGGATGTTGTGGAGGAACTGGTGAATATGATCACAACACAACGTGCCTACGAAATGAACTCGAAGGTGATTTCAGCCGCTGATCAGATGTTGCAGTATGTTAGTCAGAATCTGTAAAGGTGTCATTGCGCTGGCTTTCCTTATGCTGGGAGCCTGTACGGTTATTCTGCCACCATCGCCAGGAGATTCAGGTTATGGCGCGGTCAGTCCTGAGGCAATGCGAGCGCCTCCACCTAATGCCGGTGGCATCTATCAACCCGAATACGGTCTTTCACTTTTTTCCGATCGCCGGGCGAGTCGCGTTGGCGATATAGTGACAATAGAACTGCAAGAGCGGACAACGTCAAGTAAATCGGCTGATACAGAAATCAAAAAAGAAAATGACATAACGTTCAACGAACCAACGATATTGGGTTCCACGGTATCGGCTGGTACTTACAGCCTTGAAACCGGCGTCTCTCAACAACGTGACTTCGGTGGCTCAGCCAAAAGTGATCAGAGTAACCGGCTTGACGGCAACATCACTGTCAGTGTGGCTGAGGTATTGCCTAACGGTCTGCTACGTGTTCAAGGTGAAAAATGGCTGACGCTTAACCGCGGCGACGAATTTATTCGTGTTCGTGGTTTGATTCGTCCCGAAGACATCGATTCAAACAACAGCATTGTCTCAACCAAGCTGGCCGACGCACATATTAGTTACAGCGGGCGTGGCGAACTAGCCGACTCCAATAAATTAAGTTGGATCTCCCGCTTTTTCAATAACCCGATATGGCCATTCTAGTGCCTGAAGATATACGGATATGATAATAAGAATCAGTTTTGCATTATGGGTGTTGATGTCCAGTGCGATTGCTCAGGCAGAGCGCCTCAAAGACATTGCCAGCCTGGCCGGAGTGCGCTCAAATCCGCTAGTGGGCTACGGTCTTGTTGTTGGCTTGGATGGCACCGGAGACCAAACAACACAAACACCGTTCACGACTCAATCATTCAACAGCATGTTGAAGCAGTTTGGTGTCACCCTACCCCAGGGCACTAATCTTCAGTTAAAGAACGTAGCGGCTGTCGCCGTTCACGCTGAGTTACCGCCATTTGCAAAGCCCGGTCAAGGTATTGACGTGACGATTTCGTCGATCGGTAACTCCAAGAGCTTACGCGGTGGCAGTCTGTTAATGACGCCTCTAAAAGGCGCTGACGGTAAGATTTATGCCGTTGCGCAAGGTAATTTGGTCGTCGGAGGATTTGGTGCGGAAGGTGCTGATGGCTCAAGAATTACCGTCAATGTTCCAAGTGTGGGGCGAATTCCAAACGGTGCCATGGTCGAGCGCGCCGTGCCAAATGCGTTCGCGATGAACAACCATCTCATATTTAATCTGCGCAGAGCAGACTTTACGACAGCCAAGCGAGTCGCTGAAAAAATCAATGAGGTAATGGGTCCCGAAGTCGCCCGTGCCCTGGATGCAGGTTCAGTGCAGGTCAAGGCACCGACGGAAGTGGATGATCGTGTCACTTATATGGCTGTGCTTGAGAATATGGAAGTCAAACCTGGCAATGAAGAGGCACGAGTAATCATCAATTCGCGCACTGGAACTATTGTCGTTGGCGATAATGTGCGGGTGACACCTGTTGCGGTGAGCCACGGTAGTCTAACCGTAACCATCTCCGAAGGCGCGGTTGTCAGCCAACCAAACCCGTTATCTGATGGGCAAACCGTTGTGCTGCCTGATACTCAGCTGGACGTAGATCAAGAAGGAAGTCGCATGTTCAAGTTTCAGGCCGGCACGTCGCTAGACGACATTGTTCGCGCAGTGAATCTGGTCGGTGCGGCCCCCGGTGATCTAATGGCAATACTTGAAGCCATGAAACAAGCCGGTGCTTTGCGCGCCAAACTGATTGTTATCTGATGTTAGAGGGTAGCTTAATGACGTCGTCGCGTTCGGCACTTGCCGATTCGCAGGTGTTCACGGATCTAAAAGGCTTAAACGCGATCAAGCAGCAAGGCCGAATTGATGGCGACGACGCGTTGCGCAAAGTGGCGCAGCAGTTCGAATCCATGTTTGTCAATATAATGCTGAAAAGCATGCGGGCCGCGAATCAGGAATTCTCTAAAGACGGTCTGTTCAGTAGCTTTGAATCGGACACGCATCAACAGATGTATGACAATCAACTAAGCCTGAACCTAACGTCGGGCAATGGGATTGGCTTGGCAGATGTACTGTTCCGGCAGATGCAACAACAATTTACCCGCACGCAAGCCGCACAGTCGCGAGATGACGGTCTGCAATTTAGTCCTGAGCAGAGGTTGGCCGCAGCATCCAAGTCAACAATCAATAGTGCGTCTAAGTCTGATTCACGAGTTTTATCACTTGATTTTCTATCACTGCAGGAACTGATTCCTGAAGAAGTAAAACAGGTGTTTTCCTCGCCTCGCGAATTTGTTGCTAACTTACTGCCGGCCGTTAAAGAGGCAGCCAATACGTTGGGACTTGATCCAAAAGCGCTACTTGCACAAGCAGCACTTGAAACCGGTTGGGGGAAACACTTTATTCAAAGCAGCGATGGTAAGTCCTCGTTCAATTTGTTTGGCATTAAAGCAACCGGCGGCTGGAAAGGCAGTGCTGCAGCGGTGCCTACCATCGAATTTGAAAATGGGGTGGCAAAGCGTAAATATGAGAACTTTCGTATTTATGACTCGTTTGCGCAAAGTGCGATGGACTTCGTGCAGTTATTGCAAAACAGCCCGCGCTATCAAAACGCGGTAGAAAGCGTTAATAACATAGGGCGTTTCTGGGAAGAACTGCAGAATGCGGGCTACGCCACAGACCCGCGATATGCAGAGAAATTAAACAAAATTTTACACGGCGACACACTCAAGGAAGCACTGCACTCGGTCGATAGCCAGTAACAGGGCATCAACAAGCGGTAAGGAATCAATGTGATGTCCGTCACAGTGACAGTACAGGTAGAAATACATGGCAGATTTGCTGGAAATAGGAACTTCAGGTTTACTCTCTAGTCAGGCGGGTATTGCCACTGCGGGCCACAATATTGCGAATGCCAATGTTGAAGGCTACAGTCGTCAGCAAGCAATATACACCTCACAGATTCCGCAGCGTGGTCCGGGCGGGTTCATTGGTTCCGGAGTCATTACATCGGAAATTCGACGTGTGTCGGATTCCTTTTTAACGAATCAGCTTAGAGCCGATACCGAAAAACACGCGAGTTTTGAGACGTTTGTTGGCTTCGTCGGTCAAATGGAAGCGCTTCTGGCAAATGAGTCCGCAGGATTAGCCACTGCAATGCAGAGTTTTTTCGCGTCTCTGCAGGTCGCCAGCGATGACCCATCATCAATCTCTGCCAGGCAGCAAATTTTGGGCGAGGCAAGCAGCCTTCAAAATCGCTTTAATACTCTGCACAACAAAATACAATCTCAAACTCTAGCGATAAACGAGCAAATCACGAACTCGGTACAGAACATCAATAGTATTGCCGAGGGTATTGCTGAACTTAATCTAAGAATTAGCACTGCAAGAGGTCAGACTGGCGGTGCCGAACCGAATGACCTACTGGATAAACGCGACATATTATTAGGGCAATTATCCGAATTGATCGCAGTTAAAACCACGACACAAGATGGCGACGCCATCAATGTTTTTATTGGCAAAGGACAGACATTGGTACTTGGCTCACAGGTAACCGAAATCAGGTCGGTTAGCAGCGCGACGCGACCGGGCGAGGTTGACGTTAAAGTGGGCAACGCAGACATCAGCAGTACGCTGGAAGGCGGTACGCTGGGTTCGCTGCTGAATATTCGAGAGCAGGTGCTTGCACCAACGCAGAACACCCTCGGTCAGCTTGCTATAGGCATGGCTGACTCGCTCAACCGGCAACAAAAGCTAGGTATAGACTTATTCGATCAATTGGGCCTCAATCTGTTTTCGGATGTCAATGACCCTGCGGCGGCCTTAGGAAGGGCATTACCCAGTCGAAACAATAATGCTGATAGTACGGGCGTTATAAGCGTGACTATAGAGAACGTCACGGACTTACGAAACGAAGATTACATTCTGGAGTTTACTGGCCCTACCGCGCAGGACTATAGCCTGAACCTGGCAAGCAGTGGTCAGCGTGTGACGTCGGGAACTCTGCCTAACACAACGCCGACATCGATTAAAACAGACCAAGGCTTTAGCATTACGTTGGAAAGCGGTAGTTTCAATATTGGTGACCAAATAGCCATACAACCAACTCGCAATGGCGCGATAGAGTTCGCCGTGCAATTGGAGCGCCCGGAAGGTCTCGCACTGGGTCAACCAATTCGCACTGGTACAGCTATTCACAACACTGGCACCGGTGCGGTATCACCAGGAACTATGCTAGCGGTCCGCTCAACCGATGATACAAGTCTTTTGCCTACTTTTGAGACGGCGCAGGAAATTTCTCCCCCACTGTTGATCCGTTTTACCAGCCCAACAACTTATGACATTCTCGACAACTCAGTCCCTAACGTACCTATTGATCTAGTGCCTGCGAGGCGCAATCAAGGTTTTGTTCCGGGAGCGCAAAACGATTTATTTCCCAGTGATCCATTCGATCCAGGCTTTCGCGGGTATCAAGTTTCTATTAATGGAGCACCAAGCGCGGGTGATGAATTCAACATTAGCTTTAATTCATCAGGAGTAGGTGACAGTCGCAATGCCCTGGAAATGGTGAGTTTGCAGTCCGAGAATTTAATGAATGGCGGAGTAAACAGTCTGACCGGTTTGTACAGTTCCTTAGTTCAAGATGTGGCTACTCAGGTTAGTCAAGCGAAAATCGACCTCGATGCGGCTGCCTCTTTGCGCGAGCAAACGAAAAACTCACTCAATTCAGTGATAGGCGTGAACCTGGATGAAGAAGCGGCCCGCTTGATACAACTTGAGCAAGCATACAATGCGTCGGCCCAGGTTATCAGTGTTGCCAGGCAATTGTTCGACACAATTTTGAATGCCGTGAGCTAATGAGGTTTAAACAATGCGATTTTCACATATTCAGATATTTAATCAGAGCCTGCAGAGTTTCAGCCGTATCCAGAGTGATAACCTGAGGATACAAGAGCAAATCAGCAGTGGTCGCAAGGTACTAACGCCATCCGACGACCCAATAGCCTCTACCAGAATTCAGAAACTGCAGGACGAGCTGGTTCAAAATGAGCAATTTCAGAACAATATTCAGTCAATCGATCTTCAGCTAAGAGCACAGGAAACTTACATTGATGGTGCAGAGCAAATACTTTTACGAGCCAGGGATCTAACGGTTCAAGCGGGTAACGGTGCGCTGTCTCATGCAGATCGTCGAGCGATAGCGACTGAGATCAGCACGATAAGAGATGAAATGCTTTCGATCGCTAACGCACGAGATGGCAGTGGAAAATACGTATTTGCTGGATATCAAACAAATTCAGCGCCTTACACTGAAGAACCGGATGGTCGCATCGAGTACGTTGGTGATGAGGGCGAGCGCAGTCTGGCCATAAGCTCGACGACCTCACTGTCACTCACAACAAAAGCAAGATCTTTGTTTACCGATATTGTGAGCGCGGAGAATACCTTTGCGACCAAAGCAGATGCGACCAACACGGCTGATCCACCTGCGACGATCAGTGTGGGAGAGGTCACCGATCAAACCACATTTGATAGTTTCTTTCAAAATCTACCGGACGACTTCATTCTTGTATTTCAAAATCCGCCCACAGAGTATGATGTGCTGAATCGTTCCGGCGGCACATTTGCCACCTCACAGACCTATGTGTCAGGTGAGGAGATAACGCTTCAAGGCATGACTTTTAGTATCACAGGCGCCCCCGAATCTGGAGATCGTTTCCATGTGAAGTCTCGCGCAACGCAAAGTATATTTGAAACCTTTGATAAGTTGCTGCTCGGACTGGAAAACCTCGGCGATAGTGGTCCTGAAAGCGTTCAGTTGAGTGAGGTTCTCGGTGATACTCTTGAGAATATGGACAATACCTTAAACCAGATGCTGCAAGTTCGCACGTCGATTGGTTCACGTTTGAATGTTGCTGAAAACACTTTGAATGTGCATAGGGATGTCGAACTACTGAACCAGGAAATACTGTCCGACATTCGCGACCTTGATTACGAGGAAGCAATTAGCCGCTTAAGCTACCAGAGCTTCGTCTTGGAAGCGGCCCAACAGAGCTTTAGCAGAATAGCGAATCTCTCTCTGTTTAATTTTCTGAGATGAGCACTAGCGCGAGAACGCAACGACTCAATGCGCCGTGCAGCCCTTGTCAGATGCGCTGTTAGATTATTCGGCGCGACTCTTGCGAGTATGCTTCGGCCGCTTCACGCGATTCCCGCAACTGTTTCGATTGATCAAGCAGACTTGATTGTTGCCGTAGACAAGTGTCAACCATCGTTGAATCACGTTCCAGCAAATTGATTATACGACTCTCAATATCTTCGAGGTGTGTAGGTGTGTACTCCAGCTCGTGAAAAAACGCCTCTAATTCTTCCTGTCGTCGCTGCAAAAGGCATTGCAGATCTTCGGCGTCACTTAACTCGATTTGCTCCATCAGTTCACTGGTTTGCTGCTCTATGCTGCTCCAGCGACGTTCGACGTCTGAGGTCTCCATTGTTATCTCCTGTTATTTGTTATTGAGGCAATGCTTGAGAGTTGTTGTGTTAGAAAGTTCTGCGTTGACTGGAATTGTGCGATCAAGGTATCCAGCCCGCTGAATTGGCGTCGAAATCGGGCTTCTATAGCATCCAGCCTAGTTTGCAGGCGTGCGCGCTGATCAGTGATGTCACTGATTGTGCGATCCAAGCCATCGGTCTTTGCTTTGATCACTCCGGTACTTCCGACAAAGCCATTGACCAGGTCTTTCAGCCTGTTCATTACGCCGTCGTCGCCTGAGAGCAGGTTTGTGATAGCTGGTAGGTCACTATCAATGGCACTCTGCAATGTTTCACTATTTAGAGTTAAAGTGCCGTTGCGCTCTGTCGTGATGCCAACAGCGGCAAGGTTTCGAAACGTGGCCGAACTGTCGCCCACTGACTGGAATAAATTTCGACGTAACAATACTTCAATTGACCGCACGCTTGCATCACCGGTTAATATGCCGCCGGTTTGCGTTTCAGCGTCATAACCTGTCAGTGAATCAATCGTTACAAACACGTCGTTATAGCTGGCAACGAATGCATTTAGATTGGCCTGAATGTCGGCGGAACTTTCTTCGATGGAAATTGATGCAGTTTCTGGGTCGAGCTCGTCCGCGGGCGGTCTAACGGCTGTGATTTCAACGCCTTCCAACACTTCACTGAAGTTATTAGTTGAACTGCGGGCAAGAAATCCATCAACGGTGATTCGCGCATCTTTCGCTTGCGAAATCTCGGTCATCTGTGGCGAGTCTTCGGGGTCGTAACTTAGTTGCGATAAACCCTCGCCATTGTTATTGCTACCATCACTGTCAGCCACAACAACGCTGATCGCGTTGTCTTCTCCACCCTGGTCTGCGCCGAGCACCAATTTGGTAACGGTGCCCCCGTCGTCCAGGCCATTGTCTACAGTGATCAGGCTGGCGCTCAGGCCGCGATCGATGGCCGCCTCATTAATTGCATCGCGAATGCCGCCAAGAGAATCGTTTTCGCCTTCTTCGATTTCTACATCAAAAGTGGTATTTCCAACACTGATGGTGAGTGTGCCATGGCCGACAACGGTTGCTGGGGTGGCGAAATCGCCACTGGCCAGCTTGTGATTGCTGACCAGGTTCAGTACTTGAATATCGTGTGTACCCACTAACGCATCATTGTCGGCCGACACGCTAACGTAATCGATGTCTGTTGAAGTAACAGTACGCAACGATGTATTTTCTCCGTCACTTAAGTTATCCAGTGTTGAACGAAATGCATCCAGCGATGTGCTGAGATTACCAAAGCCGGATATGGACGCTTCCGCTGTGGCCTCGCGCAAAGTAAGTCGCCGTTCTGTTGGCGCGCGCTCAGCTTCGATGATTTGGCTGACCATACCTTCAAGATCAATACCTGAGCCAGTGCCAATTGAAGAGATAGTTGCCATAGTTCGTCCTGAATCCCTGTCGGGTAATAGCTGGCGCCAAAATTACGTCCTTCCTTACATGGAAGGATGCAATTTTCGCGCCACTCAGTGGTTGCCAGGAGCCGTATGGCACCATCGATTGTTGTATTCTCTTATGCCTTTTACGTCATCGCATTCATTAGGCCTGAGCATCAAACAACAAGCCGCTGACTTCGCCGTTGTGTTCCTGCAGAACTTCTGCCAGCTTGAGCGCTTGCTCGGCCGGGAACTGACGGATCAGCTCATCGGTACCACTGTTGTATACCTTGACTACTGTTTTACCACTGCCTTGATCGATGCTAAACGACAACGATCTGCCGGATTCCTCGAGAAAGCTGTTCAATTGTTGAACGACTGACTCCAGTGGTATCTCGATTTTGCTGGTGCTAGCTTGTGCGGGAGGCGGCTCAGCTTCAGTGTGCGTCGGTTTTTGTTGTATCGCACTGGCCGGAGCAGAACCAGCCTGCTGCAGCTTATTTGCTGCAGCTTGCTCGTTTGGGCTCACCAGGTCTCTTACACCATTTGTAACCATTGCTATTTACCTGCTAAGTGCTAAGTGATGATGCCGGGGTGGTCTATCCTTCAACGCGCCCCCGGCGATCAATCCCGTACCGCTTACTGGAGTAAAGACAGCACGCTTTGCGGCGCAGCATTGGCCTGGGCCAAGACTGACAGACCTGCTTGCTGCAGAATCTGGTTCTTGGTCAGGTTAGCTGTTTCCGCCGCAAAGTCGGCGTCCTGTACTCGAGATCGCGCCGCTGATACGTTCTCACTGATATTAGTCAGGTTTGAGATCGTTGCATCAAGACGGTTTTGAACCGCACCGAGGTCGGCTCGGCTGTCAGTAATAAAGCGCAATGCTTCATCTATGACGGCGAGAGAGTCCTGAGAACCTTGGCGTGTGCTTAAGTCAATATCAGCTACTGAGCTCAGCGAACTTGACGTTGAAGTCGCTGCCAATATGTCGGTTCCTGTTGTCTGTACAAGGAAGGAATCCGATGAATTGAACTGCAGCTTGCCGCCAACCACAACACTGTCAGCGGTACCGGCACCGGCTACAGCTGTATCAGCCAATGTCTCACCGCCAACATCCAGTACAGCAGCGGTAATCGCGCCATCATTGTCGCTGGCATCGGCTACGCCAATGTCATGACCTGTGGTGTTTGACAGATCTATCGTATCGCCGGCTGCGCCTAATGTGGCTGTAACACCGGTTCGCGCGGTTTCTGCATTGACTGCATCACGTAGCGCGGTAAGGTCGGTAGAGCTGGTGATAACCGCTGATACGGAGGTAGCTGTACCTACAGCGGCGCCTGTTTCATCCCGCGAACTAAGTTCAAACGAGATGTTACCAGTTGCAACGTTGCTGATAGTAGTCGTCGTGCTTGCGGAAGCACTGACGCCAGTGTCAGCTGTTGCACCGTTCACCTGTGCTGCAATGCTCGCTGCCGTGGAATCGGCCGCCAAGTTAAGGGTTGACGTTCCTAGCCCGCCGGTGATTACGAAGGCTGCATCCGCGGCCGTACCGTTTCCGCCGGTTGCGTCAGCTGCTCCGGCAAGTGCTGCGCCAACATTATCTTGAGTTGCTGCACCAATGATCTGGTCCGCACCGATAGAGTTCGCGGACGCGCTACCAATTGAAACACTAATCGTTTCGTTAGCGTTCGAACCCACCTGGAACTGCTGAGTAACAAAGTTACCATCGAGCAGGTTCTTGCCGTTAAAGGTAGTAGTCTCTGCGATTCTGTTCAGCTCGCTCTGCAACTGGATAACTTCCTTCTGGATGTTAGCACGGTCGTTGGCGCTGTTAGAGTCGTTTGCAGACTGGATGGCCAGTTCGCGCATACGTTGAAGAATGTTCGATCCTTCTTGCAACGCGCCTTCAGCCGTTTGTGCCACCGAGATGCCATCGTTTGCGTTTCGAACCGCCTGGTTCAAACCGCGAATTTGAGATGTCATGCGATCAACGATCGCGAGACCTGCCGCGTCGTCTTTTGCACTGTTAATTCTCAAGCCAGATGACAAGCGCTCTAAGGAAGTGTTTAGGCTCCCCTGGGAACGATCCAGGTTCCGCTGCGCGTTCAGTGACGAGATATTGGTGTTAATTACTTGAGCCATTTTGATCTCCTCTTGCTTCCTTGCTGCCTGTTTTGGCCAGAAGCGGGTTTAGTGATGATTGCCCGTTACTGAAAACAATCAGTAATCAGGCCGTCAAAAAGGGTATCGACACCACAATCAATATCTTTAGGAAAATTGTGTGAATCTGCTCACAGATCGAACAGTAGCGGCGTGCGTGGGCTTGAAGTGCCTGTAAATACGTTGTTTTCCGCCAATCAGCAGCTTCCCATTGTTTGGAAAATCCGGGCTAGCCGCGCTTGCTGTATAAATGAAGCGGCTTGTAGTCTGTTGTAAAAACCATTAAAGATGCTTATTCGCTTGCCGTTAAACCTTATATTCCACAAACAGCAGTAAGGATATTGCGAATGAACAGCCGAGCAGCTCTACAACAATACAACGCCGTAAACCGAGAATCGGAAGTAGAAGGCGCAGACAGCCATCGTCTTGTGCAACTATTACTGGCCGGAGCGCTTACGCGAATTGCGGAAGCCAAAGGACAGTATCAGCGAGGCGACAGTGCGGGCTTCGGTGAGTCACTGGGTAAAACAATTGGCATCATCACTGGCTTACAATCCGCGCTGGATCTGGAAAAAGGCGGCGAAATCGCAGAAAATCTAGATGGTCTTTATGACTATATGGTTCGAACCCTGTTGAAAGTTCACTCCGAAAAATCCACGCAGCCGCTTGCCGAAGTTGCCAGTTTGTTGACGGAAATTAAGTCTGCCTGGGATTCTATTGATTACGAATTATTGGCAGACGTTGTCTAAAAACTGACGAAAGCTTCATAGCTGTGTGAATCAACAAAAAAATTATGACACATAGATTACTCTTGAAGCTTTTTTAGACTCTTTATAAAACTAAGCGTATTATTACGCAGAAATAGCAGTGTTTTTCACTGCCAAGTATTTGACTCCTTGTCGATTAGTGGTTTTACTTAAGCATGAAGTAATGAAATTAGTTTGATTGTGTCAATACTTTGACAGCAACACTTTTTGAAGTTACTTCGGGAAAGAGAGCGTGCACAACCGTGTTCACGGCGTCTCAAGGAATTCCCAAGGAAAGCACCAAAAGGATAAGGAAACATGGACACAGAGAGCTGGCAAGGTTTATCAATACTACTTGTCGATGATGACGATGCGCGCAGGCATGACACGCTGGTTATACTCGACTTCCTCGAAGAAAAGGCGCGCGTTATTGGCAGCTCGGAATGGAGTGGCGAGCAAGTCCGTTTAAAAGCTTCCGTTTCAGAAGGCAATGCCACCGCTATTTTAATTGGCCGAGTAAGCGAACCTTTGTCGGTGCAGAGTATTCTGGCTGACATTGATAGCATCAGCCCGGCGCTGCCGGTGGTGTTGATTGGCGAAACGTATGCTCCAGCGGACTGTGATTCCAATTTAAAAAATCACATCATTGATGAGTTGCCTTTCCCATACAGTTACAACAAGTTGTTGGATGATTTGCATCGTTCGAAGGCCTACTTCGAACAATACACGCACCAGCAATCGCCAGCCGCCGCCAGGAGAGACATAGAGTTGTTCAGAAGTCTCGTCGGTACCAGTCGCTCGGTGCAAAACGTACGAAAATTAATTACCCAGGTCGCTGACAAAGAAGTCACGGTATTGATTACCGGTGAATCAGGTACTGGCAAAGAAGTTGTAGCGAGAAACCTGCATTATCATTCGGCGCGCAGAGATCGGCCATTTGTGCCTGTTAACTGCGGCGCGATACCTGCAGAGCTGCTGGAAAGCGAGCTCTTCGGTCATGAGAAAGGTGCATTCACTGGCGCTATATCGAATCGAGCTGGCCGCTTTGAAATGGCTCAAGGTGGAACGCTGTTTCTGGACGAAATTGGTGACATGCCGCTCAGCATGCAGGTGAAAATACTGCGCGTGTTACAAGAACGCACGTTTGAGCGCGTTGGGTCCAACAAAACTCAGGAAACAGACGTTCGTATCATTGCGGCAACCCACAAAAATCTTGAAGAGATGATTGAACAAGGCACGTTTCGTGAAGACTTGTTTTATCGTCTAAATGTGTTTCCCATAGAAATGCCATCGCTGAGAGAGCGAGCGGAAGACGTGCCTTTGCTGATCAACGAGCTGGTTACCCGGCTGGAGCACGAAAAACGCGGCTCTGTACGATTTAATTCGGCTAGCATTATGTCTCTGTGTCGTCACGATTGGATGGGCAATGTTCGTGAATTGGCGAACCTGGTTGAGCGTATGGCGATCCTGCATCCCTATGGCGTCATTGGTGTTAATGATCTTCCGGAGAAATTCCGCCACGTTGAATTCGATGAACAATCGCTGGCGGCAACTGGTTCTCAGCCTAATGTAGCAACTCAGAGAGTAGGCGAAAATTCGAGTGCTCAAGCGTATAGCAATGTTGTGCCTCTTGATATCGATTCTCTCAAGCGCAATGTATTGATTCCCAGTGAAGGTCTGGATCTGAAAGACGTAATGACTACACTGGAATCAAACCTGATTCAGCAGGCCTTGGATGATAGCCGCGGCGTGGTAGCCAGAGCCGCAGAGCGTTTGCATATACGCCGCACCACGTTGGTTGAGAAAATGCGCAAGTATGGTCTAAACCGGGATCAAGTGACGAAAGTTTGACAGCGCGCCGGAGCAAATCCGGCGTAACTTACCTAAGTCCCTGATGTATCAGATATTAAACTACTTTGGTGCGGTAACTGCATATAGATGTCTGCTAAGTAACTGGACATCGCATGGAAGCCGATACAGACACTGCGCCAAGCAAATGCGCGACAAAAACCACTGAACTAAGCGTTGATTTAGACACCCCTGCTCAGACTGCTGCAAACGCTGGTAGAACGGCGGAGCAGTCAGGTGAGAAGCTGCAGCAAGCATTTAGTTTGTTTAATGGCATTGCGGATTCCTTGCAGCAGTCCTACGCCAGTCTTGAACAACACACGCAAGCATTGCGTCTCGAGCTTACCCTTCTAAAACAAGAGCATAAAAAAGAACGGCTCGAAACACGTAAAGTGGAGAGACGTTTGGAAAACTTGCTGCAGTGTCTGCCGGGAGGAGTGGTGCTGTTAGACAGCCACGGTCACATTGAAGATTGCAATCCCGTGGCGGAAGATTTTCTTGGCCTGCCGCTGAAATCGGAGTTGTGGCTGGACGTGATCGATCGCGCATTTAGTCCACAGTTAGATGATGGTCATGAAATCAGCTTGCGCGACGGCCGTCGAATTAGCCTGGCAACGCGGTCTCTAGAACCTGAGCCTGGACAACTAATCTTACTGACTGACCTCACGGAAACTCGACAGCTGCAAGACAAACTGCACCACAACGAGCGCCTGATCGAAATGGGCAAGATGATGGCAGCGCTTGCGCATCAACTTCGAACACCATTAGCCTCGGCGACGCTCTATGCAGGGCATTTGTGCACTCCAGCACTCGAAGCAGAACGATCGCATAAATTCGCTGGAAAAGTAATGGAACAGTTGCATGCGATAGAGCAACAGATCAGCGACATGTTGGTGTTTGCCCGAAGTGATCTTCCGGTGACAGAGAAGCTGGAATCCGCTGAATTGGCGCGCTTACTGACTGAATCGATCGCCCAGCCTGTGAAACTGCATGAAGCGAAGGCGACTGTGAGATGTTATGGGCCCGCGATGCAGGTATTGTGTAACCGCGAGGTGCTTATAGGTGCCATTATGAATCTGGTGCTCAATGCTTTGCAGGCTGAACGACATGCCCGGTTGGAAATAAATCTCGATAGTTACAGTGGTCACTCCTTACTGATCAGCGTGAAAGATCATGGTCCTGGCTTCAATACCGACAGCGAAAAAATATTCTTCACAAATAAACCAGGCGGAACGGGTCTGGGCTTGGCGGTGGTGCGAGCCGTTGCCGCTGCTCATCAGGGACGCTTCGATCTGCGCTCCAGGCCGGATCATGGCACCGTTGCCAGTATTGAGCTGCCTGCGCTGGTAGATCGCCGCCCGAATAAATTAGCAAAGCAAGTAAATGTCGATGGAGTTCATTCCTAATGTCGCAAACACTGACTATTCTGGTTGTTGAAGATGATGATAGCTTGCGAGAGGCGTTAGTCGATACTCTTGAGCTTCATGGCTACGATTGTGTACAAGCAGCTGATGGAGTGAAAGCGCTTCATGCGTTAGAGCTTAAGCCCGTAAATATGGTGGTTTCTGACGTTAACATGCCAGAGATCGACGGCATGCAGCTGTTAAAAAATGTTAGAAATAAATACCCGCATATCCCTATGATTCTGCTGACAGCTTATGGGTGTATTGCGAGCTCGGTTGAAGCAATGCGCGCTGGCGCGGCTGACTATATTGTAAAACCATTTGAGCCCAGCGTACTGCTTGAGTTGATAGCAGAGCATCTTGGCCGCCAACCGCTTTCGGGAGCGGAAGACTCTGTACCCATAGCGGTAGATCCCATTAGCCGGAAATTACTTACGCTTGCCGACAGGGTTGCCGGAACTGAAGCCACCATCATGATCACGGGTGAGAGTGGCACGGGTAAAGAAGTATTGGCAAGATATATTCATTCTCGATCAAGTCGCGCCAAGCAGGCGTTCGTTGCGCTTAATTGTGCGGCAATTCCTGAGAACATGTTGGAAGCTATCTTGTTTGGTCATGAAAAAGGGGCGTTTACCGGTGCCCATCAAAGTGCACCTGGCAAATTTGAGCAAGCCAACGGCGGTACTTTATTGCTCGATGAAATTAGCGAAATGCATATTAGTCTGCAGGCTAAACTGCTGCGCGTTTTGCAGGAGCAAGAAGTTGAACGTATTGGTGGGCGTAAAACGATTGCTCTTGATGTGCGGGTTCTGGCAACCAGCAACCGTGATATGCAGCAAGCTGTCGCTTCGGGCGAATTCCGTGAAGACCTTTATTATCGGCTCAATGTGTTTCCACTGCATTTGCATGCGCTGCGAGCTCGCCGTGAAGACATTCTACCGTTGGCGGAACACTTGCTTGGCAAGCATGCGAGGAAAATGGGTCGCAGCAATGTCAAACTCGAACCTTCTGCGGTACAGCGTCTTACTTCCCATCATTGGCCTGGTAACATCCGGGAGCTGGACAATGTCATGCAGCGTGCGCTGATATTGCAGCCCGACGTGCTTATTCGAGTAAATGATATTTGTGTGAGCAACACCGAATACGGCGGCATTGAGTCTGCCAATGATGATGTTGAATTACCGCTATCGGCGAATGAACAGATGCTGCCAGGCGACACTCCAAGTGATCAGCTAAGCGAAAGCGTTATCACTGACCTTGAAAGCAGTATGCAAAACAAGGAATTCGAGCTGGTAGAGCGATGCTTGCAAAACAACAACTATAATCGACAGGCAACAGCGGTTGAATTGGGTGTAAGTGAGCGCACACTTCGCTACAAGCTATCTAAAATGCGCGCATTGGGCATTGTTGTTGACCGCAAAGCGCTTGCGTAGATAGCGGTAAACTAACAATTTCGAGGAATTAAGCCAGCTACAATCCGCGTACATTTTCGGCTTGTGGGCCACGGTCGCTATCAACCACTCGATACTCTACGGCCTGGCCGTCGCGCAAATGGCGCCTACTGCCGGATTCGTCATCTGACTCTATGGAGCGAAAATGTACAAATACTTCTTCACCGTTTTCGCGGCAGATAAAGCCAAATCCCTTGTTACCGTTAAACCATTTCACGGTACCTTGTTCCAGCGGTTCTGAACTGACTGGGCGCGATGCGCTGGGTTTATCAGCCGATTTTTTAGCCGATTTTGCCGGTTTCTTCTCTGAACGCTTGGCGGGCCCTTGTTTTTTTGGCTTTTTCTTCGTTTTTGGCTGCTCCGCAATGGCAGTGCTCTGACCGGTGATTGCTGAGCGAACAACCGCGTTATTGATACCAATACCTAGAAAGCTGATCAAAAAAATCACAATGAAGCTGCTAATAAAGCTGTCGGCACCGGCAAACGATTGCACAAGAAAGGCACCTAATGCGCCGCCAATAAGGCTGATGACGCTGGCTGAAATGAATGGCATGTTGAAATAAACCTATGAAAAAAAAAGAAATTTTGGAAATGGGGGGGAATTGTAGCATGTTTCGCTACTGCGATTGCTTGTGGCGATTCAGTCCATATTCAGTAATTCTTCACTACTATACGGTTCAGCGTGGAGTAGACGCTTGTCAGCTCGTTATACTGCATGCACAGTATGAGTTTAATACACGCATTGGCGGAATTTGCAGCATGTCTTCAAGCAAAGCAATTGACGATTATCGGGCACTGGCCGCCGCCGCCGTGCTGTGCAGCGCTCTATTGATGCCATTGAACGCCACTGCTCAGGGGGAAGGGTTTGCCAGCCGTGGCATCAGTTCTGGACAAGCAGCCAATATCGCCCGATCAGCCACCGGCGGCAAAGTGCTGTCTGTGAGCCCCACTGGCGATTATTTTCGCGTACGTATACTGAAGAATAATGGTGTCGTAACCAATGTTCTTGTAGCCAGAGAAACCGGGCAAATTGTTCGTTGATTGATCATTTAAGCGTGGAGAATGCCTATGCGTGTGCTTTTAGTTGAAGATGAGCCGCTGTTGCAGCAACAATTAACCGAAGCATTGCAACAGCAGGGTTATGCCGTAGACGCCGCCAGTGATGGCGAAGAGGCTTTGTTTATGGGTAGAGAATACCCCTATGATATAGCAGTCATTGACCTAGGCTTACCCAAGGTAGACGGTATGGCCGTCATCAAATCCTTGCGTGATCAACAACGCGATTTTCCGGTGCTGATTTTAACAGCTCGTAGCAGCTGGCAGGACAAGGTTGCTGGTCTGGAATCGGGTGCCGATGATTACCTGGCCAAACCGTTTCATATGCCAGAGTTGCTGGCCCGATTGAATGCCTTATTGCGGAGAAGGGCAGGTTCTGCGAGTCCTGTGCTAAGTCATGGCCCCGTATCACTGGACACCAATACCAAGCAGGTCACTGTGGAACAACATTCAGTTGAGCTAACAGCGTATGAGTATAAGGTTCTCGAATATCTGTTGATGAACTCTGCCAAGGTAGTGTCGAAAACTGAGCTTACAGAGCATATTTACGATCAGGATTTTGATCGCGACAGTAACGTAATTGAAGTATTTGTCGGTCGTTTGCGTAGAAAACTCGCGCAATTCAACGACGCCAAACTCATTGATACTGTACGTGGCCAGGGTTATAGACTGACGGCGCTGCAATAAGCGTATGCCATCGGGTCTCTCCCTCAGCAACCGCCTGCTGCTGTCGACGGCCCTTACCTTACTGGTGTTTCTTGGGCTGGTGTATTATGCCCTTGAACAAGCCTTTGTTAGTAGCGTCACGCGCAGCGAAGCAGAGAAGCTGAACTCCACAATTTTGTTGCTGCTTGCGGAAGTGGAAGATGGGCAGCATGAACTGCGCATGCCTGACACTCTTCAAGAGACCAAATTTAACCAGTTTGATTCGGGCTTGTACGGTTTCGTGTTTGATGATCAGGCTAATGAGGTCTGGCGCAGTTACTCCGCGGTCGCTGTTATGGATTTGCCAGACTCACAGGACTTTCGGCGGACTGACACAGGCGAATCGCGGTTCGGCCCGGTCGAGCTTCAGGAAGAAGGGTTTCTTTATTCAACCTTGGGCGTTTCCTGGGAATTTCATCCGAAAGAAAATCCAGTGAAGCAAGAAAATCAAGATGTATTTTCCAAACGCTACACTTTCTCAGTTTTGCAATCCGCTGATTTCTTCTATGCCGAGTTGGAACGCTTCCGCACTGGTCTGCAATTCAGGCTGTTATCTGTGGGAATAGTGCTGCTGTTTGTGCAGCTGCTGGTGCTAAGAGTGGGGCTGTTACCGCTCAAAAGGCTTAGCGGAGATGTTAGAAGAGTGGAGCAAGGCGATATCGATCAACTGGACGGCGTTTACCCAGCTGAGTTGCAAGGCCTGACAGATAACCTGAACCAATTGTTAAGCCATGAACTTGCACAACGTGAACAGCACAAGAATCGCTTGAGTGATTTAGCCCATAGTTTAAAAACGCCATTGTCGATTGCGCGAGGGGCGCTGGTGGAAGGGGAACAAGATAAAGATTTGCTGGCACAGCAATTACAACAAATGGATGAGATTGTGCAGTATCAATTGCAGCGTGCTAACCGCGCACGACCGGCAATCACGCAGCGAACTACACAGGTCTCGGCAGTACTAAGCCGCCTTAGCGAAGCGCTAAAGAAGGTCTACTCTGACAAACAAGTGCATGTCCAGCTAACACTGGATGCCGCCGCCGCTTGCAAAATGGACGAGAGTGATTTGATGGAATTGCTGGGCAACATTCTAGACAATGCCTTCAAATACTGTAGCTCCACTGTGCATATCGCGTTGTACACCTTGGATCATAAATGCTCAGTAGTTGTAGAAGACGACGGCCCTGGGATACCGGCTTCGCTGCGTGAAGGTATATTTGCACGCGGTGAGCGTCTGGATACACAAAAGCCAGGGCAGGGCATAGGGCTTGCCGTGGTCAATGACATCGTAAACAGTTACAACGCTAACATCAGCTTGAGTGATTCGAGTTTGGGCGGCGCGTCCTTTCAGATTCGCCTACCGTAAGGGCACCTCAATTTCCTATAGCAATTTTATACTGTCGAGCTGGGCCTGAAGCTTTGGCAGTGCTGACCCTAGCTCCGCCAACTTCTCGCGTTCTTTCGCAACCACGTCGGCGGGTGCGCGTTCAGTAAATTTAGCGTTACCCAATTTGCCTTCGAGCCGCGCGATGTCTTTTTCAATGCGGCTTGTCTCTTTTTCCAGCCTGGCAATTTCATCGTCTTTATTGATGAGATCGGCCATTGGCACACAAAGCTCCAATTCGCCCACTAGCTGAGTGGCGACGGCGCGCGTATCGTCCGCAGTCATTGCCGCAACTGAGTTAAGCTTTGCCAGTTTACGCATTAAATGCTCGCATTCCGAGAGCTTGGTCGATGACGTGTTGTCCAGATTCTTGATGAACAGCGCAACGGGCTTGCCCGGTGGAATGTTCATTTCACCACGAATTGTGCGTACGGCGATAACCATTTGTTTCAACCATTCAATGGTAGCAACAGCCTGCGTATCAACTTTATTCTGATCACTGAGAGGGTATGCTTGCAGCATAATGCTTTCGCCATGCACTCCAGCCAGTGGTGCGATGCGCTGCCATATTTCCTCGGTGATAAACGGCATTAACGGATGGCAAAGTCGCAGCGATGTTTCCAGAACACGAACCAGTGTTCTGCGAATTCCGCGCTTTTGCGCCTCAGGCGTGTCGTCAGACCAAAGCCCGGGTTTGGATAGCTCCAAATACCAGTCACAATATTCGTTCCAGATAAACTCGTAAACAGCCTGTGAGGCAAGGTCGAATCGGTAGCTCTCAATGTGGCGAGCAACGTTTGCCTCAGTGTCTTGTAACCTGGATACAATCCAGCGCTCGGATAGCCCTAACTCAATTTCAACGGAGTCATCCAGACCGCAGTCATGCTCTTCAGTGTTTTGTAACACGTATCTGGCAGCATTCCATATTTTGTTGCAGAAATTCCGGTAGCCTTCAATTCGACCCAAATCAAAACGAATGTCACGCCCGGTAGAGGCCAACGAATAATAGGTAAAACGCAAAGCATCTGTGCCAAACGCTGGTATACCCTCTGGATAGTGTTTGCGAGTTTGCTTCTCGATGTTCTTCGCTAATTGCGGTTGCATCATTCCGCTGGTCCGCTTGGCAAGCAATGTGTCTAGATCAATCCCGTCAATCAAGTCGATCGGGTCCAACACATTGCCCTTAGACTTGGACATCTTCTGGCCCTCTGCGTCGCGTATCAAGCCGTGCACGTACACTTGTTTAAATGGAACCTCTTTGCGAAAGTGCAGAGTCATCATGATCATTCGGGCAACCCAGAAGAATATGATGTCAAAACCAGTCACTAGTACTGCGCTGGGATGGAAGGTCTGCAAGCGCTCCGTATCTTCTGGCCAACCCAGGGTTGAGAACGTCCAGAGCGCGGATGAAAACCAGGTGTCTAGAACATCCTCATCTTGACGCAGCTTCAGATCGCCAAGATTGTTCTTCTCACGCACATCTTGTTCTGAGTGTCCAACGTAGACATTCCCTTCATTGTCATACCACGCTGGAATTCGATGCCCCCACCAAAGTTGGCGGCTAACACACCAGTCTTGAATGTCGCGCATCCATGCAAAATAAGTGTTTTCCCAGTTCTTGGGCACAAACTCTATGTCGCCATTCTCCACCGCTGCGATTGCAGGTATCGCCAGCTTTTTTGCTGCCACATACCATTGATTTGTCAGGTAGGGCTCCACAACGACACCCGAGCGATCACCGCGCGGTATCTTCAAGGTGTGAGGCTCAATGTGTTCAAGCAAGCCTGCCGCTTCGAAATCCGCCACGATTTTTTTGCGAGCTTCAAATCGATCCAAGCCTCGATAAGCATCAGGCGCAAGATCATTTATCGCCGCAT
Source organism: Pseudomonadota bacterium (assembly GCA_039111475.1). Classification (GTDB taxonomy): domain Bacteria; phylum Pseudomonadota; class Gammaproteobacteria; order Pseudomonadales; family JAUIET01; genus JAUIET01. The sequence goes on along the minus strand of JBCCIP010000029.1, from coordinate 42,456 downwards.
TATCATCCAGTATATTGATCATTGGCAGGCCATGGCGCTGACCCACCTCGTAATCATTGAAATCGTGCGCGGGCGTAATCTTTACGCAGCCGCTGCCAAATTCGGGATCTACATAAGTGTCGGCAATTATCGGAATTTGGCGCCCACAAAATGGTAGGTCAATTTGTTGGCCAATCAAATGAGAATAACGTTCATCGTCAGGGTGCACTGCAACGGCGCTGTCACCCAACATGGTTTCTGGTCGTGTTGTGGCAACTACCAGGTTGCCCTCGCCTGACGACAGCGGATAGCGAAGATGCCAAAGATGGCCTTGCTCTTCCTCCGAAATTACTTCCAGGTCAGAAATTGCCGTGTGCAGCGCAGGGTCCCAATTAACTAAACGCTTGCCGCGATACAGCAGGCCATCTTCATACAGGCTAATAAACACGTCCTGAACCGCCTTGGACAAACCTGGGTCCATGGTGAAACGTTCAGTTTCCCAATCCACAGAGGCACCCAGCCGTCTAAGCTGACGTGTGATGTGCCCGCCGCTCTCGGCTTTCCATTTCCATATTTCATCAATAAACTGATCGCGACCGAGCTCGGTACGGCTAGTGCCTGCGGCGTCAAGGCGACGCTCCACCACCATTTGCGTTGCAATGCCTGCGTGGTCGGTACCCACTTGCCACAAAGTATTATGGCCAAGCATTCGATGGTAGCGAATCAGGCCATCCATAATCGTATCTTGAAAACCGTGGCCCATATGCAAACTGCCAGTGACATTGGGTGGCGGAATCATAATGCTGTAAGGTGTTCCCTTGCCGCTGGGTGCAAAGTAGTTACGCGCTTCCCATTGTTCGTACCAATGGGTTTCTATGTCGGCGGGGTTGTAGGTTTTTTCCATTCGTGCGTCATTCAAAAGGCGAGCGTCTGATCGTCAGCGCAGTATACAACGGGCGGGAAGTTAGCGGATTAAGCGTCTGAACCTTCGGGTTCCGGGAGTTCGTTGATTTCCAGCGGTGGTAGGTCCGCGGGTTCTACTTGATGCGGCCGCTGTGCGCTCAGCTCGCCGAGCAACTCCCGCTTTAGCGAATCAATTCGATTCTCCAATTCCTGGCGTATGGCAACAGCGTGCTCAGCAATCAGGTTATCAATAATCTGTTTGCTTGCCTGATTGAGCTGTTCTTGGAATAAGGTGTGTTGATTTGCCGCTATCTGGCTGGTGTCCAGGCCCAAGTCAAAGTCCGGTTTAGGATGCTGAATGCCGGCCGATTTGGCATCAGCCTCGCCTTCAGCAAAAGAAAATACATCTCTTTTAACAACCCTTTCCTGATTTGCTGAGGTGGGTTGCTGGGCGGAATTAGCGGCGTCTGTGTCGTTGTGGACGGAGTGCATTGTGGGCAATGCTGTTTGTTCGGTGCCACCCCTCTCACCGCTCTGGAACGGCAACTCAGTACCCTCTAGCACTGGAAAATCCGCGATCTCTGTGAGCATAGGAATTGTAAGAGAGGGTTGTTGATCAGCAGTATGCAAGGCGGCGCTTAATTTCGCGTCTATATCTCGTAGTGTGGCCGAGCTTACGTCAACGTCGTATTCGGTTAACGATGCCTTGTCTTCGGCTTCATTGGTCTGAATGATCTTGATCAGCAAATCAGCCAGGTCTTTTTGCTTGCTGGGCTTAACGATTCTATCGAGAACAGGAATCTCGCTGGCCCGTTCAATAACCTCGTCATCCAAATCAGACATAATTCACTTCACACTTCGCGAGCTTAGAGATAGACAAGTATCGATGCATCATGCGTAGTTGCGAGTTATTTCGTGCGTGTTTATCGGGAAACCCCGTTGCTGATAATATTTGAAGCGTTCCCGGCTTGCTGCTCGGGCTTCGTTATTAAACACTACGACCTCACAAATCCTTTTAAATCGTGCACAGTATTCAGGCACAGTATGAGACAGGTTTATCAGGCAATCGTCGTGATTGCCAGGGCCCAGATTATAATCAATTGCGACTATATTGGACACATCAGAAGCTTGCCCGTGTGGAATAAACCCGGTATTTGGCACTTTCCACAACAATTGGTCGATGTCGTTCGCGTGCTTGTCAGAACCAACTGAAATCAATACCCGATTGCCGCCTCGAAAGGCTTTGTCGGTCAGCAAACAGGCAAAGTGATCGCCCTGACGAGTCTCAGATGCCCCACGCAGCAGGTAAAAATCAATCTTTGTCATTGATGCTGATTATTTCAGCAGGTAGTTCAACAACAGAGGCACTGGTTTCCCGGTTGCTCCCTTTTTTGCGCCACTATGCCAGGCAGTGCCAGCTATATCGATATGGGCCCATTTGTAATCGCTGGCAAACTGCGATAGAAAACAGGCCGCCGTAATGCTGCCAGCCGCTCGCCCACCTATATTGGCAAGATCCGCAAAGTTACTCTTAAGCTGCTCCTGATATTCGTCCCAGATGGGCAGCCTCCAGGCTTTGTCACCACTAGCCTCGCCGGCTGCTAGCAACTGTGCGGCCAATTCGTCATCATTACTGAACAAGCCGCTGGCATGATGGCCCAGCGCAATTACGCAGGCACCCGTCAGAGTGGCTATATCAATAACCGCAGTTGGTTTGTAACGGGCGGCATAACTCAGGGCGTCGCACAACACCAGCCTGCCTTCGGCATCGGTGTTCAATACCTCAATCGTTTTACCCGACATGCTGGTCACAACGTCGCCTGGTTTGGTTGCCTGGCTGCCTGGCATGTTTTCCGCCGCCGCTACCAAGCCGACCACATTTACCTTGGCTTTCATTAGGCATAAAGCCTGAATAACACCGAATACGCTAGCCGCACCGCACATATCGAATTTCATTTCATCCATCGCGGCCCCTGGTTTCAGAGATATTCCGCCGGTATCAAAGGTGATCCCTTTGCCAACCAAAACGACGGGGTCTGAATTTTTTGCACCACCTTGATAGTCCATGGAAATCAGACGGGCGGGCTCTTTACTGCCCCTGGCAACAGATAACAGCGAGCCCATGCCCAGTGCTTCTAATTGCTTGTCGTTCAGGATTTTGGTTTTTAAGGAATTATATTTACGCGCCAGTGCTTGGGCTTCCTTCGCCAAATAACGAGGTGTGCAGATGTTGCCCGGCAAATTCCCCAGCTCCCGGGCCAAATTCATGCCGCGACCTGTGGCGGCGCCATTGCTAAGAGCTTTGCTGGTTGCGGCAGATTTACCGCACAGTACGTTCAGACTGGTGAAGGCACGCGCCTCAGGCTTTTTGCCGAGTGTAGTGCGGTAGCAGTACTCAGCAAACTCACCCGCCCTGCCTATCTCGTGCAACACCTTAGATGTTGAAAGTTGCTTGTTTTTGCTTTCTTCGAGCAAGTAGTGCGCAGACTTAAATTGGTAGCTAAGCACAGCGGCGAACATTTTGGCCAGCGCCCGGCGGTGAGTGTCCATACTGGCGGAGCTGGATTTACCCAGACCTAACAGCACCAAACGATGCGGTTGTCGATTGGCTGCTGCGCGGGGTGTGGGTAACAGCAAAAACTCACCCGTTTTGGCTGAAAAGTCGCCACCATCGCGCACTGCACTCAAGCTTGACTTCAGTGCTTTATCCAGCCTTTTGACGGCTTTACTAAATGGCTTATCGGTATAGACTGGTACTATAAGACACTCACTTTTAAGCCCGCTCAAATCTGCGGGGACGTCTTGGACTTTGAATTTCATTCGGTATCCTGTGGTTTATATTTGTCAGCTGGCTGCAGTGTGCACACTGCTAGCAAATTTCTTGTTTTTTAAATTGGCTGTTCCAGACGCTAGTGTACTTCTATCGGCACTGGAAGCAACTCGATGTTGATTTTCCGCTATCTTTCCAAAGAAATTTTGCAGGTGATGACCGCAGTCAGTATCGCTCTGTTGCTGATTACAATGAGCAGTCGCTTCGTAAAGTACCTGGCGCAAGCAGCGGCAGGTGATTTGGCGACCGATGTGTTGTTCAGTATTATGTTGTTTAGAATTCCAGGCTTTCTGGAATTGATTATTCCACTGGCCTTGTTCATTGGTATTTTACTGGCGTATGGCCGTCTTTACGTGGAAAGCGAAATGGTGGTGCTATCCGCCTGTGGTATTAGCAACAGGAGATTGCTGGGCTACACCATGCTAGTGGCCGGGTTTGTTTCATTGCTGGTTGCCAGCCTCAGTTTTTACGTGAGCCCAACGGGGGCTGCCAAGGTTCATTCCATATTTAATGACCCCAAGACTTATGGCCAAGTGAATACACTGGTCGAAGGTCGATTTCAATCAAGCGATGGCGGTAAGCGCGTCACTTACGCCGAATCAATTGATGCTGAAGCAACTGAAATGAATAACATTTTCATTTCTGAATCCAGCAGCGACCGCAATTCATCGGCAATCAACGTTGTTGTGGCTGAACGCGGCGAGATAGTGCGCAAGCAAGGTAATCGCTACTTACAGCTTGAAGATGGCTATCGGTTCAGCGGACAACCTGGTAAGCAGGTACTTGAGGTCACCCGGTTTTCTGCCTATGGGCAGTTGTTGCAAGAACCGCAGGATCTGGCCAGAAAGCAACTAAAGGTTGAGGCAAGATCAACATCTGAATTGCTCAATAGTGACGATGCCCATGATCGAGCGGCTTTGCTGTGGCGTGTTTCGCTGCCATTGCTGGTGCCAATCGTGGCTTTGATTGCGCTTTCGCTGAGTCGTACTGATCATCGCCGCGGGCGCTATGTGAAACTGTTGCCCGCAATCATGATTTACCTAACGTACTTGTTGCTACTGAGCGCTGCACGTAGTGGCCTGGAAGACCCGGAAAGCAGTTTTCCACTGAGTATTTGGGCTATACACGCGTTGTTTCTGGCGCTGGGCCTGGCGCTATTTAACAGTGATGCAGTGAGCGCTTTTTTTCGCAGCAAACTGAGTCAAAAAGGTGTGCAGCATGCAGCTGCTGAATAAACACATTGGCAATTCGGTACTTGCCGCCATCATTTTGGTGTTGGTGGTTATCGTAGGTTTGGATGTGATCTCGGCGATTATTGATCAGCTTGGCGATCTAGAGGGCAATTACGATTTTAACGAAGCGCTAATCTATGTACTTCTAACACTGCCTGGTCGCATTCACGAATACATTCCCTTTGCCGCTCTAGTGGGGTGCCTGATTGGCTTGGGAACGTTAGCGTCTCAGAGCGAACTCATAATTATGCGCGGTGCGGGCATCTCGACTATCCGGATTATTTGGATGGTCATGAAGCCGGCGCTGATACTCATGCTGGTCGGCTTGATTCTAAGCGAATTCATAGCGCCCCCGGCAGAGCAGATGGCAGACCGCCGGCGCGCCAGTGCGCAATATGGCGACGGTGTTGTTGCGTCCAGGTACGGGCTCTGGAACCGCGAAGGTCTTGAGTACATGCACTTTAGCGTGGTCGAATCCCCGCAGAGCCTGAAAGGGGTTACGTTGTTTCGCTTTGATGCAAACAAACAACTCAAGCAATTTCTGTTTGCACAAGCGGCGTCACACACAGACGAAGGCTGGTTATTCAGCAATGTGGATGTCACCTATGTAGAAGAAAATGCAACAAAGAAAGAGCATCTTGATGCATTACTTTGGCAAGCCGATTTAACGCCTGAGCTGCTAAAACAACTGGTGATCAAACCCGATAATTTGTCCATGTCAGGCTTGTGGGATTTCTCGCAATACCTCGCGGGGCAGGGCTTGAGTGCCGGCGAATACAAGCTTTCTTTCTGGTCCAAAGTGCTGCAACCGTTAGGTACGGCCAGCCTGGTTTTGATCGCTATCTCATTTATTTTCGGCCCGCTGCGCGAAGTGACTATGGGCTACCGTATTTTTGTAGGGGTGATTGTGGGCATAGTCTTTCGAACCAGCCAGGATATGCTGGGACCGTCGAGTCTGGTGTTTGGCTTTGCACCGGTGTATGCAGTGTTGCTGCCTATAATTGTCTGCGTGGTCGTCGGTGGCATACTGATACGCAGGGGTACTTAGAAGCCGCTGAACATAGCCTGTCAGAACGAATGTCAGTTCTTTTTAGGAACAACCACGCATTCGCTTTTCGACCAGGAATCCGACCATGACCCTTTGGCCGGGTTGAACACAATTACCCAGTATCCAAGGCCCAAACAACACCAAGACAACAATCCGGCCAGCAAACGCAGCAAACATTGCCTTATGCTCAGCTGGCTGCCATCCGAATTACGTACCTTTAGTCGCCACGCCTGCATACCCAGAGTTTGACCTTTCCAACGCCAAAACAAGGTAAAGAAAGACACAATCAGTAGTAACAACCACAATTGAAACAAGGGACCGTGTGCGGCGGTATCTGGATCGGCAACTGCCGCATCGGCGCCACTTAACCAAACTCTGACGCCAATAGCCGCTGCTGTTCCAGCCATTATTATCGCCAACACAAGCAAACCGTCATACAACATAGCGAACAGTCGCCTGAAAACGCCGGCAACAGGCAAAGCTTGAGGAGGTTCGGTCAAGAGCGTAGCTGCGGTCAGTTAAAGCCCTATGGTATCAAAGACTGTTGGGAGCGTCTTGCGTGCGCGAATTGCATCCACACAGCGTATGGATTGCGCCTAAAAATCGTAGCTTAGACGAATCTTAACGTCTTCAAAGCCAACGCCCCAACCATAGTGCCAATTGCTCTCTCCTATGCGGCTGGCCGCGGTTTCGCGTTCGGCGTCCTGTCTGGCTTGCTGTTCATCAGTAAGCAGCCTGTAACTATCATTCCGATCCAGCTGCTGCAGGTTTTGCAGTTGGTCAACACTAACGGTCAGTGGTTTAGGGCCTAGCAATTCGGCAACAGGTGCTTGTGGCTTGGCGCTTCGGTAACCGGGTAGTTCTTGCCAATAGTGCGCTTCAGGCATGCCAACTGACTGAGAATTGGTTTGTGCTGAAGCCGTGGTTGAGATTACAGCAAAGCAACATACCGCTGCACTTATCAATTCTAGCGCACTCCAACTTCGTGAGTGTCGGAAGGTTTCGTTGAAGGCGCTGAGTTTTTGGCTGCAAAGCATAGGCAAGAACAGTTGCGAAACTGGTTAAAACATAGTCAGTTATGCGATTTTTCCTTGTAGAATACCGATGAACGGTATAAATCTGGAGTACTACGCTTCGTCGCTGTGATCCAGCACGCACTTGTCACTGCCGGGCTGGTTCGGTTTACAATAGACGGCCACCGGCATCTCATCGAGAACCCTGCGGCAGCACCTTGCCGTTCGTGATAGTGCAGATGATTCCCGATTACCACTAGGCATTACCCATGGTTGAAAAAGCAAACAAGCGGCCCAGAATTGTTTTATTGGTTGAAGACGACAAGAATGTAGCGGAGTTTATCTGCAACGGACTGCGTGATAATGGCTACCTCGTAGATCATGTGGCAGATGGTGATATGGGTCTACGGCGAGCCAAGCAGGGCCAGTTCGACACCATGATCATTGACAGGATGCTGCCGCGCAGGGATGGCTTAAGCATTATTCAATCTCTGCGGTCTGCTGACATTCAAACGCCAGTGTTGGTTCTAAGTGCACTGGGCGAGGTAGATGACCGGGTTAAAGGTCTGAAGGTAGGCGCGGACGACTATTTGGTGAAACCGTTTGCCATTGAGGAGTTACTGGCGCGGGTTGAAGTGCTGATACGTCGCGGCGAAGTGGCCCACTCGGAAACAAGATTATCCGTCGGTGATCTGGAAATGGATCTACTGACTCATAAAGTAACGCGCGCTGGCCAGGTGTTCAATCTGCAACCCAGAGAGTATCGTTTGCTGGAATATCTGATGAAACACGCTGGTCAGGTCGTCACACGGACCATGCTGCTGGAAAACGTGTGGGACTATCATTTCGACCCACAGACCAATGTAATTGATGTACACATCAGCCGCTTACGGCAAAAGATTGATAAGGGATTTGAGACGCAGCTATTGCATACTGTGCGCGGTACGGGCTACGTACTGAATGCTCCCGAATAAGCTGGTAGATACCTACCGTGGTGTTTTCGGTAGCTACACCTTCCGATTCATTTCAAACTATGCGTTCTGGCTGAGCATCTCAGTCTTCTTGCTGCTGGGTTTTATTTACTCGCTCTATGCTTACAATGTATTTAGCAGTATCGAGAAAAACCTGGACACAGAACTGGCTCAGTTTCAGAGTGCTCTGGACGCGGGTGGTCAACCAGCAATGCTGGAATACGCCAAGCAGCGCAGTGCAGCATTTGATTCATCAAGGCTTTACTATCACCTCAGTAATGCGCGAAACGAGGTGCTGGCGAGCAACCTTAACGCAGTACCAGACCTGCAAGACTTTGAGTTTTCCTGGCTAGGGCATCAATTCAAAGCCTTCGATGCACGGCAGGGTGACAAGATGTTTCGCCTTGCAGCGATGGATGCCACACAAAGCAACGGGGGAAGGTTAATACTTGCCGAAAGCTTGCTACCTGCGGAAGAAAAAGTAGAGTTGGTATTTGACCTGCTGTTGCGTGGCACTATCGTAACCATCATTCTCGGTGTTATCGGGGGTGCATTGATCAGCTCGCTGTTGTTGCGGCGAGTGGAAGCGTTTAACGCAATTATTCGAAATATTCTGGGGGGCGATTTGTCCAAACGCTTGCCGATCAATCGATACAGTGGCGATTTTCGTGAGATGGAAATCAGTATTAATTTGCTCTTGGAGCGATTGCAAGAGTTGATGGCCGGCGTGCGCAGGGTATCAGACAATATTGCACATGATCTTCGAACGCCTCTGACCAGATTACGCAATCATGTGGCTATGTTAGAAGAGCGCGGCGATCCTGCGAACCAGCAGATCGTTGACAGCTTGTCCAGCGAGGCTGATGATCTGTTAAAAACCTTTAACGCGGCGTTAAAGATTGCGCAAATCGAAACGGGCAACCGGCAGTCAGAATTCCATAGGCACGAATTGGATGTCACCATTTCCGATGTAGTAGAGCTCTATGAGCCAGTGGCTTCAGAAAAAAGTATCACCATTGCGCAAAACCTTACTCCGAATGCCAAGCTGAATGGCGATAGGGACCTGTTGTTTCAGGTGGTTGCAAACCTCATTGACAACGCTATTAAGTACACTGGGGTTGATGGCCTGATTGAAATTATTCTGGAGCGCAGAGATCGTGCACTAATGCTTCAGGTTCGCGACAATGGTATTGGTATCCCGCCGGCGGACCGCCACCGTGTGTTCGAGCGCTTCTTCCGTGTTGAAACAGCGCGCAGTGAATACCCGGGTAACGGTCTGGGCCTTAGTCTGGTCGCCGCGGTGGTTAAATACCACAACGGCAAGATTAACCTCTACGACAATTCACCCGGATTATGCGTTGCTGTTGAACTGCCCGCTGATAGCAGCGCTTAAGTTAGATTCCGATACCGCGACCGGCATATCTAATCACTTAGACTGAGATGGCTTAGGTCAAGCTCCAGTGGCACGTGCTCTTTCCTGTTGTCGCTCAATTCTGCACCGACCGGCGCGACGCTGGCTTGCAGCTCGTTCACATCCGCAGCTGCTTGCTCTTGCGTAGTATCACCCAGCGTTTCGCCGACTGCGGCTACTGAAATGTGACTGGTATCGGGTGCGGCCACTTCATTGTTTTCATTGGCGCCGTCATCAAAGCTCATAAAGCTGGACGCAATTGAGATGTGGCTCACATCCAGATTCGCCTCTTCAAATTCTCTGCGCTCGCTGGCGCGTAAAAGTTCGCTTCCTGCAGGTGCGAGCGACCAATCGTCCTGGGCAGGCTTAGTGTCGGGTGGAGAAGGCTTTTGTACTTCGGCAGCAGATGTTTCCTGGCTACCGTTCGCCGACTTCAGAGTTGTTATTGCACCCGCCTTTTGCAGCGCTGCCTGGTATTTCAGCGCAGTTGGGTGATCGATATTTCGCTTGAGAACAACAGCCTGACCGCTGAAAATAGTTGCGATACGCTCCGCATCGGCCTTAAACAGCTTGGCCAGGTTTTTCTTAACCATGCCAATACTGAAGCCATCGGCGATTTGGCCCTCAAACACCACGCGATAGTCGGATTCTGCCATTGCTGCGCTCATATCGTTGTCTCGGTATCCGAGTATAGCAGTCGAGATCAGTCCTTTCCCAAGGCTCACATTGCAAGCGATTGAGGTAAAATACCGCAGGAGGAGTAGTTTATGGAAGTTCAACAACAAATAGTGCAAAAGCTGCAAAATGCATTTGAGCCGGAGCATTTACAGGTGGTCAACGAGTCTGACCAACACAACGTGCCGCCGGGTTCCGAATCGCATTTTAAGGTCGTTATAGTGACCGGACTGTTTGACGGGCAGCGCGACGTTGCCAGGCACCAGAGTGTTTACAAGGTTTTGTCTGAGGAGCTCGCAGGAAGTGTGCATGCGCTGGCATTGCATACCTACTCACCAGAGGAATGGAATACGCGTCAACACGATGCTCCCAATAGCCCAGCTTGCCATGGCGGCAGTAAGCGAGAAGCGTTGGCAGACAAGGAATGAACGAGAGCTTTTCGGTCTGCGCGTTGTACAAATTTGTCTCGCTACCCGATTGCGGCGATCTGCAGCCGGCACTTCTAGAACAGTGCCAGACCTTGAGTATCAAAGGTACTCTGTTGCTTGCCGATGAAGGTATCAACGGCACGATATCGGGCGAGCCGCCTAATGTTCAGTTGCTGATCGATTACCTCGAGCGTGATCCGCGCCTTTGTGGCATCGACTACAAGTTCTCGCAAGTCAGCGAGAAGCCCTTCTATCGAATGAAGGTCAAACTTAAACGCGAGATTGTCACTTTGGGCGTTGATGGCATTGACCCCAACAAAACGGTAGGTACCTACGTAGAACCCGAGAATTGGAATGAGTTGATTGCAGATCCAGACGTGTTACTTATTGATACTCGTAATGATTATGAAGTCGAAATAGGCAGTTTCGAGGGGGCCGTAAACCCAAAAACCAGCAGCTTCCGTGAGTTTCCCCAATACATAGCAGAAAACTGCGACCCTAAAAAACATCGTAAAGTCGCTATGTTCTGTACAGGTGGCATACGTTGTGAAAAGGCCTCTTCATTTATGTTAGAGCAAGGCTTCGATCAGGTATATCACCTGCAAGGTGGAATTCTGAATTACCTTGAGTTAGTTCCTGAGGAAGACAGCCTCTGGCATGGCGATTGTTTTGTGTTTGACAACAGAGTCACGGTTAATCATCAATTGCAGGAAGGCGAATACGATCAATGCCATGCATGCAGGCGTCCTATCACCGACAACGATAAGGAATCATCGCATTATATCGAGGGTGTTAGTTGTGAGCGTTGCTACGCGTATTCTAGTGCATCACGCAAGGCTAGATTTGCCGAACGACAGAAGCAAATAGCGCTTGCCAGGCAGCGCAATGAGCCGCACATAGGCGCGCCACCGCCTTCACGACAGCGCAATAAAAAGGTACAATAGTACCGTTTTTGACTTGCTGAGGGCTCGCTAAGCGTCCGCGATCATGAATGGCAGTGTTGTTTTGCCCTTACATGAACAATCTTTCCCGTACTTGAAAACAGCCGGCGTTCTTCTTCGCGAAGCTCGCGAAGTTAAAGGTCTTTCTCAAGAAGATGCTGCAAGTGCCTTAAACCTAATGATTAGTCATATTGCGGCATTGGAGTCAGACTCCTACAATCCGCAACTTGAAGGCAAACACTTCAGTTCTTACCTTAAATCTTACGCGAAATTTCTCGATCTGAACCCCCAAATTTTGTTGGGTTTATACCAAACGCAGTTAAAACAGCCCGTTCAGAATTCCGTGCCGTATGCGGCTGCTTTAGTTCCAGCCACGCCTCGTTCCGGCTTGTCATTGCGTTTGGCGCTGGTGTGTTTGTTGTTAATCGTCGGTTGGACTTTTGATCGTGGTGATATCGAATCTCTGCGCGATACAGTCGCTGGGAATCAGTTTCGCTTGTTCGAAGCGGAAGATGCGCATTTCGAGAAATCGGCCGCCAAAACAACACCGGAACGAAATCCCGCGTTGACCAGGTTGGAGACAGCTTTTCCGGATGACAGTGCCGAGACCGCGCCGCCGCAACAATCAATCGTTTTTGCAGACACAAGCAGCGCATTGCCGCCTGACCCGGAAAGGGCGGCTAATTCCCACCGCACCTCGGTGGTTGTCACTCCGTCTGACAGCAAGTATCAGGCCTACCGCCTGGACGTGTCTGAAGAGCATGGCGCCACTGCGTCTGCGGTGCTGCTGTCTGGCGTGAGTGAAGACATACTGCTGTTTAACTTTCATGATAACTGCTGGGTGGAAGTGTACGACAGGCAGCAAAACCCCATCGTGATGGATACCAAGCTGCAGGGCGAAACGTTGCGTATTACTGGTGAAGCGCCATTTGAAGTGCGCGTGGGAAATTCCCGAGCGGTATCATTGACCTTGAATGGCCAACCCATCGTTATTGAGCAGCACCCAACGATTGATTCGACTGAGTTGATTGTCGGGCGCCGCTAAATTTTTTCCTGCTCTCCCTCCCGGTCCCCACATTTCGGACAACGCAGACATATGGATAGTGAAAAAATAAATACTCTGGGCGACCAACTCTACCAGGCGATGCGCTCGTTCAAGACACTGGCACCGCTTACAGACACAGAACCTGATATTAGTATTGAAGATGCTTACCATATCTCACTTCGAATGTTGCAGCGCAGGCTAGACAGTGACGGTGAGCGAGTTGTCGGCAAGAAAATTGGTGTGACCAGTGCCGCTGTACAAGAAATGCTAGGCGTTTTTCAGCCAGACTTTGGCTTTCTCACCAACGCCATGCAATACGATAACGGCGCTGACATCCCTGTTGCTGGAAATTTGATTCAACCGCGCGCAGAGGCGGAAATTGCCTTTGTTCTCAAGCACGACCTGGGCAGCGACAATATTGATGAGCACGCCGTGCTGGAAGCAACCGAATGCATAGTGCCTTGTTTTGAAATTGTTGATTCGAGAATTCAAGACTGGAACATCAAAATACAAGACACCGTTGCCGACAATGCCTCATGCGGTGTGTTTGTACTCGGTGATAACAGGGTTGACCCAAAAGACTTTGACCTGCCGAATCTGAAAATCACGGTAAGCAAAAACGGAAAGCCGTTGAGCGAAGGTTTGGGGGCCGCCGTACAGGGGAATCCGCTAACGGCGGTGGCGTGGTTGGCAAATACCCTGGGCCAGTATGATATTCCGTTTGTTGCCGGCGATATTATTTTGTCAGGATCGTTGGTCCCGCTAGAACCGGTAAGCGCAGGCGATTACCTCAGTCTTGAGCTGAGCGGAATAGGGCCAGCCAGCGTCAACTTTGTTTAGCAGGCATGTGCTTCGGTATAAGGTTTATCCACCAGCCTGTTTTTGTTCGATGGTCGCAACGGCACTGTCTCGTTCCTTAAGCATGTCCAGTGCAACGTCAACAATCATGTCTTCCTGGCCGCCAACCATCTTGCGTCGTCCCAACTCTACCAAAATATCCCTGGTTTCCAGACCGTAGCGTTCTGCGGCCACTTCAGCGTGGCGTAAAAAGCTTGAATAGACGCCAGCGTAGCCTAAGGACAGAGTTTCCCTATCGACGCGTACCGGTCGGTCTTGCAGCGGACGCACCAGATCATCGGCAGCATCCATCAACTTATACAGGTCACAACCGTGTTGCCAGCCCATTCGATCGGCCGCAGCGATAAACACTTCCAGTGGCGCGTTTCCGGCACCAGCACCCATGCCAGCCAGTGAAGCATCCACTCGGTTACAGCCATTCTCTACGGCCACAATCGAGTTCGCCACACCCAGAGCCAGGTTATGGTGAGCATGCATTCCACGTTCAGTGGCTGGGTCAAGAACATCGCCAAAGGCTTTGAATCTGTCCGCTACGTCGTTCATGTTCAGGGCACCGCCGCTGTCAACAACGTACACGCATTGCGCACCGTAGCCTTCCATTAGCCTTGCTTGGGCGGCGAGTTTCGACGGTTCGCTCATATGAGACATCATTAGAAAGCCAATAGTGTCCATGCCTAATTCGCGGGCATATTCAATGTGCTGGCGAGAAACATCCGCTTCTGTGCAGTGAGTGGCAACCCGAACCGATCTAACGCCCATGTCCCAGGCCCACTTTAAATCTTCCTTAACGGCAATTCCTGGCAAGATCAGTGTTGTGAGCTTGGCATGCTCCAACACATCGGCAACGGCACCTATCCACTCTTTGTCCGTGTGTGCACCAAAGCCATAATTGAAGCTGGTACCAGACAAGCCGTCGCCGTGGGCAACTTCGATGGCGTCTACTTTGGCGATATCAAGCGCTTTGGCGATGGCTTGCACATGATCAATGCCGTACATATGTCGGATAGCATGCATGCCGTCGCGCAGAGACACATCCTGAATGTATATCTTGTCTTTGATTGGGTCGATCGCCATGTGTGTGCTCCTGATCGTAGAACAGCTTAAAGTGTGCTCAAGCCGCTTTGGCGGCAAACTTCATCTGCGCGAGACGCTCGGCAGTGCCAAGTGCGGCGGAGGTCATAATGTCCAGATTGCCCGCGTAGGCTGGTAAATAGTGGGCAGCACCTTCCACCTCCAGAAAGACTGATGACTTTGTGCCGCTAAAGTCGCCAAACCCTGGTATGTGCAGCGGATCGCTTTCGTTAAAGTGTTCGAACTGCACTTGCTGTTTTAAGCGATAGCCTGGTACATAACTTTGTACGTCGGCGATCATGTCTGCAACCGAGCGTTCAATGGCGGACTCATCTGCTCGTTCGCTCAGTGTGAAGATAGTATCTCGCATAATCATTGGCGGTTCTGCAGGGTTCAGAATGATGATCGCCTTGCCACGCTCTGCGCCACCCACAGATTCAATGGCTCGCGCTGTAGTTTGGGTAAACTCGTCAATATTGGCTCGCGTGCCGGGGCCGGCAGATCGGGAAGATACCGACGCTACGATTTCCGCATAATGCACCTTGGCCACGCGAGAAACGGCATGCACTATGGGAATGGTTGCCTGCCCGCCACAGGTCACCATGTTGACGTTCTGTTCGCCCAAATGTTCATCCATGTTAACTACCGGCACTGTGTAAGGACCGATGGCCGCCGGTGTTAAGTCCACCAGCTGCTTGCCATGCTTGCTGAGAATGTCATGGTGGTGGCGATGTGCTCCAGCAGAGGTAGCATCAAACACAAGTTTAATGGCCTCAAAGTCGTCCATTGCGGTCAAACCAACCAGGCCTTCTGACGTGCCTGATATGCCCATCTTTTCAGCTCTGGCCAAGCCGTCTGACTTTGGATCAATACCAACAAAAGCAGCAAGCTCCAGCACTTTCGATGTTTGCACAATTTTGACCATCAAGTCCGTACCGATATTGCCGGTACCAATAATGGCGCATTTAACTTTCTGAATGGCCATAAACGACGCTCCGTCTTTAGGTTAGTATGCCGGCAATAATATCAGCAGCCGGGGAATATTTGGATGAACAAAACGTACGCTATGACCGGAGGTGCGACAGGTATTGGTGCCGCGATAAAAACCCAGCTGCGCGAACTGGGGCATACAGTAATTGTTGTTGATATCAAGAGTGCAGATATTATCGCGGACCTTTCTACCGAGCAGGGTTGCCAGGCCGCCGTGGAGGAGATTGAGCAGCTCGCGCCTGACGGTCTGGACGGTTTCATCCCGTGCGCTGGTCTTGGACCGGCCGCCAGGCCAGCTTCATTGCTGACAGATGTCAACTATTTTGGCGCCAAGCTCACCACCATTGGTTTAACGCCTTTGCTAGCAAAGAAAAAAGGCGCGATAGTGATCATTTCGTCCAATTCTGCTCCCATGGCGCAGCATGATCAGGACTTGCTAAAGGCATTAGCGGCCGACGACCGCGATTCTGCCAGTCTAATGTTGAACGCACGTGATAGCGGCATACAAGATGCGTACGCCGGATCAAAGCTCGCTCTGACCCGTTGGATGCGTGCCAGCACGCCGGAATTTGCGGGTAAAGGTATTCGAATCAACGCGATAGCGCCCGGTATTACTAAAACTCCGCTGACTGATGCTGCGAAGCAGGATGAAAATGTTGCCAAGGCAATGGCCGATTTTTCCGCTGCGGTACCATCCGGCAGAGAAGGCACGCCATCAGAAATTGCCGATGCTGCATTATTTCTGCTCAGTGAGCAGGCCAGCTTCTGTTTTGGCAGCGTTTTCTTTGTAGATGGCGGATCTGACGCACTGATGCGTCCGAATGACTTTTGATGTACATAATTTAAACAGAAAAACCCGTAAGTTCCCGTCGAATTGGCCATGCCGCCTGCGTATTTCTGCGCCTGTTTCCGTGCTCGAGTCTCGAATATATGCCGTGTTCGTTGCCTCTAATCTTGGTTTACACAGTCCTTAATTATCGAGCACATTTCCCACAATGGGCTAGGCTTAGAATATGGATTTGCATCTCCACGGCTGACATAACAATACCGAGACTTCCGGATGGCTTCTCAACCTGCTACTAACAATGCGTCGCGACGGCAAGGCAATGCGAAACGCTTAAACACAGCGGGCGCGAAAAAGCTCTCGCGTGGGCAAGTGCGAAAAGCGCTTAAAGAAAACAGCCTGGAGTTTCTTCATGGGCGTTTTGACAGCATGCTGGCGGAGTTGGACACGGCCCTTTTCGAACAGGCGAATACATCGGCTTCAAATTCCGATCAAAGTCAATTCCTTGAAGCCATGACATTGCTGCGAGAAGACAGAGCCGCCGTGTTGAAAGGTGTGTGGACCGAATTTGCGCAGAACTTCGATCAATTTTTTGAGAAAAGTGCCCCATTAGGTGCTCAGAAGAAGAGCAAGTCTACAGAAATAGACTTCGATAACTTGGAATTGGTTGACCAGGCTGAGTGGGAAGATGATCTGGCGATATCCATACTGGCGTCTCGCGTCGAATCGGCTTGTGCTCAATCGCTGTGGGCGTTGAACCAGCGCCTGGCGGTTTTGTGTGGCGGTCGCACGGATGAAGACAAAGACAACCCATTAGGTCCAATCGCTCTTGCCAAAGCATTGCAAGTTGCGATTACACATTTCGACATTACAGAAAAAGCCAAAACCAGCGTTTATGCTCAGTTCAATGAATCAGTGCTTGAGCATATGGAAAAATTTCTGAAAAACAGTAACGAAATGTTAGCTGAGAAGGGGATCTTGCCAGACCTAAAGTACAATATGGCGAGTGCGGGTAAGAAAAAAATAGAATCAAGGCCCTCTGCAAACAGTGAGGTCTTCGAAGAGTCAGAAAATTTGGCTTTTCAGGCGGCACAAGAGCGCGCCAGTTTAATACCGCCGCACTGGCAGGAATCGATGCGCGCGGAACAGCAACTGCTGGATGCGATCATCAAATGGCAGTTGCAGAATCTCGCAATATCCACAACCGGAATTACCGGAGCAGGCGTACCGTTGGGAGCATTATTTAGCGCAAATGCCGCAGTTGGCGAACAATTTACCAGTACCGACTATGTATCGGTTCTGAACGATTTGCAGGAAGCAAGAAAGTATCAGCTTGAAGGGGGAGTTGTGACCGCACCATCGGTAGTGGAGTTCCAAAAGGAGTTCGTTGATAGCCTGGCAGATTATTCTGCAGAGACAGAAGAAGAGAAAAAAGTTCCAGCGGCAGACGCGGGCACCATTGATCTGGTCGGCACTATATTTAACCAGATACTTGAAGAGGAAACTCTCTGCGCCAAAGTTAAGGCGTTGCTAAGCCATTTGCATACACCGTTTTTGAAAATAGCGTTGATTGATCGCTCATTCATGCAGGAAGCAGATCATCCTGCTCGTATGCTACTCAATGAGTTAGCCGAAGCGGCGGCTTATTGGATTTCCGACGACGAAGACAAATTCAGGGTTTACGACAAGATTTATCAGGTTGTTCATCGAACCATTGATGATTTTGATGACGACATTGATTTCATAGATCAACTGCGTGAAGACTTTGCTCATTTTAGCGAACGCCTGCAAAAGCGGGTTGAGCTTGCTGAGAAACGCAGTTCTCAGGCTGAAGAAGGTCTGGATAAAATAGAAGTCGCCCGCAAAAAAGCCCAGGAGTTATTTGGTCGCCGAGCGGAAGCAAAAAATATACCGGTAGCGGCCTGCGATATTCTTGAACAAACCTGGGTGGATTTCCTGGTGTTTGTTTATTTGCGTTTCGGCGCAGAATCCGAAATCTGGAAGAAAGCGGTACTAATGCTTAACCAAGCATTCGTCCGTGTGCACGCCGCGCTATTGACCGGTGACAATGAATTGTCCAGTGCAGAAGTCGAAGCAGAGTTGCGCAACGAAAGCGGTGCTGATTCGGCACAATCCGCAATCTTGCAAATAGATGCGCAATTGCGTTCTGACATTCTGGACCTTGGCTATGCCGAGCAAGATGTTGAAAACATGTTCGCGCTGGTCAAGAAGGCAAGTGAAGTTCGTCCCGAAGATGAATGGCGCTCAAAACACGTAAACCGCGAAGAGAAAAGAGAAAAGATCGTTAACCCGGGTATTGATATAGGTGCACCGGAAGTTGATCCAAGCCTTGAGGCCGACATAAATCTTGAGTTTGAAGTCAGCCAGCTGGCCGACGACCTTGACGATCAAGAGAAAGAACTACGCGAACAATTAAAAGCCGTAGCCTATGGAACATGGTTCGAGTGGCTGCACGGCGACGGCAATGTTGAGAAAAAACTGAAACTGGCCTGGTACAGCTCAATGAGCGACAACTATATGTTCGTCAATCAGGCTGGCGTAAAAGTGTTGGTGGAAACATTGAATAACCTGACCCGCAATGTACACCGCGGCCATATTCGAGTAATCAACATCAACAACGAGTCCTTTATGGAGCGTATGTTCAAACGCATGGTCAACAACATGCAGTCGTCTGCCTGACATCTAGTCGTCGCGCTAGTCGCTGTTGAACAATGGTCGGTTGGCGCGCGTGTAACGAACAATATCGCTGGCCTTGTTATAAATTCTTTGTACGTCAACCCTGGCATCAGCTTCCAGTCGCCTTGAGATCATTGTCAACGGGAAAATAACCTGGCGAGTGCTGTCTATTTGCAAGCCACGGCTGCGGCCTAGCTGGTCTACGTAGACCACCCATTCCAGGCGAAATTCCTTTTTCAACAGTTGTCCGAGCACACTGCCTAGGGCCTGCAGTTCCCGACGCTGGTCCGGCCCCAGCGTTTTGCGGTCAACGAGTTGTTGCAGCAGGCGCAAATCCTTCTCTTTGTCACCCGTTAATCGTGTGAGCAGACTCTCGTAAACCATGTCTTTGGCAAGCTTTTGCTGCGACTGCAAAAACAGGGTATCGCCTGGCCCAAAGGGTCTAATTTGAAATTCAGCCGTGAGGCTGGCTGGGAATGCATGTGAACTGATGGCCATGAGTAATCCGGCCAGGGCTATCATTACGGGGGTTAACTTTTGGCCAAAATAATGTAAAATCATAAACATATGCTCTTAACGTTATAGACAGCTTTAAATAAATGGTGCAAGTTGCACACAGCGCATCATTTGTACACTTTGCCATGAATAAGTCATTAGTAAAAGATCAACCAGCCTCGATTTCCAGTTCATTACGATTGGACTCTGCCGTAAGTCAGTCCAAGCGCTCAAGAACTAAGACAAGTCACTTTGAGATTCGTGCAACGCGCGATTTTCCAGTGGCCCGCCCTGAGAAAAAAATACTTGAGGATGATGCTCAATATCAGCTTGGCTATAACTAGCCAAGTTCCGCAAAAGCACCAATATCGATAGCCGTAACTCGCAGATTCTTGTCAGCCTGCAATACTTCCTTGTAAGCCCTTACCGCCCTAAGTACCATACGCCCCTGCAAAATTCGGAGGCAGAGTATGAGCACCTCTATTACAGGTAGCATTGTGGCCTTGGTGACACCCATGCAAGCGGACGGTGGCATCGACTGGTTACAGCTAGACGCTTTGGTTGACTGGCATATTGAGCAAGGTACCAATGCGATTGTTGCCGTGGGAACAACCGGCGAATCTGCAACCATCGATTTTGACGAACATCCTAGAGTGATTGAACGTGTTGTGAAACACACGGCCGGTAGAGTACCCGTGATTGCGGGAAGTGGGGGCAATGCGACAAGCGAAGCGATAGAGCTGACCCGCAATGCCGAAGAAGTGGGTGCGGATGCCTGCTTGTTGGTAACGCCTTACTACAACAAGCCCACTCAAGAAGGTCTTTATCAACACTATAAAGCCGTGGCTGATGCAGTACCCATTCCACAAATACTTTATAACGTGCCCGGTCGAACCGCTTGCGATATGCAAAACGATACCGTTATGCGCCTGGCCGACATAGACAATATCATTGGTTTGAAAGACGCAACCGGCGACGTTGCTCGCGGTGCGGAACTGATTGATCGATGCAATGGTCGAATGCTTGTGTACTCCGGTGATGATCCAACAGCTGTTGATTTGATGTTGTGTGGTGGCAAAGGCAGTATTTCGGTAACAGCAAACGTGGTGCCGGATCAGTTGGCCGCGGTTTGTGCTGCTGCAATAGCAGGTGATGCTGAAACAGCCAGGCGGCTGGATACAGAGATAGCGGCTCTGCACAGCCAGCTGTTTCTTGAATCCAACCCCATACCAAGCAAATGGGCCCTGTACCGCATGGGTAAAATTGGTCCGGGTATTCGCTTGCCTCTTACTGAGCTGGCGGAGCAGTATCAGGGGCCGCTAGAAGAAACCTTGCAAGCATTGGAACTATTGCCAGCATGATCACATCTATCACTCGAAGTCTATTGATTGTTCTGATTGCCAGCCAGCTGCCAGCATGTTCCTGGTTGTTTGGTGATGATGGTTATTTTCGTGACCGAAAGAACGATTATCTCGAAGAGCAGATATTACCCGGCCTTGAACTGCCAGAAGACTTGAGCAAGTACGAGCAGGACGAGCTATTCCTGATTCCCGATGTGCGTAACAAAGATCTACCCGCAGACGACTTTGAAGTGCCGCGCCCAGCGCCACTGTTGAATGCTGGAACTGGCAATACAGTTCGTATTCAAAAGCTTGCTTCAGATCGATGGCTGTTGATTGACATCCCGCCTAGCCATTTGTGGCAAAGGGTAAAGAACTTTCTAGTAGAAAACCGCATACCGTTGACACGTGAAGATGCACCACAGGGCTTGCTGGAGACAACGTGGTTGCAGCGAGTTGCTGAGGACGCTCCGGATGTCCGAGAGCGTTACATGTATCGCATTGATCAAGGTGTGCAACGCAATAGTAGTGAGGTGCATATTCTGCAATATGAATTGCCCGGCGCTGCGGATCTGCCGACACAACACGATTGGCCAGACGAATCTACCAATGAAGAAAGAGAAGAATGGATGGTCAGGCACCTGGCGGAGTATCTTGCCAATACCGATGGCAGTGGCTCGGTTTCGTTGCTGGCCCAGGGGATTGGCTCGGCGAGTAAGGTTAGTTTGGGTCGTGACGAACAGGGCACGCCCACTATTACATTGGAGCTGCCGTTTGATCGTGCATGGGCGTCCATCGGTCAAGCGCTCAATAAGGCCGAATTTAACGTGGCTGATCTCGACAGAAGCAAAGGGTTTTATTTTGTAAGTTACCAACCTGAGTTGGACGAAGAAAAGCCTGGCTTTTTCGGGCGCTTGTTTGGTGGCGAAACTGCGGAACGCAGCGCGGAAGACTATTTGCTTACGGTGACGTCCAAAGGCGAAGCCGTTGCCATTCAGATTTCCAGCGCGGCTGCTCAAGAGTCACTTGAAAGTAAACGGGCTCGCGAATTGCTGGAGCGCTTGAAAGGCTTTTTATCCTAAACGTGACCAAAACGATGCCTCGGCACTAAGCCGAACGCAAAGCCAGAGGTCACGAGGACTTAATAGAGGTGCCCTTAAGAATCAATGCAAATGAACGCACGCTCCATTGACTATGATTTTAGCTTCGCCAGCGTGGGAAGTGGCAGCAAAGGCAATGCGACCCTTGTGAAATCTGGCTCGGCGACGCTGTTAATTGACTGTGGCTTCTCAGCCACCGAACTCTTAAACAGACTACCTCGACTTGGAGCAAACGGCTCAGATATTGATTGTGTTTTTCTAACGCATGAGCATAGTGACCATAGCGCAGGCGTAGTCTCATTGTGCCGTCAGTTAAACATTCCGCTATACACTAGCTGGGGTAGTAGCGTTGCGCTCAAAGAGCGCGGTGCGAAGCTCGATACAGTTGATGTTCGCCATATCAATTGCGGAGAGTGCATAAAAGTAGGAGGGCTGGATGTGTTTCCAGTGCTGGTCCCGCATGACGCGCGCGAGCCTTTGCAGTTTGTCATTCAAAACAAAAAGCAACGTTTCGGAATTCTCACTGATATTGGCAGTATCTCGAAGCATGTGATAGAGCATTTCCAGAATGTGGACTCTTTATTGCTGGAGTTTAATCACGACTCTGATATGTTGCGGTTTGGGCCATACCCTGCCAGCTTGAAGGCGCGCGTAGGCGGCGACTGGGGGCATTTGAGCAATGCGCAGGCTTCCTTGTTTCTGGAACATATTAATTTGCAGCGCTTGCAACGAATACTGATTGCGCACATCAGTGAAAAGAACAATAGTGTTGAGGCGGTTGACGCGGTGCTGCAAGCAGCGCTGCGGGGTGGTCACTCTGTTGAATTTGCGTACGCCAGTCAAGACAATGGTTCAGCGTGGATGCCTGTTTTGTCAGCTAGCGAGCGCAATGAAGCGGAAACGAAATTTTCAGCGTTGGCCTGAGGACCTTCAGTGAATCCAGCTCGGCACAATTCATCGACGAATTTTTTTTCACGCTGAGTATCTCCAATTCTGGCAGGCCAGAGAGTACAGATACGTCATCTATGAGATTCTCGTCAAGGTGCAAGACTTGCAATCTCGTGAGACTTGCCAGCACATCAATGTTAGTCACTTTATTATCGCTCAGTTTCAAGTGAGTGATATCGCTGAAGGTGCTCAGCCCATCGAGTTTGCTGATGCCAGCGCCGCTGCAGTTCAAGGTCGTCAATTGAGCTGCTGACCTCGTTTTTTGGTACTCCAGCGTCTGGCTTACGCAATCATGCAAGGCCGAATCGCTGAACGCAAAATCAGTATATAGCTCCTTAGGCGTGTATATCAGTCTGTCATTCAGGCTCACATCATAACCGGCGCACGCTGACAGAGCCATAATAAACGCTAAGCCAACGCAGCGCATGCCTAGATCTGCGCTTATCTTCGCAAACTGCTTCAACATTTGTGGTTGCTCCTAAAAGTGCTGCGCAGACCTGTTGTCAGACCGACCATAGAGTCACATTGCCGCTTGTTTGACCCGACTATACTGTGTATCGTTCCGTTCGCAGCAAGATAAAGAGGATACAATATGCGAATTATTCTTCTAGGCCCACCGGGCGCGGGTAAAGGCACTCAGGCACAACACATTATGGAGCATTACTCCATACCGCAAATTTCAACTGGCGATATGTTGCGTGCAGCTGTAAAAGCGGGAACGTCGTTGGGTTTGGCCGCAAAGAAAATAATGGACAGCGGAGAGCTTATCTCTGACGACATTATTATTGGGCTCGTCAAAGAGCGAATCAGCGAGGACGATTGCGCCAATGGTTTCTTGTTCGATGGCTTTCCTCGCACAATTCCCCAGGCCGAAGCACTGGTGTCGGTGAATGTATCCATTGATCATGTGGTAGAGATTGCAGTAGATGATGACGCGATCGTTGAGCGCCTCAGTGGGCGCCGCGTGCATCCGGGTTCCGGACGTGTCTACCACATAAGCTATAACCCACCGAAGGTGGTGGGTAAAGACGATGATACGGGCGAAGATCTGGTTCAGAGAGACGACGACCAGGAAGCCACAGTTCGAAACCGTCTGGATGTGTATCATCAACAAACTGAACCACTGGTGGCTTTCTACAAAGACATGAGTTCAAGCGACGCGCCTGTTTATCATCGTATAGAAGGGATTGGCTCGGTGGACGATATTCGCAATTCGATTTTCGAATCATTGGGCGCTGCATAGCTCTTTGTTCTAAATTATCAGGTTCTAATGTTTCGCTATGAAGCAAGGCCTTATTCTTTGTAACCTTGGCACTCCGTCGGCTCCGACGGCAAAAGGCGTGCGCCAGTTTTTGGCGCCGTTTCTTAGCGATCAACGCGTTGTTGAGCTACCGAAAGTTCTCTGGTATCCAATTTTATACGGAATAATCTTACCAATTCGTAGCAAACGTGTTGCACGCGCCTACCAAGAAATTTGGTGGGAGGGTGGGTCACCACTGAAGGTGATTACTGAACGGCAGTGTGAAAAATTAGGCGAAGACTTATCAGGTACTGACATACATGTGGCCTATGCGCTGACATACAGCAATCCCTCTTTGGCCAATACAATTGAATTGATGCGCAGCCAAGGCATAGATAAAATTCTTGTATTGCCGCTGTACCCACAATTTTCAGCAACGACCACGGCCAGTATTTATGATCAAGTGGCTGAGTATGTGAAGCGCAACAGAAACTTACCCGCGTTGCAAATTGTGCGCGATTATCACAACCATCCTTTATACATTAATGCTCTTGCACAATCTGTTCGCAAGAATAGATCCGCCTCTGATGCGCCACGTCATTTATTGCTTTCCTTTCATGGCATTCCGGCGGTGAATGTCAGAAAAGGTGATCCGTATCAACATCACTGCCAGACCACAGCACAATTGTTGGCGGACGAACTTGGTTTAGCACCAGATCAATGGACGTTAAGTTATCAAAGTCGTTTTGGAAAGCAGGAATGGTTACAACCCTACACGAGTGAGACGCTAAAAGAGTTGGGCGCCAAAAATCTGGCTGTTGATGTTATTTGTCCTGCTTTTGCTGCTGATTGTCTGGAAACACTGGAGGAAATTTCTCAAGAGAATCGTGATATTTTTCTGCAAGCTGGCGGTCAGGACTTCGAATATATTCCATGCCTCAATGATTCGCATGAGCAAATACTATTGCTGCGTACCTTGGTTGAAGAATCTTTTCTTCACGTTTGATAAACGCATTTAGTTAACTGTTTTTTTCTTCGCTGTTGTGAAAATCTGCGAGTAAAAGCTGCTTTCGTTTGAAAACACGCCAAAATGATAAAAATAAACAAAAATAATCGCGTGGTTTGTTGATATGCGCGTGAAATGCACGATTTTATTGCCTATTATTTCTTCCAACACTATTAACAAGCGTGTGCCTGTTTTTACTGTTAGCGCATTAGCAACTTCATAGGAGAAGAAAATGCCTCAAGCAAAGAAAGCTGTAAAGAGAAAAGCAACAGCAAGAAAGCCTGCAGCTAAAAAGTCGCCGGCCAAACGCAAAAAAGCGGCCGTGGCTCCAGCAGTAAAGAAAGCGCAAGACGCGTTGGCCAAGCTACAGAAAGAAATCAAGGCGCAAAGTCGTGCGTTGAAAGCGGAGCGGCGTAAAGCAGCTTCTGCCCGCAAGGCTGCGTCAAAATCGAAAACAAAAGGCGATAGGGCTGCGGCGAAGAAAGCCGGTGCAGCTGCAACTCGAACTTCTGGTAGGCTCCGTGCGCTTCGCGCCCGAGCTTCAGCAGCGAGAGAGAGGCTGGTGCAGGTGAAGGCTGATGCTGCGCTGAAGAAGGCAGTAGCCGATTTCGAAGCGAAGCTAGTGGCTAAGGCTGCAGCTGCAGCTGCCAAGAAGCAGAAAGCAGCGGACAAGAAAGCCGCTGCAGCCGCTAAGAAGAAAGCAGCAGCTGACAAAAAGCGCGCCGCTGCGGCCGCAAAGCGAAAAGCGGCAGCGGACAAGAAAAAAGCCGCAGCCGCTAAGAAGAAAGCCGCTGCAGCTGCGAAGAAGAAAGCAGCCGCTGCTAAAAAGAAAGCAGCTAAGAAGCCGGCCAAGAAAAAGGCAGCTAAGAAGAAGCCTGCCAAGAAAAAAGCAGCTAAGAAGGTAGCCAAGAAAAAGGCGGCTAAGAAAAAGGCGCCTGCTCGTAAAAAAGCCGCTAAGAAGAAAGCCCCAGCTAAGCGAAAAGCGGCCGGGAAAAAGAAAGCTACTCGTAAAAAGAAGAAGTAGTTATCCGGTAGACTTCTACTGAATGGCTAAAAACCCGCACCAAAGTGCGGGTTTTTTATGCGCCATTATTGCTATGGCAGCAGTTCTGCCTGGTGATTCACATTGAGCAAACGATCAGCGTACGCACTGCAATCAACTTCGATAGTTCGCCACTGATTTTGCCAGGTATCAACGCGTCGACCGCCCTGATACAGATACTCCCTTATTGAATCCAGACAACTTGCTCTGACTAGCATAAGCAAATTTTGGCGACGCTCCCCGTCGTGGCAAACAGCAATATCGTGACTGCGCTGATCAATACCATTGATCAGCAGAGAGATGATTTCCGCCGACATATTTGGCACATCGCAAGGGCAGCAGAATACCCATTCCTGCTCGCACATAGCGTTTGCCGCCAGCAAACCGGCCAGAGGGCCAGCATACGAATCATCCTGATCGCTAACCACAAAAGCACTGTAAGATCGGTAGGTGTCTGCATTTCTATTGCAGCTGATGATCACTCGCTCACTGCAAGCAGACACCGCATCAAGAGAATATTCAATAAGCGGGCGCCCTGCGAAAAGCAACAGGCCTTTGTCCTGGCCACCCATTCTAGACCCGCGGCCGCCGGCAAGGATGACGCTGCAAATACTGGGCTTAACTGACATGGTTTGAACCGAGCAAGAACATAACTGAATGATACAATAGCTTAGTCAATATAGAGCGCATCATGTCACCACTCATTCTCGCCATTGAAACCTCCCAGCAAAGCTGTGGCGTAGCACTCCGCGATGCCAATAGCGTACACAGTCGGCAGCAGCTGGCCGCAAGGCAACATGCCAATTTGTTGTTGCCGATGATTGAGGAGTTGCTCACAGATAACAAACTCGCCATTAAAGATCTCGACGCGATTGCATTTTCTTGTGGCCCAGGATCTTTTACCGGGGCGCGGATTGCAGCGAGTGTCACACAAGGTTTGGCCTATGCAGCGAATGCACAGGCAATCCCGGTCTCGTCAACTTTGGCACTGGCACACACTTACGCGCAAGAACGCCCGGCCAGTGACAACACCCCAAGCTTTGTACTTATCGATGCACACATGGGCGAATACTACGCGGCATGCTATCGATTTAGCTCCGACTACGCTCTGACCGACACCTTACTGACAGATAGTCTGTTATCGCATAAACAACTGCTGGATGAGTTAAGTCGGTGTGAAAGCACTGCCATTCTTGGTAATGGAGCAAAGGTATTGTTGGAGAAGTCAGAATCTGAGTTGTCGAAAAACCTGATTAAACGCCTGCAAGAAGTGACAGAAGCACAACTTACCCTGCAGGCCAGGGCAAGCAGCGTGCTCGTACTCGCTGAAGCGACCTGGCAAGCAGGCAAAGCAATTGCGCCTGAACATGCGATACCGGTGTATTTACGAGAGCGAACGGCGTGGAAAACGGTAGAGCAACAAAATTTGTCCCAAACGGAGTCCACATGAACTCGATTACTGAATTTAATACTGGCCTCTGCGATTTCATTAAATGTTCGCCAACGCCTTTTCATGCGGTAGAGCAAATGCGGAAAACTCTGCTGGCGGCTGGATTCGTGCAACTTCAAGAGCAGGAAAAGTGGCGGCTTGACTCAGGAGGCAAATATTTTGTTACGCGCAATGGCTCTTCGATTATCGCGTTGGTCGTTGGTGAAGCCGATACTGTTGAAAACGGTGTGCATATTGTTGGTGCGCACACTGACAGCCCCTGCCTAAAAGTGAAACCCAATGCGGATATGCATAGGCACAGATATCACCAGCTGGGCTTAGAAGTTTATGGGGGTGTTTTACTGAACCCCTGGTTTGATCGTGACCTGTCTATTGCAGGTAGAGTGAGTTGCGAGGCGGAAGACGGCAGCTTGCACAACTGCCTGCTGGACTTTGAGCGTGCCGTCGCGCTTATTCCCAGCCTAGCCATTCACCTGGACAGGGAAGCAAATGAAAAACGCACTGTTAACAAGCAAACTGATTTACCAGCCATTTTGTCGCTGAGCAGCTCTTCAGACGAGACAATTAGCTTTCGCGAATTACTCTGCAACACAATTAGCGAGCAAAACCTGATACCGAACTGTAAGCAGGTTCTGGATTACGAACTGAGCCTGTACGACACGCAGGCGCCTGCGGTGATAGGCTTGAACAAGGAGTTTATTGCGTCCGCCCGCCTGGACAACCTTCTGAGCTGTTTTGCGGGCTTGCAAGCGCTGCTTGAGGCTGACGGCAGCCAAACCTGCGTGCTCGTGTGCAATGATCATGAAGAGGTGGGCAGTTCGTCTGCAGCGGGTGCTAATGGACCGATGCTGCGTGATTGTCTAGTAAGACTATGTGGTTCAGAAGAAGACCTTGTTAGATGCATGCAAAACTCACTTCTAGTCTCAGCTGATAACGCGCACGGAGTGCACCCAAATTTTTCCGACAGGCATGACAATAACCACGGCCCCATACTGAATCACGGTGTGGTCATCAAGATAAATGCCAACCAGCGTTACGCCACCAATAGTGAAACCGCCGCTCGCTTTCGCCTCTATGCCGACAGTGTAGGCGCACCTGTGCAGAGTTTTGTGGTGCGAAGCGACATGGGTTGCGGGTCTACGATAGGTCCAATCACCGCCTCTGAATTAGGAATAGCTACGGTAGACGTAGGCGTTCCTACGTTCGCGATGCACTCGATCCGCGAGTGGGCAGGCAGCGAAGATGCTGCACAACTGGCCAACATTTTGGGCGCATTCTACCGTCGTTCGTGAGCAAGCCGCAGGTACTGTTGCTGTCGGCGTATGACGCGCACAGTCACCGATATTGGCGCACGCAGTTGTGTCATTCCATTGATAACGTCGACTGGACTGTTCTGACGCTGCCAGCCAGACACTTTGCCTGGCAGTTTCGTAGCAACGCACTGCAATGGTCGCTGACCCACGAAGAAGAGCTGCAGCGCAACTACGATGCTATTTTGGCAAGCTCTATGGTGGATCTTGCCGGCTTGCTTGGGCTAAATCCCGCATTGGCTGGCACGCCGAGTGCGCTGTATTTTCACGAAAACCAGTTTGCCTATCCGCAGGGCGTTAGCCAGCATTCCACCGTGGAATTGCAGCTCAGCAGCGTGATAAGTGCGATGGCGGCCTCCAGACTTGTTTTTAACTCCGAGTTTAATCGGCAGAGCTTTCTCGCAGGTGCATTATTTTTCCTGAAAAAAATGCCAGGCGCGCATTCGGTTCCGGCAAACGAACTATTGCAAGTTAAAACCAGTGTGCTTCCGGTTCCACTGAAATCCTCTCCGGGTACGCCAGCGCGTCGTACAACACCTTCTACGCGACCAGTCTCCATTATCTGGAATCATCGTTGGGAGTTCGATAAAGGACCTGAACGCTTACTGGCCTTTGCCACGGCCTTGCTTAACACGAAAATTGATTTTGTTCTGCACGTTGTCGGGCAGCAGTTTCGCAGTTGCCCAGAGGAATTTCCGGCTCTTCGCAAGCTGCTGAACGCAAGGCGGCCTGAATCAGTTGGTCAGTGGGGTTTCATTGAAGATCGGCAGCTGTACCAAAGCCTGCTTGATCAATCCGACTTCGTTCTTTCAACGGCGCTGCATGATTTTCAGGGTTTGTCGGTTCTGGAAGCCGTGCAACGAGGCTGTCGGCCGCTACTGCCACGGCGTCTCGCTTACCCTGAGTGGTGTCCGGAAGAGTTTCTGTATGAGAGTGAAACTGATAACGTGGCGTTGGAAGCGAACAATGCAGTGTTAAGGCTTGAGAGTCTGCTGGCGAGTAGCCCTGAACCACCATCTGTCGCCCGTCTGGAATGGCAAACGCTGGGCCCTGACTACAAAGGTTTGATTCAGAGTTTGTGCGAGCAATGTTAGAATGCGCCCCGATTTGAGGTAGAGCGCTAAATTATGTCCAAACCAAGGTTTCTGACCGGAATTACAACCACGGGTACACCGCATCTGGGCAACTACGTGGGTGCTATTCGACCCGCCGTCGCCTCCAGTCAGGATGAAAGTCTGGATTCATTCTATTTTCTGGCAGACTATCATTCTTTGATTAAGAGCTATGATGCGGCCGCGCTAAAGCAATCCAGTAAAGAAATTGCAGCCACCTGGTTGGCGTTTGGACTGAATACTGACAACGCGGTGTTTTATCGGCAATCTGATATACCAGAAATTCCAGAGCTGACGTGGATGCTGACCTGCGTGGCAGCCAAGGGCCTAATGAATAGGGCCCACGCCTACAAAGCGGCTGTTGCTGATAACGAAGAACACAATGAGCGCGACGCGGACAAGGGCATTACCATGGGCTTATTTAGCTACCCGATTTTGATGGCGGCGGATATTTTGATGTTCAAAGCCAACAAAATTCCGGTAGGTCGTGATCAAATCCAACACGTGGAAATGGCCAGAGACATTGCTGCTCGTTTCAACCATCATTTTGGCGAACACCTGGTGTTGCCGGAAGCGGCCATAGACGACAATGTTGCCGTGCTAAACGGCCTGGACGGCCGCAAAATGAGTAAAAGCTATAACAACACCATTCCATTATTTGAGTCACCAAAGCGTTTGCGCAAGCTGATAATGAAGATCAAGACTAATTCACTTGAGCCGGGTGAGCCTAAAGACACGGAAGAATGTACCTTGTTTCAAATTTACCAGGCGTTTGCGTCTTCAGAGCAAACAGATGCCGTACGACAACAATACGCGGAAGGCATAGCCTGGGGCGAAATGAAACAAATGTTGTTTGAACACCTTGAAGCTATTCTTGCAGAGCCGCGTGAGCGCTATGAAGAGTTGATGGCTAAACCGGAGATTATGGAAGGTATCTTGCGTGACGGTGCGGAGCGAGCGCGTGAATACAGCGTGCCGCTAATACAAGACTTACGCGGAGCAATCGGCCTGGGAGACCTGGCTTCAGTTTCGTAATGCGACACCACGTATTCGTTTCGACATAGTGCAGCATGTTTTCCATTCGCCATCCCCTTGACTCATCTTGTTTATTGATCGGCGCATACCTTGTGATTGGCCAGAACGCCCACGTTATGGCCAGCGATGACTCAAACGTATTCCAGCGCTACTCAGAGCAAATAATCGTTACAGGTACGTCGATGGAATCCAGCATTGCTGACCTCAGCGGCAGCTTTCATTTGTTGACGGAAGAGCAAATAATTCGGCGCAACAAACGCTCCACGCTGGATTTGCTTAGGCAAATTCCGGGACTTCAGATCAGTCAGCAAGGTGGACGCGGTGGCGTTTCTACCATGTATTTGCGTGGTGGAGAGCCAAACTTCACCATGGTATTGGTTGACGGCATCGAAGTGAACGACCCAACCAATAGCCGCGGCGGCTCGTTCGACTTTTCAATGCTTCAGACTGACACTATCGAACGAATAGAGATAGTACACGGACCGCAATCAGCAACCTATGGTTCCGGTTCACTGGCGGGCGCAATCAACGTGGTAACTCGCGCTGGTGCCGAGCATTTCACCCAGCAGCTGGATCTTGAATTTGGTGACCGGGGTACGTTTGACACTTGTTACTCAATGCATGGGCCAGTGGCAGACGGCGGTTATACCTTCAGTATAGGTAAAACAGATAGTGGTGCGGTGGTGCCCGGCGTGGAGTTTGACAGCGAGTACTTTAATGGCAAGCTAATGACTCGCGTGATCGGCGCGAATGTTGAACTTGTAGCGCGCTTCGGTCAGTCAGAACGGGCAGCCTTTCCGGAAGATAGTGGTGGCCCGCAGTTTGCTGCTCAGGACGCGAGAGATTTCGAGCAGCTGGAAGATTTTCATGTGGGCGCGCGAGCTCGTTGGGCGATTGGCAAACACTGGACAATGCAGCTTCGCAGCAGTTGGTTTTCCCGCCAGCAAAAATTTGAATCACCCGGCATCTCACCCTTCGACACAGCACCAGCGCGAGGCGACGATGCCGATTACTCGCGCACCAAACTGCATTGGCTGAACAATTGGCAAAAAACCGATTGGCTTCAATTGGGTGTTGGTGCGGACGCTGTGCTGGAACGCGGAGAAGATGATGCGTTTATAAATTTCCTGGGTTTGTTTGAGGTCCCCACGGACTATACGCTAAACAGAAAAACCTACGGTCAATTCCTGGAGGCGCGTGTAAAACCATCTTCCACCTGGACTGTTAACCTTGGACTTCGAAATGATAAAGCGGAAGGGCGATCAAATACGGTAACCCAGCGTGCAGGAATAAGCTACACATTGACCGCAACAGGAACTAATTTCCATATCAATTACGGTCAGGGTTTTAAACTGCCAAGTTTTTTTGCTTTGGGGAATGCGGTTGTTGGTAATCCGAATCTAAAGCCTGAGCGCAGCGAAAACTATGAAATCGGCTTTACGCAAGATTTGTTTGACGGTCAACTGCGCTTGTCGCTCGACGCTTACCGCAATAAATACAGAGACCTGATTGATTTCGATTCGGAAACGTTTCGCAATGTAAATCGTAATAAAGTGATTGCGCGTGGCGCGGATTTATCGCTAAGAACTCTGCTGCTCAATGAAGTCGAAGTAAATATGTATGTGAGCTATTTGGATACAGAAGTAGTGGGGGTAAATTCAAGGCTGCGCGGCAGGCCACGGTGGCATGCGGGCGCATCACTTTTTTATCCCCTATCTGAGCGAGTCGGTGTGAATCTTGATTACATCTGGAATCACAGCAATTTAGAGGCAGCTAAACCGTTTGAAGTGGTCAGCATTAACCCAGCTGGCTACGTGGACCTAGCGCCCTTCAGCCGGGTAGACGCCTCAGTTAATTGGAACCTGGCGCCGTCTTTGCAGTTAAAATTCGCCATTGATAATTTGTTTGACCAGGATTACCAGGAAGCCGTTGGCTTCCCGTCCATTGGTTTTGAGCCGCGCATCGGCGTGCAAATGACGTTTTAGAAGCGTGTATTGACGCTGAAATAGACTGAGCGCGGCTGACCAACAAAATATCGGTCGCTGCCAAAACCAAAGTCTGCTCTTTCCGCATATTCAGTATCGAGTGCATTAATCAGACGCACACCAAACTGCCACGATTCGTTCAGCGAATAAAAAGCACGAAGGTTCACAAGGTCATGCCCCGGGTACTTAACGGTGTTTTCCGGGTTTTGGTAGTAAGCCCCTAAGCGTACCCACTCAAGTTCTGTATTTACTTTGTCGTTGGCTTGCCATGCCAGACGGACGTTTCCGCTGTGCTTAGGCGCTGTATCTATGTCGTTGCCATTTATGCTAACGCGACTGATCTGCACGTCGTTGCTGTACTCATGTTTTGCTACCGTACCATTAACGCTCGCTGTAACAGTGTCACTCAAACGCGCAACAACGCTTAGCTCTAACCCAGTGTGCTCAGATTCACCGCCGCTAATATTCTGACGGTCTGTGTCCTGAAAAATAAAGTCTTCCTTATTCATACGATAAATAGCGACATCGTAAGAGACGTTGGATAACTCACCGCGCACACCAAGCTCAATGCTGTCCAATCGCTCTGAGTCGAGGTCAGTTAGCAACTGGCCGGCTTGTAAACGATAAAGCTCCGTGGCCTGTGGTGCGCGGAAGCCTCTGGAAACATTTAAATAAGCCATGTTGTTGTCGGTGAACGCATGGGTAACTGACAGGCTTGGCGACCAATCCTCAAACGTGTCGCTGCGACTATCCGGTCTAGCAAATCTGCAATTCGTAACGGTTGCAGCGCAAGCAGAAGGCGACCCGGTGTTGTTGGTGTAATCGTATTCAGTGCGATCAAAACGCAATGCGGCATTGAATGTGGTTTTCTCCGATACGGACCACGCCAGGCTGGCAAAAGGTGAGAGGCTGGTGCTTTCCACGTCGTAGTCATAATGCACACCGGCGGGTTGCACGGGGCTAAATGGTTCGGCCTGAATCTCGGTCAAATAACCGTCGTTATACTCAATGTCTATTCCTGCATTCCAGCGTAGATCTCCCGAATTGCGCGCGAGCATTCCCTGAGCACCAACGCTCTTCACACCATTTTCTTCAACAGGTTGCCAAGGCAGAAAGTGCTGCAAGAACGCCATATCTGAATAACGAAAAAACGGACGAATTGTTAGCTCAACGCCGTTATCTAATTGCATATTAATTCTGGAATAGAGGCGTGCCGACTGCGCGTCGCGAAAGGCTTCTGGATTTGGGTTGGAACGTTTTAGATCTTCATCTTTATACGCATCACGCCCACGTACAAAGCCCGCCGTTTCCTGGTTCAGATTACTCAGAGACAGGTGATTCTTTATATTGAATTCATCACTTGTATAGTAGTGACTGATATTGATTTTTTGTTGATCAAATCCTGAGTCATCTTTGTAACCGCCATCGGACGTGGCGTTACCATATAGGCGAAGACTGTGTTGCCCTTTAGCAAAGGATTGATGACCTTTCAATCGATAATAATCATCCGGACCAAACTCAGCGCCCAGGCTTAAATGAGTGTCTTCTGGTGCTTCAAACGAGATAACGTTGATAACGCCATGCACCGCGTTAGACCCATAAAAAGCACTTGCCGGCCCGCGTACTACCTCAATGCGTCGTGCTTGCTCACTGTTCACTTCAAACAATTGATTCAGGTTACAAAACCCGGATGCGCGCAAAGCCAGACCATCTTCGGCCATTAAGAATGCACCACACGCACCGGCACCGGTCAATACAGGTGAGCGAATGGCGGTTAAATGCTCTTGGCCATTGCCCCGGCTGATCCAGGTACCGGGCACTCTGGCGAGTGATTCATTGATGTGAGTGGCCGCGATTAAGCGGAGTTCATGTTCCGAGACGACAGCGATATTGCCACCTAGTTGCTTAAGCTCGGTGGGTGTGCGAGTACCCGTCACTGTGACGCTTTCCAGAGTCTGTGCTTGGGTGGGTGGTAGTTGGGCTAGCAGCAGGAGGCCAGCTAATGAACAAATCAAGGGAAACGAACTTCTTACAGACAGCATAAAAAAACACTTTTTTTTTGTGGGTGCGTATAGTAACCGATTCGGTGGTCCTTTGGAGTACGCTATACTAATGTTAGTCTCACAACCGCTAAATTTGCGTGCCTCTAGGTGTAATATCTAAGTGAAATGTGTCTAGTTATCAGGCTTTGAGTGGAAGGATTTTTCAAATAGTTTCTTTCCACCAATAGTAAACCCTTCGACCTTCCAGATACCTGGAACGACCTCCCACTCCTTGTTCAAACGATACGAGTAGATTCGCTGATCACCCATGGGTAGAATTGAAAAGTGTTTACTGGTGTGCGGTACTGTTTCGTCTGGGTGTTGAGCGGGTGACGTCCATTTGAACAGGAATATGGCTTTGTTGCTGCCATTCCTATTTTTGCCCTTGAGCTTTAGGCGAATACCAAATCTAGCGTTTATTCTCAAGGGTACTTCGTTTCCGCGACGCTCAAAGTAATAGCCACTTTTCTTATCCCACTTATCAACAAACTGCGCTCGCACATTCGCCTTTGGGCTAAATTCCGCTACTTGCCAAGAATCAGAGAGCATTTGTTGTAGCGCTTTCATTTTGTTGTCTGGGAGCTGCGAGTCCCACAGCAGCTCACCAAGAATTTCATTGCGCTTTCCCCAATCATCATCAGTGTACTTCTTTCCTTCTTCTTTCATCGCAAGTTTTTCTACGCACTGTGAGAAGTCGCTGCTTTTCTGATTACCTATGCAGTGAAATCTTGCCAGCTCAAAGTGCGCGAGCGAATGCCCCTGCGACTCGGCAAGCGTAAAATAATGTAGCGATTTTTGCTCATCGTATTCCGGTTTTTTGCTGTCGCCATGGATTCGCCCCAATCTAAAGCTCGCGGATTTGTAGCCTGCTTCAGACGATTTCTGAAACCACTCCAGCGCTGTTTCTGGTGATTTGCCCACGTGCTTTCCTAACCAGTACATGCGCCCCAGTTTATGCATGGCCGACCGGTCATTTAGAGCTGCCGCACGTGAGTAGAACTCGTAGGCTTTAGAATAATCATCGGCAATGTTGTCCTCGCGCTCATAGGTACGACCGATCAATTCATACTCGCTCGCTATTATTTCTCCGGCATTCGAACCTTCAGGCAGCGGTAGATTCAGTGTACGCCGAATAAATTCATCGGTCATAGCGGCGGTGTGCATGTCGCCAGAATAGGCTGTGTGGCCATGGCCCGTACCTTCATACAAAACGTATTCCACTGGCTTGTTTAGAGCCCGTAGTAAGTAATTCAATCGGTTGGTTTGTTCATAATCGGTCGTGCGGTCTTGGCTGCCAGCAATTAATAAAACGGGCTGCTCTACCTTCTCAGCAAGATACACTGGAGACTGCTCTCGTAACGATGGAGTGAACGCTCCGAGTGTATTTGTAAGAGCCTGCTGGTAGGATTTTCGCAGGCTTAAATTGCTGGCGTTAAACATAAGCGGGAGGTCATAAACACCGAATGCGCCAATGGCGCAACGATAACGTTCTGGATTCTCAATCGCCAGCATCATCGCTGAATACGCGCCGTAACTTGCACCCATTGCGCAGGCACGCTCATAACCAAATTTCTGCCAGATCTGATCAACTGCTGCATTGATATCACGCTCAATAGCTTTTCCAAACTCACCAACGCCACTTTCCTGAAAACGACGACCAAAACCGGCAGAGCCAGAGTAATTCACTCGCAAAATCGAGTATCCTCTACTGGCAAAGTACTGAACTTCCGGATTGTATCCAGCAGTGTCACGTACTCCAATTGGGCCACCATGAGGCATTACCAGTAAAACCTTGTTGCTGTTGCCGACTGGACGGGTCAACAACGCTTCTACATTAGTCTCTTCGTTAACCTCAACGGTGAATGCTTCGGTTGATGCTAGGGTATATTTTTGAAGCTGTGGATGCTCCATGTCTAGAATTTGAGCGTGCTTGGTTTTCGCATCAAACAGGTAATAAGTGCCTGGGTCATCCGAAGCAAATACGAACACGATACTCTTGTCGGTGTTTTCGGCCTCCGATACGGTAACTATTTGCTTATTCTTGAATGTACGTTTAAGCAGCTCGTACGACTTATTATTTTCGTCGGAGAAGAAATGGCTGACGAGCCGGCCGTGGTCGTAAAATCGAACAAATTTTAGGTTTCGATGCTGTTTTGATAAGCCCGCGCTGTGTAGGTCATAGGCGTCATGTTGATAGATAAGTTCCTCAAATGCTTTCGTATCTAGGTTGAACGAGCGCAGTGCAACGCGATCGATACCATTATCACTAAGCACCGCGATCTTCCGGTCATCCAAAGTACCCACCGGAACGAATGTTTCGCTATCGCGTTGTTGGGACCAGAATTTTATCCAGCGGTTATCTTTTGTTTTGTAATGATGGTGTATTTGAAGGTCATCAACTGTCGTTCCCATCATGATTTCATTTATGTAGCCGGTAAAATAATAGGAGGCATTGCTTAAGGTGTTGCTCAGCTGTGCCGCCCCATTAAAATTCCCTCTCTGAAGATGTGACGTATTGGCCGTATATACTCGATACCAAGGTTTGCTATCTCCGACAAGACTGGCAAATACCACCATATTGTCTTGTTCGGGTAGGGCATCCAGAATGTAGCCTTTTGCCTGGGCGTTGCTCGAATTAGAGGTAATTCCGTCTTTGGTTTTGAGCAAATGCACAATTGCGCCCGCTGAGGCG
This sequence comes from Pseudomonadota bacterium, assembly GCA_039111475.1. GTDB lineage: Bacteria > Pseudomonadota > Gammaproteobacteria > Pseudomonadales > JAUIET01 > JAUIET01. The sequence goes on along the minus strand of JBCCIP010000029.1, from coordinate 4,783 downwards.
TCGTCTGCATAGTAGTCTACAAACAGGGTATCGTTGTCTATCCAGAAATAACCCTTTGCTGCCCCGCTACCTGATTTGCGAAATTTATGCAGCGCATAACTTTTTTGAAGTTTCGGATCATAAACGAGTAAAGTTCGTGACAAGCCATCGTCTAAAAGCGTTGCAACTAAGCTAGCATCAGGACTGAGTTCGAAGGAAGTTACGGCAGATTGGCGAAACAATTTTTGCGCCGGTAATGGCTCTGCTACGGAGAGTTCGCCCCACAGAAACAACAGCATCGAAAGAGTACATAGCAGATTGCGAGTCATCGTGAGCCATATCCCAAACGCTCCAGCTCTTGCAGGAACATGTCTTCGCCAGGGCCGCCATATTTGAAGGGTATTTGCTCCAGCAATTCAAGATGTTCGCGCTGCATGTACTCCAGAGCGACTGAACTACGATTTACGAGCTCCAGGCGAGCGCGATCATTGGAAAGACTCTGAACATCGAAATGGCCAACGTACGTGATGGCGCCAGGAAAAACCCTGAATTTCCACTCGTCAGGTGTTAGGGTAAATCGATAAAAGGTCGTAATGTCAACGTCACGAATAGTGTATTCGCCGGCTTCAACTTTTCGCAAATGTATACTATGGCCGGGCGGAATGTCTTTACGCTTAATAGAGATTGACTCGGCGCCACTGATTTCGATCTCATGCAGTTCCATGTCTGCATGAATTATTAGAAGCAGCCAACCCTGATCTGCTTCAAGATTACTGGCATTTGCCAAAGGTTGCAGAAAGTGAAGCGTCAGTGCTAACGAAACGATAAGGATGTTTCGCATACAAGAATCCCTGTTAGGTACTTCGTTAAGCCTAGACCTTCTAACGATCTTTCTCAACGCCCAAAAACCTCGAATGTTGACAATGCTGGTTGTTAGTTACGAGGAATTTGGAATCTCGTATTGTCGGCAACAAACCACCCGTCAAGCAATTTACATTAGAGGAAGGCTGCCGCCATAGCCATTCGGGTCAACGATGAGTCAAGAATTGACTCACCATTGATCACAACACACCGTCAAAAGAACCCCAACGGATTAGTGTCATAACTAACCAGCATATTCTTGGTGTTCTGATAATGCTCCAATGCCATCTTATGCGTCTCGCGGCCAATGCCGGACTTTTTGTAGCCACCAAACGCTGCGTGTGCGGGATAGGCATGGTAGCAATTCATCCACACACGCCCAGCCTGAATACCGCGCCCCATGCGAAATGCCCGATTGGTATCCCGGGTCCACACGCCAGCACCCAAACCGTATTCAGTCGCATTGGCAATTTCCAGCGCTTCTTCTTCGGTTTTAAATGTTGTGATCCCCAGTGTAGGGCCGAATATTTCTTCCTGAAAAATGCGCATATCGTTGTTGCCTTTCAGAAGAGTGGGCTCCACATAGAAGCCACCCGACAAATCACCTTCCACGGAGGCCTTGTTGCCGCCTAGCAGGAATTCTGCGCCTTCATTGCGGGCAACCTCCATGTAGCTCATGATTTTCTCAAACTGCTCCTGGGAGGCCTGAGCACCAATCATTGTGTCGGTGTCAAAAGGGTCGCCTTGCTGAATGTTTTGAGCGCGTGCCAACACTCTTTCGATAAAGTCGTCGTAAATAGTTTCTTGTACCAAGGCTCGGGAGGGACAGGTACACACTTCACCCTGGTTAAAGAATCCCAGCAATACACCTTCAATGCATTTGCTAACGAATTCATCCTCTTGGGCCATTACGTCTTCAAAATAGACGTTTGGTGATTTGCCACCCAGTTCTACGGTGGAAGGAATCAGGGTTTTTGCCGCATTTTCCAAAATCAGATGGCCCACCGCGGTACTGCCCGTGAAGGCGATTTTTGCAATGCGGTCACTGCTTGCCAAGGCCTGGCCTATTTCCTCGCCGTAGCCGTTCAGAATATTAACGGTACCCGCGGGCAGTAAATCGCCAATAATCTCCATTAGAACCAGTATTGAGCACGGTGTTTGCTCGGCAGGTTTCAACAGAATACAGTTACCGGCGGCTAGAGCAGGCGCGAGCTTCCAGCCTGCCATGAGCAAAGGGAAATTCCAGGGAATTATTTGTCCCACTACGCCAAGTGGCTCGTGAAAGTGATACGACACCGTATGGGCATCGATATCGGTTGCTGTGCCTTCCTGTGACCGGATACAACCGGCAAAGTATCGGAAATGATCGACTAACAAAGGAATGTCAGCATTCAGGGTTTCCCGAATACCCTTGCCGTTGTCCCATGTTTCAACGTAGGCGAGTGTTTCCAGGTTCTGTTCAATGCGATCGGCGATTCTTAGCAGTATGTTTGAGCGCTCCGCAACTGAGGTTTTGCCCCAGGCTGGCGCGGCAGAATGGGCGGCGTCCAGAGCGTACTTCAGATCGGCTGCAGAAGAGCGGGGTATCTCGCAATAGGTTTCACCGGTAACGGGCGAGATGTTGTCGAAGTAGGCGCCTTCCAGTGGCGCTACCCATTCGCCACCAATGAAGTTTTCATAACGTGGTTTGAAGCTGAAAATCGCATCAGCGCAACCCGGTCTGGCGTATTTCATCATCTGTCTCCTTAGTGTTATCTGAGATGGCCAAGCCTATCGTATAACAGTCAGACGTCTTGTAGTAGCCATATCGCCCCTAGAGCGAGGGTTGGGATAGCTGAACGGCAGTCTCGAAAAATGTTACGCAACGGGCAATTCGAACTCGGCTCTGCGTGACAGAAGTTGGGGTTTATCCGCACGTACTACCAGGTTTTCTTCGTGCACCATCATGCGATTGGGCGCGAAAATCATTCCGGGTTCCAGCGTTAAGACCATACCTTCTTCCAGCACTGTATTGTCCCAGTGTGTGTGCGAAGGGGGTTCAGTGAGTTGAATACCGAGCCCATGGCCAAAGCGTCCTACGGATTCACCTTGCGCGCCGCCTGCATTCATAATGTTGTGCATGGCCTGGAAAATATCCTGGCAGGTGTTGCCGGGTATGGCAGCGGCCAGGCCCGCTTCAGTCGCCTGCCAAACTACGTCATAAGCGCGCTTTGCGTCGTCATCGACGGCGCCGAAGCCATAGTTTCGATCGAAGTCGCAGAAGTAACCTTCATAGGTGCAACCGGTATCCAGTATCAGTACATCGCCATCAGACAGTACTCGCCCGGCCGGCGGAGAAATGATGTCGTCATAACCACCTTGGCCGGCCGCACCTACCAGATAGGGTACGTCATCAACGCCGGCCTTCAGGCACTCAATTTTAAACGCGCGGAATATTTCGTCGTCGCGCATGCCGGGGTGTACGAACGCAAACAGATTTTCGAATACGTCTGAGGCGCGTTGAGCCACATAGTGTAGCTTTTCAATTTCCAGTTCTGACTTCACCATGCGCAGCGAGCGGGCAATGTGCGTCGCATCGACAAATTGCTTCGGATCCAGTGCGCTTCTTAATTGCGCCAGGTCGTTTAACGGCATTCGGACATTGGTTTCTCGTCCCATATTGATTCCGATGCGTGCGTTGTTGCCTAATACGTCTCGCAATGTATCGGCCAGTAGTGAGACACCGTCGTCGGTGGCGTGCGGCGAGGACCAGCTTCGAATGTCTTGCATGTACTCGTTGCGCATGCACACCGCACCTATTTCGGGAATAACAGCAACAGGCTTGCCGTCGGAGGGTATAACGGTGAACCAGGGACGGGTAGGGCTTTGCCAGAACTGGCTGAGAAAGCCGGTAAAATAATACATGTCGGCTTCGGTGGTGATGAGTAAGGCGCCAATACCCTCTTTGTGCATTAGGGCTTGCGCATTGCAGACCCGTTTGTGGTATTCGGTGGCGGGAAAGCCGCGCGCGGGGGCGGCGCTTTCGTTAGTGTCTAACATTCGAATAATTTTCCTTTGCCCCGGATTTTTGCCAGGCCGGTAAGCTGTGCTATGTGCCAGGCCAGCGCATGATTGCTTGAGGTGGCTGTAACACCGGTTTCTTGTTCGATATCAACAATGATGCTTGCGCATTTTGTATTGGTGCAGCTGACGAATACGGCGTCAATATCGTGGTTGCGAATCATGTTGAGACAGGCTTGCTTGGTGGACTCTGGGTCTATTAGGCCTACGACCTTATCGTGAACGTCGAATGTGGCGGCGGTGGCGACTTCTATATCATTGTTTTCGAACTCGTCGATCATGGTTTGAGATACGGTTGGGCTGTAGGGTGACACATAGCCGATTTTCTTTGCGTTAATGTGTTTCATGGCGGCTATGGCGGCCAGCATGGGATTACTCACGGTTTGGCATTGGCGTTCAGTGTTAATGAGCTCTTCTATGGTGTCGTGGCCGATATGGAGTGCGCCTGAGGTGCAGCAATAGGCGACGCAGTCGAATTCGGCGTCTTTGGGGAGCAGTGCCATACTGTTGCCGATATGGGCGCACATTTCTTTGAGTGTGTCTACGGTGACGTAGGTCTCGAAGGGGATGCGGCTGACCAGTATGTTGACTGGCAGGTCGGCGAAGAAGAAGCGAAATTCATCTTCCAGGGTGATGTCGGATTGAAGGACGATTAGGCCGAGGCGTTTCAGCTGATCGGTGGGGAGTAAATGGTAGTCGAGTATATCCATGTTAATTCGCCTCTACTTGAGCTAACGATGCTTGCGTACGCTTCAACACCGGCAAGAAAGCGAGTCTTGGGGGGGAGGGCACCCCCGGAAACCAAACCAGGGGGGGGGTTTTTTAAAAACAGTTGTGAAAAAATACAGGTAGACAAAAAACGCATTATAGGCGCTATGAAACC
>JBCCIP010000028.1:0-76850 GCA_039111475.1 Pseudomonadota bacterium | reverse complement strand
CAGAAACGCGCGCCGAACGCATCGAGAGACAATATGATAGTAAGGAGTGTCTTGTTCAGAGACAAGCATTCTGCGAGGCAAAGTCATCGTTAGTCCTTTAACGAATTGTTAGAGGTGAGATTAACTGGGGGCGCACCTTTCGGTCAAGGGGTTTGTGCCTGTCTTGTAACTACCAGTGTCTGCTGACCCGTCAAACGCGGGCCTGCATCCACGCTTCAGCGGCAAATTGAACGAATTGGCTTAATGCCACGAAGCAAACAGATATTTATCACTGAGATGCTTGAAGCATTGATTCAACAGCAGCAAGCGTCTTGAACTAACTGCCACTAACTGTGTGCAGTGTGCGACCTGACACTCTGAACTATGTGCGCCTAAAAACTCGAACCGGCTGAATTCTGCGTAATTGTTGTTAACAGCTGCTTTCCTCGACGCTAAGCAACGAAAATCCATCACTGGCCTCTCTAGCAAGGGTCTTGTATAGACGGGTGCACGTGCAACTGGTTCCCAGTTCTAGGTAAAGAGTGCCTGTCCCGTTTGATGTTAAGAAGCACCGATAAATTGGTATCAATCAGCGGAATATCAAGAAATAGTTTCAATTCGCTTAGAAGGCAGCAATATTAGCGAATGCAGGTGATCGGAAAACGCGCCACTAGTGAATCGATACTGCCATTCGGATCTCTAGACCTTTGCAACTTGAGTTACCGATAAAATAGAGATTGCGTTCATCACTCGCAAAGACACTCTGTTCTAACGATATGCAGTTGGTTATCCATCTTTTTTGATATAAAAGTTAATCCGTTAGACTATACTGGGCGCTAATAGCGCTCGCCTTTCAATCACCCGCCTGAACTGTGTCCAAATAGATATCAGATCCCAGATGCTAGTCTGGTACTAATACTTACAAGCTTTAGTTGATTGGAGAGCTTATGGTGCTAATAATTCCATGTACGAAAGTGATTGGATACACAGAATAATGAAAGGAAAACCATTATCCAATCACCACTTCATACATTTTATTCCCGGCTGTAATTTTTGGTCGATAAACCCATACAAACTCTGTGAGTTTAAGTGCACGTACTGCATCACAGGTGTGCAGGGCGACCCCACATTAATAGCCCCGCCTGAGAATTTAATGATAATGCTCGATAATGCGATTCAACATTCGAAACCCCGAGAAAATTTCGTTATCGGAGCGCTAAGCGACGCCTACCCCAGTGCAGAGGTAGATCTGAAAGCGACTCGCAAGGTACTAACATTCTTAAATAGCCACAATAAAGACTATACCGTAATATCAAAAAGTACTCGATTCGCTCGCGACATAGATTTATTTAAGGCTAATAGTGGCTCAAACGTCTGTTTTTCGTTTAGCACTCTTGATGAACGCTGTTCTTCAATATTGGAACCGGGTGCAGAGTCACCAAGCAAGCGAATTGAATTACTTTGGGAGATGTTCGATTTGGGAATATCCGTGAGCGTTAGCGTGGCGCCTTGGATCCCTCGCATCACAAACCTCTCCGCAATACTAAACGCAATACCAGACCATATTCCGATACAGTTAGAGAGATTGAAAATAGTTAGAGCGTCTCGTAAATTTAAGTGCTTAGATATCGAACTATGCCAAGAAGAAATTGATGCTCTTTATTGCGAAGAGCGTAAAAAAAACTTTCCAAGAAAAAACATCCGATGGGCATTTGATGAACGATTTTGCACTAAGGAAAACCCAATGCCATTGATCATGGCCCAACAACAAAAACGTATTGAAGCAGGCGTTAAGACAGTCAATTTTCGCAATACAGCAGAAAGTTCAGCATGATAAAAGTAGCACAAGAGAGTCCATCTCAACTGAGCGATTTCATACAATGCTTCATGCCCAGGAGCTGGTCAATTACACCGTACAAATATTGCGACATTGGCTGTCACTATTGCTGCACCAAGGCACAAGGAAGATCTACACCAATCCTGAGCGCCAACGAGGCAAAACGCACCCTCGAACAAATGGTGCCTGCCATTGAAAGAGGAGCTTGTATTATGCTTGGGGGTTTGGCTGACGCCTACCCCAATGCTGAAAAGGAACTTGGAATAACTCGAGTTATTTTGGAATCGCTAATTGAAATAGGCAATCCTTTTTTTATCGTAAGCAAGAGTACTGTTTTGCTAAGAGACCTAGATCTATTGTCGGCTCATTCCGATATCGTCGGTGTAACGATTTCGCTGTCAATCATGAACGAAAAAGTGGCGAAAAAAATTGAACCGCTCGCTCCGTCACCCAATAAAAGGCTTAAGTTGATTCATTCTCTTCGCGAAGCCGGCGTGTCAGTGGATGTCAATATTTTACCCTGGATCCCAGATCTTACGGAGACGAAAGAGATCATCCAAGCCATTCCTGAAGACTTGAAAATTACGCTATCACCACTCGCGGTCGGCGAAAATAGGACGGGAATAAAATTAGCTGGTCGCAAATATGAGCGCGACGCCATAAATGCCGCTTACATGAACGAATATAGAATGCTGGGACACCACAAAAATACGTCGTGGATAGCACCTTCCCCACCACCACAAGAAAACAACCCTTACAACAGATTGCCGCAAATCCAGGGGTAGAGTTGGGCCGTAGAGAATATAACAAAGAACAGACGCTCAATTGACCATCCGCTAAATACGCCGTGGCATCTTTATCCAACAACTTCACTTTTCGTTAACGGCCTAACGATGACTCTGCCTCGCCGACAATTGGTATCTTTTATGATACTCGGTACCACCATATCATGTCTCGTTGTGCTCGTCGTACCTTCTTATGCGGCTTTGACGAGCAAACGAATACGCATTACGAACACGGCAAGCAATGTATTGAAGAAAGTATTTGAATACTCAGTTCTGTGTTCGCGGTAAGTATCTGCCGCTGCGCGTTCATGAGCAATCACTATCATATAGTCTTAAAACTCTGTCCAGACCAAATCGAGGGGCTGGTCGATTTTAATATTGCTCGACGCTGGATTGACCTGTTCAAAGGCCCAATTATTCTGCAGCAGTCTATTAGAGACGGTGCTGTTTCTCCCTCTCATACAGAAAATCTTGACGTCATTATAAAACTCTTCGATCCCGACTGGGTGATTTGAGTTGGTGCATGAAGTGTTTGAATGAGCCTATCGCGCGAATGGCGAATAAGGAAGACGGCTGCGCCGGCCAATTCTGGTAGGCGCGCTTTAAGTCACAGACACTGTTTACCGAGCTTGCCCTGCCGGCGGCCATGGCCTATGTGGACATGAATCCGGTTCGATCAAAGATCGCAGACACCCTGGAAGAGTCGTATCACATCAGTTTGAGCGAACGCGTAATACTGGTTTTTTCGCTAGAAAGTGCCGTGGTTTAACAACTCAAACAGGAGCAATTTCTGCATGTAGATATCGACCTGACATCTCTGTAGCTCTTTCGTGAGCAAAATCTAACATAAGATATACAGGATATGCTATTGAACACTACGATATGGTATTTCCGGCTATCACTGAAAATAGCAGTTTTAGCTAAGTGACGCCGGCCGCAATTCCTAAAAGGAATAATCCAAGCACGCTGAATATTGGCATTGGCCGTTTGATGTTTTGCCATGCCAAACCAATATCGCCTTTTTTCATTATAATTAGGATAACAAAGACAATCAGTAAAGAAGTAAAGAGGCGACCCAAGAGATTGCCAATGAGGTACACGCTCATAATTCGTCCTTCTTTAGATAGCGAATATTTGTCCATGATCTGCGAATTGACTCGCTAATATGCGGAAGCTTGCCGCGAAGCGTATAGACCTGCATCATGATAGTCCCTTGCCCTTCAACTCGGCCAACAAATGCTTTAATATCAACGGGGTCACCTCGCGCAAAGCCCGGGAAGGACGATTCAAAACCAACCATCTCACCGTAGCTGGCCGGAAAGATCTCTTCGTTTTGTCGCGCCTCAGTGGGCACAGCATAGTTTTCCCAGGCTGAGCTAAATGCCTCGCTTGCAACATCCTCTAGCGAACCAGGTTTGATTGCCATGCCAGGAAAACGCACGAAGCTCATTACCGCTGGCGGGTAGGTTTTAACGGGCGTCTGAGCTGTAAATACTGGCTTCGACCCGCGATAGACGATCTCCGTTATCCATTCAGGTGTTCTCTCAGTCCAGATTTCCAGACCCATGGAAGGAATTTGTACTACGTTCATGGGGCGTTGTTCGCGGTCGCTGGATTGCAGCGGTAACACAGCAGCAACCGCAACAATGGCTAAGGCGATACGTAAGGCTATCAGTCTAAGCATGAACAATCCAATGGCATTTTCTCAATGCGTTTATTTCTAATATGATATCGTTCTGGGAACTCCTCAGGGTAATAATAATCGGCGCCGGTAATGCTTTCTTTTCTGAAAGCACACGCCAATTCTGTGCTGATGATCGTTAGAACCGGAAAGCGTACGCGCTGAATCAGCAGTTGCGGCTTACACATATGATGCCCTTTTAGGGCGTCTTCATTGAGAACTATTTTCGTATATTCATTTAGGTTAATTCGGGATGGCGGAGGAATACCATCGCCAAAACAAAAAGATTTTTGCTCTCGGGTCTCTCTGTCTCGGTAGAGTGCAGTTGTTTGAGTAATATCGATGCAATCTATTTCCTGTGAACCCAATCCCATCATGTAATAGTTTAAGTGTTTTGGTGCGGACTTATTCTTCCGGATAAACTTAATCGGGTAATAATGATTAGGAACCTCGAAGGTATCCAGAATATCTTTTACCCGTTGCGACACGCATTTGTTTGAGCCATAGGCAAAAATATCCGCCATTGGCAACTTTCCGTTCACAGTAAAGTGCCCGTAGGGCGGGACACCCACCTGCTGAACACCATAAAGCGCATCTTCTAGGGCGCTATCCAGACCACACTCTTCGCCATGAATATTGATGTAATTCATGCCTAAAGAATCGGCGTAAGATTCGGATGATTGAATTTTGAAAATCAGGTTCTGCACTAAGTCTTCCTGTTTGGGTTTGCTAGGTCTTTACTGGATGTGAATATTTCTTTGTTACTTAACTTATCGCGAATTGTATCTTGAGCATCGTAAAGAGTGTCTATCAGCGCGGCGTCATCGTTTTTAAATTCACCTGCATCAAATCTGTCTCGAATATTATCAAGCTCCTCTCGAACAGCATCCGTGTAGTCCCTTGGATGCGAACCACTGTGCTTAGGTAGATTCAACGCTAGTGCTTCATCAGCATCCTTGGGCAATGCCCAGCCATTGGCTGCATTGTTAATGTTATACCCTGCCTCTTTTGCCGCACTAAACAACTTCTGATATTGCTTTACTAGACCACTGGGGATCAGGTGATGGGCCTGAAAACCTAACGCATTGCCGAGTTTATCTGCATTCGGGTCATAGTATCTGCTTCCCGGTGCCTGACTCCGTAATCTTAATCCTAATTTCTCTCCTTTACCTACAATATCTGAATTATCCAGCCCACAAACTACTGGCGCATTGTGCACCCACAGTCCGCTACCGCCCACAAAGTAATTCGGCGTATTCGCAACACTAAAATTGAATACCTGAGCTTGTTCGCGATGTACTACATTATGGAGCACCAAAACATCGCCTTTCTGCGTGGCTAGCACATCGCCGCGAGTAACTTCTCTTGCTGAACTCCATCCATCGCCTTGAACCCAAACGGGGTGCTCTTCCGTAATGAAGAACGTTTCATTTTCCGTAATTAGCCTGTGGTACTCAGATACGGTCCTGCTCATCGTATGCGTGACGGTCTGAGGCAGGTCTACAAATGTGTGCTCGGAGCGTGACAGTACCTGCTGTTTGACAGCGATCTCCTCTATAGGGAGCGCGACCGCGGGGGTCAGCACCAAAGTACCGGCAAGAAAGCTGGCTTTTCGGGGGCAGCCCTTTCGGTCCAGAATGCGGCGCGTTTGTGAGGCTACTTCAGCAAGGTCCAGTTCACCGGCATATTTAGCAAGCCGGAGCCCTAACTTGACACTAAAAGCTGGGCTAACGTATTCGCCAATGACCTTCCCTTGTGCATAGGCACCACAATTTCCGGCAAGTGCGCTCAAGTCTTTGCCAATGACATCACCGAGAATCTTGACAGTGCCTTCAGGATCTTCAAAAAACATTACACCGAGTTCGATGAGGCCCTTTGCCGTATCTATCGGATTAAGAATCAGTGCAAGAATGTCACTGACCTGCTCCTTTACACCTGCGAAGAAACCTCGGACGAATTCGTACCCGTATGTCAGGCCGTCTTTTACACCTTCCCACAAGTCCCCCCAGAAGCTGCTATCTTCCTCCCGTGCTCCCTGGTCATCTTCCTCCGGAGGAGTAGTTTCACATTCAAAGAACGGGTCATCGTCTTCGCCATTCAAAGAATCGTCGGGAATGCCATCGCCGTTGTCGTCATCATCGCTTTCGTTCGGTATTCCATCCCCATCGATATCATTGTCAGAATCATTCGGCATACCGTCACGATCAAGATCATCCAGGTTGGACTTAGGATCGCCACCACGCTGATCCGGATCTCCTGCCGCTCCATTAACTACGGATCCTCCCCCTGGCACCGTCCCATCCGCCAATAAATTCCCATCCTCCCAAGCCGCACTCTGCATACGCACAGTCGCCACCGCAGAAATAGGAATCCGCCCCTTGTCGTAGTACCGCGCATTACCAGGATCAAACTGCCTCATGATGCTGGTTACCGCTTGCGCAACCAGTGGCACCCGCAGTTGATAGCCATACTCTGCCTGAATTTTTAGGAGATTGGCGTCTTGCACGTTTACTTCGCTCTCACTGCCAATCACGGTGGGGTCGCGGTAACGAAGGTGTGTATTGGGTATTTCTACTTGACCCGTTTTTGAGTTTTGTACACCAAACTCGAGAAACGCTTCGCTGTTGGGGTTGATGATGTCTATTTTGGTGACCAGCGGATTGTGCGCATCAAGCTGACCTTCCGCGATGGCGCCTTGCGCTTTGCCGCCAGAGCCTTCGCCACCATAGATCGACGCGATGCGCATGCCAAACTCGTCAAGCATTGGGCGCTTTTGTGCGTGGGTGGTCGCCCCTTTGCGGGCAGCTTCGAAGGTGGCGTAAGTAACGGTTGTTTTAGCCTGGTAAAAAAATGCGCTTTCCAGAACGCCAAGGCCCAACATCAATAGGGCGGGAAGAACGACAACAAGTTCAGCAATTGCGGCACCGCGCTGGCGCCGCCAAAGGCCACGATTGGCGCGCCCGATGCGAAGGCTGTTTAGCACCTCAGTTAATCGCTTGTTCATGGTTCTCTCCCTGATCCTTCCCGGGCATCAGTAGGCCAAAGCCAATGCCTAGTTCTTCTTGATCAGCCCTTTGTTGGGTGAGCTTGTTTCAATCAGCGGTTCGTACACAAGCGCGTCAAAGTGCTTTAGCTTTTTATTGATGACCAAGGCACCGCCATCGTTGCGCGGCAGGCTTCTTAGGCTCGCTTGCAGTGAGTCGCGTGCTAATAAGAGGTGTGCGGTTGCCAGGTTATAGTGGGCACGTGCAGCCTGCGGATTTCGCTCGAGCGCTTTGCCGTAGGCATGAATGGCGCCTTCAAAATCGTTTTGCTTAAGCCTTACGTTGCCCAGTCTTGTCAGCGCGTATGCATCGTTTGGAACCAGTTGCGCAAGCTGCTGATACTCACGCGCGGCCACTAGCCAGTCGCCTCTGTCGTAGGCGAAATCTGCCATCGCGGTCAGTTCAAATGGGTCGTCAATTCCACTCGAGTTCGATGAAGTAATTTTTGTTGTTGTGGCGGCGCAGCCGGCAAGCAGCAGCATAACGCCTAGGCCTGTTAATATCTTGTTCATATCACTCCCCTATTTCCAAACCAGGTGTTCGCCCGGCGTAATACCCAGTTCTTTTGCTGTATGTGCGGCCAGTTCCAAGGTGTGCCTGGCGCCTTTTGCCGCTGAAAAGCGAAACGGCTTTACATTCTCAACGCACTTAACCACACGGCCATCTCTGTCCAAATACACCACGTCGAGCGGGTAGCGCATGCCTATTGTGTGCACCTGATTGCAAGGTGACATCAGCAAACCTTCACGGTAGGCCAGCGGCGCTTTGCCCAATAAGCCTCGCAGCCGCTTGAAGAATGTTTTGGCGTGTGTCGCCTCTATCACCGCACTGTGTGGTTCGTTTTCTCTCACAATGTGTATTTCCAACGTCTTCATTTCAGTAAGAATTCATGGTTCCAATAAGGTTTTTTTGGCTTTCTAGTTTCATCGCTAACCCGGGTAATTAAACGCCCATACCAACGGCGCATAAGTAAGAACTTGCTGCTGTATGGCATGGCTCAAAATGACAAAACCAATCACCAGAAATGTGTTCGGAAATATAAACATCACCAGCGGGCCAAGCAGTTTTACCGGCGCTTCCATGGCCATCTTCTCCGCTTTTAAAAACCGGGTGTTTCTAAGGTTCTCAGCCTGAGCACTGAGTACACCGCCCAGGCTGGAGCCAATTTTTTCAGCTTGCACAATGCTGCTGACTACATTCTTAACGCCATCACTGCTCACTCTTGTGGTCAGCTCTCTAAGCGCCTCGGCTCTCGATTTCCCTGCTCGTATATCTCTCAACACACGGCTAAGCTCAAACCGCAGTGGTCCATCAGGTGCTTTTTGAACGGCTTGCGTGAGTCCGCCGGTAAAATTGGTACCCGACTCTACAGCCAGCACGATCACGTCGAGATAGAAAGGCAATTCTTTAAGAATGCGCTTGTTCCTGGCAGTCACAGTTTCTTTAAGCCAAATCTCCGGGTAGTAAAAACCCAGTACCCCAAGCAGCAGTACCAATGGCAGAAAGCCAGGCCCATACAAGGCATAGAAAAGATAAGCAAAGGCTGTGAAGCAAAGAGCTGCCACCAGCTTACCCACGAAAAACTGCTCTGGGCTGAGCATGAAATCTACGCCGGCCTGGCGTAGCCGGTTCTGCGTGCTAATTCGGTAATCTCTTTTTAAGAAACCGCCCAGGTAATACACAAGCGCTTGTATCAATGGCCACACAATACGAAACCCAAACGGTGGGCGGTCGAGGTAGGAACGATCTTGCTCAGGAACAACTGCGAAGAAGTTGTATATATTCCAGACGGTCAGCGCAATGAATCCGCCAACGATTAAACTGATGATTATTACTTCCATAATCTACACATCAATATTGACAATCTTGCGAATCATTAGCGCACCGCAAATCTCTAGCAAAACGATGACTGCGAGAAACCCCCAACCCAGTAAAGTGCTGAAAATCGGGCGCATGATGTCTGGCTCGAGAAACGAAAGAGCGAAAATAATCAGGAAAGGTAAGGCGGATACCACCCAGCCTTGCATCTTCCCTTGCGAGGTGAGTGCGCGAATTTTGCCTTCCATTTCCTGTTTGCGGCGCAGTGATACTGAGAGCCGCTGAAAAATATCGGAAAGATTGCCACCCAACTCTCTGGAGATTTGCGCGGCGGTTATCATCAGGTCCATTTCCTCGCTTGCAACGCGTTCGGCGAGGTTGTCCAAAGACTCGTCTAATGTGCGCCCCATTCGTTGTTCACGCAGCATCAGAGAAAATTCCTGGCTAATAGGCCCGCTGGTTTCTTCCACCATAGTTTCTACCGAATTCAGAAAGGTGGAACCGGCGCGCATTGCCCCGGCAAGTTGCGCTAATACATCGGGCAGCGCTGCATTAATCGATGCGGTGCGACGTGCCTTCAACCAGTTCACAACACATTTTGGCAGTAAAAAAATCAACGCAACGATAACGGCCACATAGAGCAAAGACCCGGTAAACAGCCATACGAACAGTGGCAACACTAACAGCAAGGCGATATTGACCAGAAACACTTTGCGCGTGTCCATGAACAGAAACAGTTGCTCGAAGCTGTCTTCCGCCTGCTCGGTGAATTCGGCTTCGTAACGACCATAGCCGTGCAAGCTGAACCGTAAAATCGTCCACAAACAAATGGTGAGTGACACAAAGAGCAATACAAGCAGCGCGTTAATGCCCATACTCAACGCTCCGCCAACTTTCTGAAGATGCTTAGGTCAATGTCCATGCCTATTTCGCCAAGCTCTTCATAGAAAGCAGGAATAAAACCGCTTGCTTCGAAATGACCTGCAACTTTGCCATTCTCATCTCGACCAGTCTGGCGAAATATAAATATGTCTTGCAGCTGAATCGTGTTGTGTTCTATACCCACCACTTCTGTAATCTTGACAATCTTTCGGCTACCACAAGGAAAGCGGCTTTGCTGCACAATGACATTCACCGCAGAGGCTACCTGCTCACGAATGGCAGACACAGGCAAATCCATGCCCGCCATTAGCACCATGGTTTCCAGGCGCGCCAGTGCATCACGCGGGCTGTTGGCGTGCGCGGTTGTTAAGGAGCCGTCATGGCCGGTGTTCATCGCTTGCAGCATGTCCAGCGCCTCACCACCCCGGCACTCGCCAACCACGATGCGGTCTGGGCGCATTCGCAATGTGTTCTTAACCAACTCGCGAATGGTGACGGCACCTTTGCCTTCAGAATTTGGCGGCCTGGCTTCCAGCGACACCAGATTGGGTTGATGCAAACGCAGTTCGGCGGCATCTTCTACGGTGATGATTCGCTCGCTATCCGGGATAAAGTTTGAAAGCACATTAAGCAAGGTGGTTTTACCTGACCCGGTACCACCCGACACCACAATGTTCTTACGCTGTTCTACGCATATTCGAAGAAAGTCGACCATCAACTGATTCACTGAGCCGTACTCAATCAAATCGTTAAACCGCAGTCTTTTCTGTGCAAACTTTCGAATCGTTATGCTGGGCCCTTTCAGCGCCAATGGTGGAATGATGGCATTCACTCGTGAGCCATCTTTCAAGCGCGCATCCACCATTGGGCTGCTTTCATCAATTCGACGCCCGATGGGGGTAATGATTCTCTCAATCACCGACAACACAGCTTGATCGCTTGAGAAACTGTGGCCGCTGTTGGTGAGCTTTCCGGCTCTTTCAATAAACACTTCCTGATGATTGTTCACCATAATCTCGGTAACATCTTCATCGTCCAGAAAGTACTCTAGTGGCCCAAGGCCAACGGCCTCATCAAGCACGTTTTTGCGCAACAACTCAGTATCTACAGAGTCAGGTATGTCTTCAGCTAGCAAACTCAGTATGGGGTCTAGCAAAGTCTCTGCTTCCGCACGCAATTGCTGGTCAGACATGTTTGACACGTCTTTGCGCCGCAAATCCATTTCCGAAATCAAACGCTCGTGCAGAATTTTCCCCCAGTAACTCATTTCCTGAGAAACCAAGGGTTGCTGATTCGTATTCTCTACGCGGCGTGCGTTTGAATCGGTCTCGCTAGCCTCTTGTCTTGGCGCCGAAGCGGGTGCAGCAACACGCGTTGGGTTTGATTCCCGAACCTGGGCATCCATTTTTGATAACCAGAAACGGGTATTGCCTATGGTGATCTCATCATCTGTACCCAACGGGCCTGAGTTAATCACACGTTCTCTGTTCACCCAGGTTCCACTCATACTGCCCAGATCTTCCACCTGAACCCTGCCCGCATCCGTGAACATCACGGCATGGCGGCGGGAAATCTTTCGGCTTTTAAGAACAATATCGTTTTGTCGGCCACTGCCAATCGTGCATCGATCGGTTTTAACCGTGACAGAGCGGCGGCGACCGCCTTCTTGTTGATAGGCTAACTCAAACATAAATCATTCCATGATGCTGTACTTGAGTTTCTTGCCCAGCTTTTGCAGGCGCTCACGACTGTTCTGGTACAGCGCAGACTGCGCTCCGGTACCGGCAATGGATTCAGCCGTTACTACCTCAGGTGTAACAAACACCACAAGCTCGCGAATATTGCTTTCTATTTCCTCGCTGGAGAACATTCTTCCTAGTATGGGGATGGCACCCAGCCCGGGCACTGCGTCGGTATCATTGGTTGATTCAGAGCTCAGCAGGCCCGAGATCACAATGGTCTCACCGTCACGAACATTGAGCTGGCTCTCGGTTTTGCGCGAGCGAAGCGCGGGCGCACCGAGTACTTCAATCGACAAATCCGGTTCGCTAATCTCGGTTTTCAGCCGCGTGTAAATGTTGCCTTCTTTACTCGCACGCGGAAATATGTCCAGCTTTACGCCGTATTCCTTGAACTCCACATTCACCTGACCATTGGCGCTTACGGTTGTGTACGGTATTTCGCCACCGGCCAGAAATTTTGCGCTGCCGCCGTTTACACAGGTGAGGGTTGGCTCGGCGACGGTCATTGCATCGCCACGCGTAGAGAGAAAGTTCAGCGTAGAAGTCACGCCGGTCGCTATGCCAAAATAGCTGGAGAAAGGTTCCACATTCAATGGAAGACCCGGTGCGTTGTTAAATCCGGGAAGACCTCTGAAAAAATTATTGGTGTTGAAATCACCTACTACACCGTAGGTAGGCCCTTGTGCGAAATTACCCCAGTCTATTCCCAGATTGCGTGACGCCGATTTCCGCACTTCTACCAGCTGCACTTTAATGCGAATCATGTCTTGCATTTGAACGCGCTGCTGCGGGTCGTTCTCTGTCACACGCACGTTGTACGTTGCTTTAGAGCCGTCCTTATACCAGAGGTTTAGAAACGAACTGCCTTTGCCTTCAGCAATAACCAGTAATTCCCCTCCAGATACTACTTCTGCGCGCAGCACGCTTCCCGCGCCCACCGCTACTCTGTTCACAGACCTGGCGCCAAGTGAGCGGACCTCACCGACGAACATATCGATATTGATCACTTCTTTGGCGGAAAGCGACGAAAAGAACGGTGAGCACGCGAGTATTAGCGCGATGAAAACAGCGGCCTTTTGTTTGAATAACCTGAGCATTATGAATTCCTTATGCTTGTTTTATTGTTTGAGTAGTTTTCCTGCGGCCCACCTACCGCCTATTGCCCACCTATAATGAACTCTATTCCACGGCGGCGAGCTTTAGGCGGTGGCTGCGGTCGCACGCCGCGCAGTTGAGAAGCGGTTAAGGCAGACGTATCAATTGGTGCGTTGTCATCAGGGTTGCGCAAAGTCGCGGTCAATTTGCCTACGCTTTGAGACAGTACAATTCGCTTTGCATCGGCGGGTGTCACCTGAACAGTAATGGTGTTGTACGTTCTACCAGTCGGCTTACCTGTTTTGTCCACTTCCGTTTTCACGCCGGTTGCCAGCACATGCAGGTTTTGCATAATGGGGTAAATCTGCTTCTCGCCACCGCGTCTGTCGGTAAGAAACAAATCGATATTATCGCTGGGTTGTAGAAACCCGGAAATGGAATTGATTTCATCAACTGGCACAGTCAGTGCTCGGTTACCTTCCAACAGAGTATTGGAAAATGTGCCTTTGTCTCCGCCTTCCAGATGCGCCCACAGCAAGGCTTTACCCTCGGTGATATCTGTGCGTAAGCGCTGGCCAATTGCGTTTTGAAAATTGGCTTCAGCCACCGAGTTATCGTGCGCAAATCTGGCGGGTACTTCCCGAATTGCGAGGTCCGCCGCTGTTACAACCTGTCCTTGCCTCAAGCCGGTCTTGGGCACAACCACTTTGGTCATGGGCTCGGTTTTCTCTAACTGCGATTTGTAGTAATCAACCTGGCTCTCAATGAAGTTTCTTGAGAAGTACACAGCCGCCGCACCGAGCAACAATGACACCAATACCATCACAATATTGGTATTGAATCGTGACTTGCTATTTAGCTTAACGCCCAAACCTTCGCCAGGTTCTTTAACAGCTACATTCACCGCATTACTCCTTAAGGAAGTGAATAAACGTAAGTGGTGTGTTTATGAAAGTTCTGCAACGACTCCATCATGAATCCCATCACCGATTGACCATTGGCACCAGCCGGTACGCACAGTGCGGCCAGCAAAATCAGAGTGGCCACCGTCCATTCGGTAGATGTTGACCCGCGCTGACGCCTCGCAAAATTTGGTTTATTGGGAAGTCTGGGTGACGCAATGCGCGCGCTCATACGCCCTCACCTCGCACATTGGCGAAGATCACCGTGTTGCTACTCTCGCGCCGAATCGCCATTTCAATAGCGCCGTCGCTGTTATCAAAAAACAGCACACTGCCACCAAGCTGCGTATTCTGGTGAGATAGAGTCCAGCCATTAGCTTGCATGGTGCGTGTGTAAAATTCGTGGTTTGACGCCAGCGTATGAGTATTCTTTAGCACCAGCGTTGTTGCCTTAACACCGCCATCGTTGGATTGCGTACTGGAAACCAGTTGAGTACCCCATTGCCTTGGAAAGTGGCGCGCAATCTCGCTTTGCGTGGGTTGTTGATCCAAAGGCGTTGCCGACATAAACCCTTCAAGACCGTTCGGCGACGGTTTAGCCTGCACAACCACATTGTGGTTATCCAGCAAGGTAGAGATCATTTGCCACTCGCCTACAGACCGCTCTACCGTGGCTTGCTGGTCTGGCCTGTGCATAGACCGCCAAAGCTCTCTGTAGAATGAAAACAGTTCTTCGGTACCCAGTTCTGAATTAAGCTGCAGAATTTGCATTGGCATGCCATTGTGCTCAATGCGCTCACCCACCCAGTTCAGGGAAGTAAGCGGCGGGTGTTCGATGTGTTGAATATCCAGCGCAAGCGCGTGGTTAGGCCTAAGTAAGGAAACCCACACCAGTAAAAAGCCGGGCAGAAACCCACCAACAACACGGTAATAATCACGTTTTCTGGATTCGAGGCGGAATGTTCTTGGTTCGGCTTTGTTCATTCGTTAGAACCCTATTTTTCTTCTGTGCCGTAACGGTCTTCGGGCAACACATCCGGCATCACCAAACCAAACGCGCCATCAAGGTCTTTCAGCTCTTGAAAAAGAGGCAGTACCTCACCCGCCGAGGCCACAACCTCGCCAAAGGGTTCGAGCGCGCCGCCCGGTACCAGTGAGCGAACCCGCTGTTGCACTTGCCCAGGCCCTCTTGCACCCCAGGTGTCGGTTAGTATCGCCGAGCGCTGAGTAACACAGGCTTTCGCTTGGGCTTGCTCACCATCACAGCCTTGCCCGGAAGATTCTTCGTTTACGAAGATGTCGTCTTTAATTTCAAGGCCCACGTCTACCGTGTAGAGTTTGCCACCACCTAGGTCCCATTCAGAATCTGGCACGATTGAGCCGATGGCGTTGCCAAACTTGTGGATGGCTGACTCCACTTGACCGGCTTTTCCGCCAAGGCTGCTCTCACTGACCTGCACGCCTATACCTTCTTCGCCGGCCGAGAACAAGCGGTCAGACATGCCTGCACCGCCCCAAAATTGACGCTGCACACTGTCTCCAGACAGTGCGCCCGGTGCGGAGTTGATTCCTACATTGGCCTTCGCGTAAAAGCGATTATTGATTTCAGTTGCCAACTCATCGCCACCTTTCACAATAACCGTTTGCTCCCAGGCACCATATCTTGCAGCCTGTGAGGTTGCCATTGATACGTCCGCATTTTTGGCCAGCGTGGGCATCAATATCAGAAGTGGTGCCAAAACACTGGCGACCAGAACAAACTCAACCAAGGCACCACCGGTCTGTTTGCCGCGCGTAAACAGTATCGAGGTGCGCATATTAACCCCCATACCTTGGTAAGCGGAGGCGCTCTTCGGGCGCTGCCCGGTAGTCCTCGATGATGTCGTTTACAGTTTCATTGGCTTCCTCAATGGCGCCTTCTATTTGTTCGTCGCTTACTTCAACGATCAACTCACCAGCTTCATTAAGCGCTGCTTGAATCTGCTCTTCAGCGGCACTGGCCTGTTCACCCACAAATTCATTGGCTTTCTGGTAAAGCCCATTACTCACAGAGTCCGGATTAATCTCGAGACTGGCAAAGTGTTCAGAAATCGCGTCTTGCACCCCTTCAACAGTGGCTTGCACTGCGTCTGACGACTCGCCAATTAACCCTTCCGCTATGTCGTCAAAACGGCCAGTAAACGTACCGAGAATCTCATCGCGATCCAGCGAAATCTCTTCGCCATAGCTGTCTCTGAACTGCTGCTCAAGACCGTCTAGCTGAGCATTGATACTGTCTTGAGCGCCCGCCAACAACTCGTTTGAAATGTCACTAACTTGCGCCTCAAAATTTTCGCCAACTACTTCAAGGGAACTGCCTAATGACTCCAGTTGTTCTTTTAGCTCAATTTCAGCTGAGAACTGCTCATTCAAGGAGGCAATAATATCCTCACCCATATCACTGCCCAGCGCTTTCAATTGCTCGTTCAAGCGGTCTGCCGTATCGGCCAGACCAGCCTGCGCGATAAGCACATCAGGAAGGTTGCCTGCATCCGCTGCAATGCCTTCGCCAAGCGCAACCGCGTCGGCCAATTGCGTACCTTCCAACCTGTCGCCAAGTGCATCCCTGGCCGCGCGGCTTAGATCATCCGTCGATAGCTCGCCGTCCGCCAGGGCATCCGCCGCAAAGCCGCCTATCTCACCACCAAGCGAGCTAGCGGCGTAATTTGATAAGGCATTCGTGGCGATGTTTTGTAGCGCGCCCAATACGTCATCCCTGACAACATCCTCCAATATTCCACTGCTCAGAGTATTCACAGCTCTGTCGCCTAAGCTTGCGTATCGAGCCACATTGGAAACAGTTGCATTGTTGATGGTTTCGCTGGCCAGCTCCGTGTTCCTTGCCAGCCCTTTGGCGGCGGCCTGACGCGCAAAACGGGCAATGACCTGGCCCGACACCGCAGAATCTCTGCTTAACCAGGCCAGCTGCCTTTCTTTTTCAGACACTTCGATCAGACGCACATCCCAATAAGGATTGAATAAGTTCGCGTACTCATGCACGCCACCAACACCGGCCACCTGCAGTTGATCACCCGCCGCCAGAACAGGTCTTTCAAAAAACACTTCCGCAGAACTCATAGACGCCATGTCATCGTCGGCGTAGTAATCGTCTGTGTAGAAAAGTCCGGGCTCAAGGCCGGTCGCTAATTGTCCGTCTGGCGGGTTGGCGGAGCCGAGCTGGTTGATTTTCTCAGCCGTGCGAACATTGCCATTGCCAACTTCTATCTCTACATGCAACGTCACGCGAACGTCACGGCTGTTGTTACTCAGGTCTTTTAGCGAACGATGCGATTTCACGCCGCTGTAGATATCGCCCAGGGACTCACCTTCCAGATCAGCCAACTCCTCCGCACGCGGATTGCTTCTCATCCAGCCCGAACAGTCGCCACCGGGGCACTGCGAATCAGAGTAGGCGTAATTCTGCCCCCAGCCCATCGGCAGTTCCTCACTGCGCCATTTGCATCGCCAGCAACTGAAGTGATCCCAATGAACTGACAAGGTATCTTTACCCCGCCATTCCCAGGAGTCGCCAGAACGAACCAGTCTGGTGCTACCTTCTTTGACGATCTTGAAACGATCAATAGGGGTTACATAGATTCGAGACGGCAGTGGCTTCATCCGGTTCCAACCCCTGTCCGAACTAAATCGGTCACGAGAACTCTCGATAACAGTCACTTTGCGATGAATTTCCTCACCGCTGCCGGAATAACGCTGAGTCAAGTCCTCCCAGGCCGCAGAGTTTCTTGCCTGCGCAGCCAACGCGTATGTTGATGACGCTCGGTAGCGTGGGTCATTTGACTTAACAATACTGCTCACTACTTCCGGCGTTACAACGTAGCTCGCGTTGTAAACCGCTTCCTGAGCAATACTCAACACGCCATTGATCGCATCAATAATGGGTATCGCCACCTTAACGGCACTCTGCACAATGTTTTCAACCTGAGTCATTATGTTTACTGCGGCGCTGGTAAACGGCGCAACTACCGGAATCCAGCCTATTGCGTAATCCACGTTTTGCGCGCTGATGCGACCATAATTCGTCCACGAGCCGATACTCACCAACTGCGCCATAGACACTTGATTGGCGACCATGGCACGGTTGGTATAGGCCTGAAAATTAAGTGTTCTCGCCTGCCATACCAAGCCGCTGTACACTGCTGCATCGGCGGTATTGGCCAGATTGGATTTCTCAGACGCGAGTTTGCCGGTGTTGAACAACACCAGGGTGGCGAGCGCACCCATCAGTATCAGGGCCAAACCAATCGGCAACGCCTGACCATTTTGGGCATGCTTTGCCGCACGTTTCGCGTAAGTTCTCACTGGAGGTAACATTCTAATACTCTGCAACCTGCTAGCGCCCGGAAGCGTCTGCGTCCGGCACACTGTAAACACGCAGCCCCTTTCAAATATGAAATGGGCTCAATGACTTCCCGGCAGCTAGCACAAGGCCTATGAGCGCTTAGTTATTGCCGGTGTAGTTAGTCAATGTATTTGTCGTCGCTGCGTCGGTAACAGCGGCAGCAGCAGCCGTGTTCGCTGCACCTTGTGCGGCGGTACCATCGCCGCCAGCTAGCTCAGACGCCATGCCGGCCACCTGGTTTTCAACCGTATCACCGAATAAAGCGAACACACTGATCGCCGAAATAGCGATTAGCGCCACAATCACAATATACTCGGTCATGCCCTGCCCGCGTTGCTTTCGCAGGCCGTGGTGCTTTTTGCTCTCAATTTTCATGGCTTGCTCCTATTGCTCCATATTGATTAAAAAGGTGGCCGAATTCTTCCGCCGCCAATAGAAACCGAATCCCTTGCAAGGCCAAAATAGAGGCGCGACGAGCGTCTTGAGTAATTGTGTGCGATTGCGCGAATACAACGCCTACCGCTCGCGCTGAGCGGTCCAACGCAGACTGATATCAGGTAGGCATTCAACCCTGTTTTTATGCTTATATCTTTCGCAAACATTAATGCCGTCCAAAATTCCATTTAACTAACGCATATTTCTTTTATGAACCGAGACTAACATTTTAATTTGTTGCGATAAAGATATAGACGGTATTTTCCTATGTAATGGAAGCGCCAAATACAACATGTTAGCGTTATAATCTAACATTGTTTATTTTTTTGTCAAGATAAGATATTGTTTTTTAAAGATTATTTTTTTGAAAAAATATAGCGATTATTTTACGTTTAGCGCCTAACACTCATCTTTATTGCGGGAAATATCCTACCCAAAACTAACCACTTCCTTTATTGGCTGATGATTCGGCTTCCAATAAACCGTCATAACAGCGATCGTCCCATTCACATACCAATGCAATGACGATAAATCTGAGGCGCACACACGGTATTCTTCATGCTCCGCATAGGCAATACTCATTCGCTTACAACGATCAAGATATGTCTCGCTGACACTGATGCGAACCACATAGGCCGCACCATAATGCTTGGCCGTCCAGTCATGGGCTATTCGCTCCGCGTGATCACGATTCAACTTCAAAAACAGATACTGTTGTTCCGGTGTTTCTACGTGGATGTTGCGAAGCTTTGACGCTTTGCAGGCTTTCATTTGTGCCGGGTTTAAGACGGCGTAGAGTTCTGTATACGTTTCATTGGTATTCATAGTAAAGTTTCCTGTTGTGCTGGTGTGTCAAGTTCGGCGGTTACCACGTAGCGAAGCGGGCCTGATTGCACGGCATTGAATGGGTAGCAGGTCACTAGCATTAGCTGCGAGCGGTAAGGCATAGCCAGTAAGGGGTTTGTAAGACTGTTAGCGACTGCCTTGTTTGTTATCACGTACCGCTTGGCGTCGCCATTGGCGGGGGTAACGATCAGTGAGTCGCCTAGGCTGGCGTGTTGCAAGAAAGCAAAGTGTGTGTCGCGGTGGCCACCCACAATACTCACGCCGGTTTCACCTGGCAGCGCCGAGCCAAACAAATGGCCTGGGCCAAACGCCAATGAGTTTCCTTGTGCGCCGGCCAGCACGTAGAGCTCGCGCGGTGTGTCTCCACGGTACTGAATGCGCGCCACTGGCCATGTGTCGGCCCAGGGCCAGGGTTTTTGCACGCTGCCCTGCCCTTCGCGTACGTCACTCCATGCATTGGCAATCAGTATTTGCGCTAATGAGGCTTTCGCGTGTACCCAGGCGCCGTTCAACGCCTGCGATACCGACAGCAGCAAGAGCAATGCGCTCATGCTGTGGTACATGGCGGTGCGTTGCCGATGGGGCGTGCTGCGTCGCATTACACGCAGCGGATTAATATCAAGCGCGGAGAACATAACGTTGCTCCTGTCGTACGGCGGCGCGGAACACCAAAGCGGTGATCAGCAGTAATGCAGCCCATACAAAACTGATTCTGGCTTCGGTGGATCCTTGCGGGTAGGCAAAGATTTGTGGCACCTGGCCTTTGGGTCGGGCATTGGGCACAGCGCTTGAGTCCAGTGCGTCGTGCCGCGGCCGGCTGCGGCGTTTCTCTACGGCGACGAAGCTGGTGTATGGGCTCATTAGCTTGTGCGCAAGCGCTACCTTCAGTACCTTGGGGCGAATGGTCTGCTCTGTGGCACCTAGGCTTTTGCTGTCTAACAGGCTTTCTATTTTTCGGCGCGCCCACAGTGTGGCCACGCCCGGGCTTTCTCGGTCATTGCCCATAATCAGCAATTCGCGCCTCCACAGTTGGTCAGCACTGCGGCCTCGTATTGATGCCGTGAGCTCGCTACCGGTAGGCAGTTCGCCTTCTAGCCGTGTGCTGAGCATCAACGGCTCGCCGTTGTAGAGGTCGGGCAAAGCCGCAGGGTAATCTTCTGTTGCGGCACTTACGGGCCAATCAATGTGCAGGTCAGTAATGACCGGACGCTCCAACTTGCTCAGCAACGCGTCCATTTTTTCCTGCACTTCGCTTACGTCACCAATGTGGGTAAAGCTGCCGCGACCAAACTGGCTGGCCTTGCGCATAAAGTGGCTGTTGGGTGCAGAGCCAATGCCTACCGTGAACAATCGTCTGTCGTTCAGATGGTTTGCAATGCTTGAGAACAGGGCTTGTTCGTTGCCCACGGCGCCATCCGTAATGAACACTATCTGACTCACCACAGTGTCATCCTTTGCTGATACTTGAGTCATCGCACGTTTAAGCGCTGGCAGCATTTCAGTACCGCCGTCTGCTTGCAGGCTATCCACCATGCGCCGTGCTTGTGCAAGGTTTGAAGGTGATGCCAACACCGGCTGGGGCGAGAAGGATCGGGTAACAGAATTAAACTCGATGATGTTGAATGCATCGCGTGGGTTAAGGCGGTCAAGTGCAACGTGCAAGCTTGCTCTTGCCTGTTCTATTGATACGCCACCCATAGAACCGGATGTATCAATAATGAAGATCTGTTCTTTGGGCATGTTGGTGAGCGTTGAGGCTTCGTTTGCGGAAAAGTACGGTGGCACCACCATCAACAATGCGTAGGTGTCACCTTCAAATGTTTCACTGAACACGGCAGCCTCTGGTTCGCTGCCCACCAGCGGTTGCCAGGTAAGTACAAAGTCTTGATTCATTGCTACCTCACCCTCACTCAGGCTGAAGCGGTAGTGATGCTCGCTGCGCTGCAGCGCCATCTGGTGGTAAGCGCTGTTGATCGCTTGCATGGGCATGCCCAGATCAATGCGACCTTCTATGCTGATGGTGTTTTCGCCTGGCGTGTGTTGGCCGTCTGGTCGTTGTTGCGGTGTTATGAACTGGGCATCGGCTACCTGGGAAGTCGCATCTGCCCAGCCATGCTGCCCTGTGGCAAACACAGCGGTCTCAATGTCTGAGTTGTTCAGCGCATTGCCGGGGATATAGCGCGGGGTAATCGTCATGGGAAAACGCACGCTGAAACGACCGTGCTCATAGCTCACGGATTGCAAGTAGCTGATTTCCACGTCCACTTGTTCGCCAGGGCCAATATTGGCAATGGCATTGGTAAACATGTTTGGGCGTTGCTGCTCAACCAGGCTGGCTTTCTTGCCGGTGGCTTTGGCTTTCTCAAACACCTTGCGCGCCTTCTGGCGTTCTTTAATGACGCCTTCAATTTCCCTATCGCCTATAACAATGCGCATGGAATCCACGCCCGCTTGATCCGGCAATGGAAACGCATACACGGCCTCCTGCCAGCGATCAGTATGATTTTTGAAGCGTTGTTTGACCGTTACCCTGGCCAGCATGCCATTGATGTTCATGTTGGCTTTGGTACTTTGTGTAACGGCGGGCGTATATGCGCCGTGTTGCTCTGTTCTAAACAATAATGCGCCGCCACCCAGTTCATTCAACGTGGCCGTTTGCGGCGTGTCTACTTCGGCTTTCGTTTGGGGTAGTTGCTGTGCATTCACCACGGTTACGCCTAGCAGAAGGCTAAGCACCAATGTCACAAGACCAGTGGTCCAGTAGGCGCGCCTGCGCCGCGCTCTTTTCACAGAGGGGCTTTCCTCAATAATCATGTAGCGCGGCACGCGCCGGGTGTAAATCTGTTGGTGTAAGCGTGATAGCATGCGCCCTCCGGGGTTTACGTTTTAAACACCGTCAGTATCTGCAGCAATCCGGGCAATCCAGTCACTCGTTTGTGACAATGTGCCGATCAATTGTGGCGAATTGTGGCAGGCGCTGCGCGGGCCCTGGATGCGCGCTAAACTAGTACCCCGACACAGATCTATGTACTATTTATGGCCAAACGCATCGCCATTGTTGAAGACGAGCCCATCATTGCCGAAAATTATCGCGACGCGTTGCAGCGCTTGGGTTTTGTTGCCGATATATACCCCGATCGAGACACTGCGCAGGCCGCGTTTGATCGTGCCCTGCCCGATTTGGCCATTATTGATGTAGGCCTGGGCGAGGAAGTGGAAGGCGGGTTCGATTTGTGTCGAGACTTACGAGCTAAAGCCCCAGAGCTGCCTATCGTATTTCTCACCGCTCGTGACAGCGAGTTAGACGTTATCTCTGGCCTGAGGCTGGGCGCTGACGACTACTTGACCAAAGACATTGGCCAGGCGCACATGTTGGCGCGCATTACGGCATTGTTTCGTAGAGTGGATGCCTTACGCAAACCCACTAGCGTGGACGATCTGCTTCGCAGAGATGAGCTGTGCATCAATTTGCAAACCATGACCGTTGAATGGCGCGAGCAAGCGGTGAATTTAACCGTTACTGAATTTTGGATAGTTCACGCGCTGGTTCAACACCCGGGGCATGTGAAAAACCGCACCCAGCTAATGGAAGCAGCGAACGTGGTGCTGGACGACAATACGATCACTTCGCACATAAAACGCATTCGCAAAAAATTCGCTGCGATCGACCCTGAGTTTGCGCGGATTGAAACTGCGTATGGCATGGGTTACCGATGGACCGCTGCGTAAGTATTCGTCATGCCACTTAAACGCCAACTTCTGCTGATTAGCTTGCTGTTCATTACCCTGCCCTGGGCCGGTTGCCAGTTCATTCGCGAAGTTGAATCTGCGTTGCGCCAAGGCCAGGAGCAAAGCCTGCAGGCAAGTTCTACGGCCATCGCCAATGTGCTGCAGGCAGACCATACCGTTCTAGAGCTGCTCAGGCGAGACCAGCGACAAGACGATGCTGCGGGCAATGCCATTTTGTTTGAACCCGCACCCATTCCTATCGTGGTGGACGGCTATGCAGACGAAGACTGGGACAGCATGTCGCGTAAAAAAATTAGCGCGCCTGGCTTCCCAGACCAATACCTTAATTACCGTGCTGCTACGCGCGATGGACGCGTGTATTTATTTATCGAAGTGTTTGATCAGGATATTAATTATCTCAATCCGGCAAAAGCCGATGCCAGCGACCAGTTGATTTTGCTGCTGGGCGATGTAGCGGCGGGCGAATTGCGCTCTTTTGCTCAGCGCTACGCAATTGCCAGCAGTTCACCTGGAAGAGTCAATGTGGTACGCGTGTCAGACGACCCAAGTCTTGCGCGCGCTGAGCCATCCATCAATGCGTATTGGCAAGACACTATCGGTGGCTTTCATCTGGAGTTGTCCATCCCTTTAAGTTTGACCCAGGGTCGCATAGGTTTCTATCGGAAAGACACCAACCGTGACGTTGGGCTTCTGCACTACGGCACCGTTGTGGAAAGCGCAGAGTTAGCGCCGCGCGCGGTATACAGCACAGACAGTCTCAGCTCTAAATTGAAGCTGCTCGCCATTGATGGCCAAAAAATTGGTTTGCTGGATCGTGATGGTTTAGTGGTTGCTGAACACGGCTCTTTCATTGGCAAGCGCAGTGACGACAGCAACTGGTTGTTACGAAGAATCTACAGCCGCATTCTGGAACTGCCGGTGCAGCAATACATCGCTGTCAAAGACAATGATGCCTATGCCAGGCCGGAATTAGGAAATGCGCTGCAAGGGCAAGTGGCACGCAAATGGTATTTAGGGCAGCAGTATTCAAACCGCAGCATTCTCAGCAGCGCTAACCCGCTTACCAATGAAGGTAATGTGATTGGCGCCGTTTTTGTAGAACAGAGCAGCGAGCAGTTTCTGGCGCTGACGGATTCAGCGTTTAGCAAAATACTGCTAATCAGTTTTGCCGCCCTGATTTTTACGATCACCGGATTGCTGGGTTATGCCAGCTGGTTGAGCTTGCGAATTAGACGCCTTAGCCAAGCCGCGGAGCGCGCCATTGCAGACGACGGAAGTGTACGCACGGAAGATTTCCCCAAATCACGCGCGGCGGATGAAATTGGCGACTTGTCACGAAGCTACGGTGGCCTGCTGGGAAAGGTTAGAGAATACACTGAGTATTTACAGAGCTTATCGCGCAAACTGTCACACGAACTGAGAACGCCATTAGCGGTGGTGCACAGTTCACTGGATAACCTCGAGCGTGAACAATTGGACAAGCAGGCCACCGTCTATTTGCAGCGCGCCAAAGATGGCGCCACGCAACTCAGCCACATATTGTCGGCTATGTCTGAGGCGACACGGGTTGAAGAGAGCATTGCATCCGCCGACAAGGAACGCTGTGATCTACTGACTCTTCTCACCGATATTAGTCGCGCTTACAGCGACATATACCCAAGGCACACGGTTCAGTTCAATAACCTTACCGGCCAAGACAGTTTCCCAATGCAGCTCGCGCCAGAATTGATAGCGCAAATGCTGGATAAGCTGATGGAAAACGCGGTAGACTATGCGCCATCGGGCAGTACTATAGACATCAGTTGCGCGCGCACACAGGATCAAACCGCTATAACCGTAAGTAATGAGGGCGAAGCCTTAAGCGATTCAATGCGCAACCAGTTGTTTCAAAAAATGGTGTCTATGCGCAGCGGCAGTGACCAGGGCATGCATCTTGGCCTGGGCTTGCACATTGTTCGCTTGATTGCGGAGTTTCATCACGGCGAGGTGAAAGCCTACAACCTGGCCAATAATATTGGTGTTTGTTTTGAGGTGTGTTTGCCAAACAAACACTAAGCGTGCTTACTCGGTGCGTTCGTCATCATCAACGTAATTGCGCTGCTCAAAGCGAGGAGTACAAATCGCATAAAACATCAAATCGTCGCTGCCGTCATTGTGAATACGTTGTCTCTCGTTAGGCGCAATTCTTACCACGTCGCCCGGCACAACACGTTCAGCAATATTGTCACCAATTTCAACAAAGCCAGAGCCTTGCACAATCAGGTATCGTTCTGCTGTATCACGTACTCGGTGCCACGCTGTCGTTACACCGGGTTCCACCCGCGCCAAGGCGATGGATAACTCAGGATCGTCGATATCATTAGCTACTTCTGTGATAAAACAGCGTTCTTCGGTCTCAAATTCGTTTTTCAGGTTTGAAAGAAGCACAGCTGATTTCATAGGCGCACTCACAGACAGGCACGAATTTTTACAGCCATTGCTTCCAATTCAGCCATGTCCGCCATGTCTCTGGCGTGAATTTGCATATCAACACCGCCACTGCGAGGAATGATGTGCATATGGATATGAAATACAGTTTGTCCGGCTGCAGCACCGTTTAACTGCGCGAGCATAAACCCGTCTGCTTCGGTGGCTTTCTGCACCGCTTCACCCACTTTTTGTGCGGTCAGCATCATGGCGGCGGCGTATTCAGGGTCTAGCGTAAGGATATTGGCGGCCGGGCTTTTTGGGATCACTAACACATGGCCGGCTACCTGGGGCATAACATCCATGAACGCCAGCGTTTTATCGTCTTCAAATACTTTGACTGACGGCATTTCGTCACGAAGGATTTTCGCGAAAACGTTATTGTTGTCGTAGGGGTCGTTTAGTTTCATGGTTGGCAGAACCGCTAGCAGGGAAAGAGTAGCACTGGTGTGGCGTGTGAAGCCGTAGTCACATACGGCTTCACACACCACACTGCAATTGTGCCACGCGTTCTGTCTAGCCTCAACCAAGTACCGAATAGATGATGTCTTTCGGAAACCCCCTTGATTGCAGAAACCGCATTTCCTTGGCGCGCTGCTTTAAGCGAACCTCGCTGTATTCATTGTTCGACTCACCGTCCCCCTCAATGGCCTCACTAACGCCAGAGAAACGACGCCTGTGCAGCAACAGTGCACGGCGTTGCCAATCCAGTTGCTCATCCTCAAGCGCCTGCTCGATCAGGCCACTGTGAACTCCGCGCTCTTGTAAAGCAGCCTTAATTTTATAAGGACCATCACCGCGCTCATACTTCGCGCGTGTGAAACTCTCAGTGAAGCGCAAGTCACTTTGTAAGCCTTCAGCGGCCAAGGTTTCAATCGCCCGCTCTATTTGCTCAGCACTAAAACGGTCTTTGAACTTTCGCGTCATCTTTCGGCGCAACTCAAGACAGGAATGCTCGCGCCGGGCAAGCAAATCTATACATGCCGTACGTAAGTCCTGAGTCGCAGATTGATCGCTTTTGGCTTGACCACTTTCGTGTTCATAAGAGCTAGAGCTGCAGCCAGGCTCACAGCTCACACTTTGCGCGCCCATTAGGCTTCTAACGGCACAACTGTATCGTCTTCTTCCTCTTCGGCGGTAAGCTGTTTACCCAGTAATTGCTGCCTAATTTGCCCTTCAATGTCACTTGCTATCGAGGGATTCTCAGCAAGAAATTTCGCAGCATTAGCCTTACCCTGGCCAATTTTGTCACCGTTATACGCATACCACGCACCGGATTTATCCACCAAACCTTGCTTAACGCCCAGGTCGATAATCTCACCTAGGCGGTTGATTCCTTGACCATACAAAATCTGGAATTCGGCCTGGCGGAACGGAGGCGAAACTTTGTTTTTCACCACTTTCACGCGGGTTTCATTACCGACCACTTCGTCACCGTCTTTCACTGCACCAATACGGCGAATATCAAGACGAACCGATGAATAGAATTTCAGTGCATTACCGCCAGTGGTGGTTTCAGGGCTGCCAAACATCACGCCAATTTTCATACGAATCTGGTTGATAAAGATCACCAGGCAGTTGGCCTGCTTGATGTTACCGGTAATCTTACGCATGGCCTGGCTTAACAGGCGTGCCTGCAAACCCATGTGGGAGTCGCCCATGTCGCCTTCAATTTCGGCTTTTGGTGTGAGTGCAGCTACAGAATCAACCACCAATACATCAATAGCACCCGAGCGTACCAACATATCGGTTACTTCTAATGCCTGTTCGCCAGTATCCGGCTGCGACACAATTAAGTTATCTATGTCTACACCCAGCTTCTCAGCGTAAATGGGGTCCAGCGCGTGCTCTGCGTCTATGAAGGCGGCGTTACCACCGGCCTTCTGGCATTCGGCGATTACTTGCAAGGTAAGCGTTGTTTTACCTGAAGACTCAGGCCCGTAAATTTCGCAAATTCGGCCTTTCGGTAAACCACCAATGCCCAAGGCTACATCCAAACCAAGCGAGCCGGTGGAAATAGACGGAATGGCTATGCGGGGTTCTTCACCCATACGCATTACCGTGCCTTTACCAAACTGGCGTTCAATCTGTGCCAGTGCAGCGTCAAGTGCCTTATCTTTGTTGTTGTCAGTGTTCATAGGAATCTCCATGTGTTCAAGTTTGTTCGCTTGTATTCTGACCTGGGTTGTGAGGTAAAAGGCTTTCCTTGCCTCCTTTGAGCTGCAGTGCATTCTTTTCTGCACTGCGTTGCGCAAAGCCACAATCGCAAAACACCTGTATATTTAATCAGTATTCCAAATTTCTGTCTACCCCCTTTGAAATTAGAACTTGGGCGAAATGTGAATAGTACTGAGTTACAATGCGCGACCGGATTTCAAGACATTCAGAAGACCTTGTCGAGCAGCAACCAAGAACACACACCAATGATGCAGCAGTACTTGAAGATCAAGTCGCAGCACGTTGATGAGCTTGTGTTTTATCGCATGGGCGATTTTTACGAGTTGTTTTTTGACGACGCCAAACTGGCCTCTGAGCTGCTCGATATCACTCTCACAGCGAGGGGCAAATCGCAAGGCGAGCCGATTCCAATGGCGGGCATTCCCTACCATGCGGCGGAATCTTACCTTGGAAAATTGGTTCGCCTGGGGAAATCCGTCGCCATTTGTGAGCAGATAGGCGACCCCGCTACCAGCAAGGGTCCGGTTGAACGCAAGGTAGTACGCGTTATTACACCGGGTACGGTCAGTGACGAAGCTTTTCTGGAAGAGCGCCAAGACAACCTGTTGGTTGCAGTCGTGTGTCGCCGCAAGCAATTTGGAATTGCCAGCTTAGACATTAGCAGCGGCCGTTTAGCTGTGCTGTCTGCGCAGGGTGAGAGCTCAGCCTTGGCCGAATTGCAGCGACTGGCACCGGCAGAGTGTCTGTTTAATGAAGTGCAGGAATCACTGCTGGATATTACAAGCATCAACAGAATGTGTCGCAGCTCGCGTCCTCGGCCACCTTGGGACTTTGAAACAGATACCTGCGAGCGTATTCTCTGCGAGCAGTTTTCTACGCGCAATTTGACCGGCTTTGGACTAAACGATTCCGCAGATCATCAAGTCTTGATTCAGGCCGCAGGCAGCTTGCTCAGCTATGCACAAAGCACCCAACGTGCTGCGCTACCCCACATCAACAAGATAGTGATTGAAAGCAGCAGCGATGGCTTGCGGCTTGACGCGTCGACGCGTCGCAATCTGGAAATAGACCAGAACCTGGCGGGCGGGCGCGAAAACACCATTATGGCGGTGCTGGATAAAACCAAATGCCCCATGGGCAGCCGCATGTTGAGCCGCTGGTTACACAAGCCGCTGTCAGATATAGAGGCTATAGAGCGAAGGCAATCGGCAATCACTGATCTAAGCGGAAACTATGACTTTGAAGCACTGCAAGCGCACACGCGGTCCATTGGCGACCTTGAACGAATACTGGCCCGCGTAGCGTTGCGCTCAGCAAGACCTAGAGACCTGGGCAAATTAAGCACCTGCTTGTGGGCATTACCGAAACTTCGCGCAGCCATACCGGCAGACAATGCGCACCTGCAGCTATTGAGTGAGCAAGTACACGAATATCCGTCGCTTGCTGACCAACTCAATCACGCCCTGATAGAAAACCCGCCAATGGTAATACGCGACGGCGGTGTCATTGCGGAGGGTTACGATGAAGAATTGGACGAGCTGCGCGCGATAAGCACCAACGCCAGTGACATAATGCTGGCTATTGAACAGCGCGAGCGCGAACAAACCGGCATCAGCACGCTCAAGGTTGGGTATAACCGAGTGCACGGCTACTATATTGAAATCTCCCGCGCACAATCTGATAAGGCGCCAGCCAGTTATGTGCGGCGGCAAACTTTAAAAAACGCTGAGCGCTTTATCACGCCGGAACTGAAAGAGTTTGAAGACAAGGCGTTGAGCAGCAAGGCGCGGGCACTAGCACGCGAAAAAATGCTGTACGAGCAACTGCTTGATATCGCCAACGAGCACTTACGGAATTTGCAGACCACAGCGGCTGCGTTGGCGGAGCTTGATGTTCTGGCCAATCTTGCCGAACGCAGCGTTAGCCTGCGGCTTACTCGTCCGCAATTTAGCAAGCTGTCACAACTACAGATTACCAAAGGCCGCCACCTGGTCGTTGAACATGTGAGCACTGAACCGTTTGTAGCCAACGACGTCAGCCTGCACCCCGAACGCAGAATGCTGGTGATCACAGGGCCAAACATGGGCGGTAAATCTACCTACATGCGACAAACCGCAATCATAGTGTTGCTTGCCCACATCGGCTGTTTCGTGCCAGCAGACAAAACCGAGCTTGGCGTGTTCGATCAAATCTTCACGCGCATTGGTTCATCCGACGATCTGGCCGGTGGCCGCTCTACCTTTATGGTGGAAATGACTGAAGCGGCCACGATTTTGAATAATGCCACTGACCGCAGCCTGGTATTGATGGATGAAATTGGCCGTGGCACCAGCACCTTTGATGGGCTGGCACTGGCCTACGCCTGTGCGGTAGAAATTATCGATGAGCTGCGCGCTTACACCTTGTTTGCTACGCATTACTTTGAACTGACCGCATTAGCCGATGATTTCCCACCGGTACGTAACGTTCATCTGGACGCCAGCGAGTACGACGACAATATTGTGTTTCTGCACAGCGTACAGGAAGGCCCGGCCAATCAAAGCTACGGTGTGCACGTTGCCAAACTGGCCGGTATTCCGGCCAGCGTCATACGCGCCGCCCGGCAAAAGCTGCATGAATTGGAAGCCCAGTCTTCAGGTAGTGCACAAGCTCCCTTGCAAAATGAATTGTTCGCGACCGGTAGCCCTTTTCCGCCCGCCCTAAGCGATGCCGATGTATTGATCGCTGAGCTGCAAGATAGCTTGTCGCCGGACGACATGTGCCCAAGAGAAGCGCTGGATTTTGCCTATGAGTTGCAACAGAAACTACGCAAACTGTAACCTCAGATATATGCTTATAGCCGCGCGCAACTTTTGTATCCTTCTGATTTAGTGCTAAAATTTCGTTTTTACTTGGTCGACTGTCCGTCGGCGCCCATGACCAACCCAAGGCCCTAATCACCATGACATTTATCGTTGTCGAAGAATGCATCAAGTGCAAGCACACAGACTGTGTGGAAGTCTGCCCTGTTGACTGTTTTTACGAGGGTCCAAA
The DNA here is from genome assembly GCA_039111475.1 of Pseudomonadota bacterium. Taxonomy (GTDB): domain Bacteria; phylum Pseudomonadota; class Gammaproteobacteria; order Pseudomonadales; family JAUIET01; genus JAUIET01. The sequence goes on along the minus strand of JBCCIP010000028.1, from coordinate 45,978 downwards.
CATGCTCGTGATTCATCCCGACGAGTGCATAGACTGCGCGCTCTGCGAGCCGGAATGCCCTGTAGATGCTATTTTCTCAGAAGATGAGTTGCCCGAAGACCAGCAGCAATTCCTGGAACTGAATGCTGAATTAGCCGAAGTGTGGCCCAACATAACTGAAATGAAGCCGGCGCCCGATGACGCTGAAGAGTGGGCAGGGATTCCTGGAAAATTGGCGCATTTGGAGAGGTAAGCACTCGCGGTCGTTCGTATTGTCGAGCGATCGGACGAAACGCCGCAGCTGGCATCCATGCCTTTCGCGATTGATTTGGGTTCTTAAGGTCGGGGAGACGCCGCTACCGGCATCCATGCCTACCGCGGCAAAGCCAGTTTGATATCAAATTCCATTAGCGTGCAAACCCAGCGCTCTGGAAGACCGCCGCTCTCGGCATCCATGCCTACCGCGGCATACCGTACATCCTGTACATAAAGCGAAGGGGTTGCGTCCATGCAACCCCTTCTATTTCCAGCCGATCGTGCTGGAACGCCAAACTTCCCTGTTCTGACCACCGCGTCCATGCGTAGGTGGGCAACTCCGTTTGACAGTGCTTACTCTACAGAATTGTTAGATTTTGCAAACAGTTCCTAACACCATAACAATATTGAACGAGCCAACGCCTTGTGTGAAAAGCGTTATAAATCAGTGAATTAATTGATCTTCGCAGCCAGCGTACAGGATGTTTTCCGGCAAACATCTACGATATGTCGCACGTTTTGGTGTACACAAAACGCACAGCAACAACACTGTGGAGGGACGATTATTGGCGAATCAGGCGAATGTTGTCGTAAGCCGTTGCGTCGTTGGTTCGAAGGGGATTGATGTCCATGCCACCTCTGCGCAAAAATCGACCATAAACAGTGAGTTTCTCAGGTGCTGCCGCTTGCATCACATCAAGAAAGATCTTTTCTATGCATTGCTCGTGAAATGCCGGGTGACGTCGATAGGACACCAGATAGCGCAGCAAACCTTCGTGTTTAATAGCCTGGCCACTGTAAGAAACCACCAGGCTGGCCCAATCAGGTTGACCGGTGACAGGGCATACAGAACGAAACAAATCAGTATGCAGTGTTTCGCTGGCCTCTCTGCCCAGCTCAACAGACAGCAGCGCGGCATCCGGCGTATAGGTATCAACATTGATTTCCAGATCGTCGAGACTGTCCCCAGGCAAGACCCCGCCTACGCTGACTTTGGCTTGTGAGAGGCCGGTTATTTTCACCTCAACGGCTGCCTTGGTGTTAACCGACAGATCTGACTCCATGGTTTGACGCACTTCATAGGCACTGCCAAATCGCGTTTCACTGAATGAATTCAGATACAATTTTAGCGACTTGGACTCAATCAAAGCCGGCGAGCTGCAAGGGAACTGAATTTCCGCAATGGCCACTTCTGGACGCCCGCGGCTGTCCAGCCAGCTCAACTCATAAGCGTTCCAGGTGTCTACTCCCGTGAAGGGCAACTTATCACCGTACAAATACAAATCTTCTCGGGTGAGCTCGCGAGGAATCGCCTGCAGCAGCGACGGCGTATACACGCAAGGGTAATCGGCTTTCTTCCCAAGTACCGTTTCACCAAGTGGATCGGACTGTTTGCTGCTCACAACATCGACGCTCTAGACAATTATTATCAGGAATGCCCTGAGTATAGACCGATCACTGCCGATCGGCGACTCAGTCTAGCTGCGAATACGAGTGCCGGTATTGAGCAAATGCAGGGCGTAAGTGAAGGCGACAACAATAAACCCCACCACCATTGCCAAGGCGAACCCAACCGAAATATCACTGATACCCAGCACGCCATAACGAAACGCATTAACCATGTATAAAACAGGGTTTATTTTGGATACGCCCGCCCAAAATTCAGGCAACAAACTGACCGAGTAAAACACCCCGCCGAGATAGATTAAGGGCGTAAGCACAAAGGTTGGGATGATCGAAATATCATCAAAATTATTCGCAAATACCGCGTTTATCAGCCCGGCAAGTGAAAACAAAATTGAGGTTAGAAAAACGACCAGAATCGTCAGTGGCACGTTGTTGATATTCAGCTTGGTGAAAAACAGAGACATCAGCGTCACAATAAACCCAACCGCAAGACCGCGGGTAACACCGCCCAAAACGTAGCCGGTCAGAATAACCCAGTTTGGCACTGGCGACACAATAAGCTCTTCGATGCTGTGCTGAAATTTGGCACCGAAAAACGACGATACAACATTGGAATACGAATTAGTGATCACACCCATCATGATCAAACCCGGCACCACAAACTCCATGTAACTATAGCCGTCCATTTCTCCAATGCGGCTGCCAATCAGGTTTCCAAAAATAATGAAATACAATGTCACCGTGATCACGGGCGGAACAAGGGTTTGTGGCCAGATGCGCATAAAGCGGCGCACCTCTTTTACCAAAATGGTGGTGAACGCTACCCAAATTTCACTACGGTTCATGCTTGCGCCTCCACCTGCGCTTTCTCAGCCGCAAGCTTGCGATCATTGTCTTCCAGCATGCTGACAAACAACTGTTCCAAACGGTTGGTTTTATTGCGCATGCTAATCACATGGATATTCTGCGAATTCAGCGCCACAAACAAATCATTCATCCGGCCACGCTCTACGCTCACCTCGAGACTGTGGTTATCAATTCGAACAGGCGAAAATCCCTGCAATTGAAGGCTGGGTGGCAAGTCTTCCTGTACATCCAGCACAAACGATTCCAGATTGGACTGGCGCAATAAATCGCGCATGGATGAGTTCTGGATAATATTGCCTTCGTCAATGATCGCAATGTTTCGGCAAAGGCTCTCGGCCTCTTCCAGATAGTGTGTGGTTAAAATAATCGTCGTTCCCGATGCATTTACTTCCTTCAGAAATTCCCACATGGACCGACGCAGCTCAATATCAACACCGGCGGTTGGTTCATCAAGAATCAGCAGCTTGGGTTCATGCACCAGAGCGCGTGCAATCATTAGGCGCCGCTTCATACCACCAGACAGGTTTCTCGATGGGCCATGCGCTTTGTCCCAAATATCCAGCAATCGAAGATACTTTTCAGCGCGCTCCATCGCTAGCTCACGCGGCAAACCATAGTAACCCGCCTGGGTTACCACAATATCAATCACGTTTTCGAAGTGATTAAAATTAAACTCTTGTGGAACAACACCTAGTTGTTTCTTCGCCATTGGGAAATCGGTATCGATGTCGTAGTCAAACACCGTCACCTTACCTTCGGTTTTCTGCACCAGAGAGCAGATAATGCCGATAGTCGTTGACTTGCCGGCACCATTGGGGCCCAACAAAGCAAAGAAGTCGCCTTGTTGCACTTCCAAATCAATGCCTTTCAGCGCGGCAAAGCCGTTATCGTATACCTTGCGCAAATTCTCTATGCGTAGAGCAGGAATAGAACTCATGTGTCTGACTGAATCGAATACAATCAGGCATTATACTGCAATCCTAATCACAACACGGCAGTGGCTTGCTATTGCCCGGAGAAGTTTTCATGCGTTTCCAATTATTGCTCACCGGCAACGAGTTAATGAGCGGCGATACGGTTGATTCAAATTCGTCCATGATCGCCCAGCGGCTGCTAAGGGAGGGTTACTGGATAGATCGCCGGGTAACGGTGGGCGACGATATGCGCGAGCTGATCGACGAGATCCAGAACATTAGCGAAAACAGCGAAGTGCTGATTGTAAATGGTGGTCTGGGTCCAACCATCGATGACCTGACCGCTGAGGCGCTGGCGCTAGCGGCTGACGTGGAACTTGAAGAGCACGCAGGCGCAAAACACCACGTAGTGAGTTGGTGCGAAGCACGCGGGTTCACGGCCAATGCCGCCAACCTGAAGCAGGCGATTCTCCCGCAAGGCGTATCTTTGCTGCAAAATAAGGTGGGAAGCGCAGTTGGTTTCGCTCTCACGCTGAACGACTGCCTAATTATGTGCACTCCTGGTGTACCCAGTGAACTGCGTGCGATGCTGGAAGACGCCATAGTACCCATGCTTACAGAACATTTCCCAGTGGGCGACGCTCCCCAAATACTGCGCTATCAAACCTTCGGCCTTGGCGAATCTGGCGCTCAGCAGATGCTGGATGACGCCTACCCTGACTGGCCTGACAATATAGAAATTGGCTTCCGCGCGGGCGCTCCGATGCTGGAAATGAAGTTGCGAGTAGAACCTGGCTGTAGTGATACCGAAAGAGATCACTGGGAGGCGAAGTTTCTGGATGTGATTGGTACTTATGTTGTGGGCCGAGACGAGACTAGACTGCCGCAGGCCGTCGTAGAAAGTCTCTCAGAACGAGGTGAGCAGTTAGCGCTTGCAGAATCTTGCACCGGCGGACTGATCGCCTCTATGATCACTTCGGTTCCTGGCAGCTCTGCCGTATTTGAGGCCGGTATAGTCAGCTACTCAAATGCAATCAAGCAATCTCAGCTCGGGGTGAGCGAGCACACTCTTACGCAATTCGGAGCGGTCAGTGAACAATGCGTGATGGAGATGGCCGCGGGCGTGATGGCGCTTTCGAATTCAGATTACGCAGTGGCAGTTTCGGGTATTGCCGGGCCGGATGGTGGGACGGAAGAAAAGCCCGTGGGAACTGTTTGGATTGCCTGGGGGAAGAAGAACAAATTGAAAGCGCGGGAGTTCAACTACCCGGTTAACCGCGCCATGTTTCAGACCATCGTTTCTGCGTTAGCACTGGACCTTGTTCGACGGGAGATTCTTGAGTTGCCGGAGGAGCCTTCTTATTTTCAGCGAAGCACACGTAGAACGTAGATTGTTGTTTTGAATCAGCGCCGGCATTGACTTGATAGACCTTCAAAAAGAGGGGCCTTTTTGAATAGCCCCCATGGATGGGTTTACGGCGAGTCTCGGAAGGTCATGTGCGCTTCGCTGCCGGTCTATGACTGAACCCTGGACAAAAAAGCCAGCAATCAAACCCGCTCTATAACAGTACTAATCCCCTGCCCCAAACCAACACACATAGTTGCCAAGCCAACGCTCGCATCATTTTGTTCTAACACATTCAACAATGTGCCAGTGATACGTGTACCAGAGCAACCCAAGGGATGACCCAGCGCAATTGCTCCACCATTAACGTTTACATTGTCTTCAAGCCGATCCAGCAGACCAAGATCTTTAAGCACCGGCAAGCTTTGCGCCGCAAATGCTTCATTCAGCTCAGCGTACTCAATATCCGAAATATCCATACCAGCACGCTTCAGCGCCTTCTGGCTGGCTGGCACCGGGCCGTAGCCCATAATTGCTGCATCCACGCCTGCAACGGCCATGGACACAATTTTTGCGCGCGGCGTCAGCCCCATGTCTTTGGCAGCCGCCGCCGTGCACACTAGCATGGCAGATGCGCCGTCTGTGATTTGCGAAGAACTGCCGGCAGTAACGGTGCCACTGGCTGGATCGAACGCGGGGCGTAGTTTCGCCAGACCTTCCATTGTTGTATCAGCGCGAATGGTTTCGTCCTCTGAAATGATTTTAAGGAAACCGTTTTCATCCACCCCCTGCATGGGCACAATTTCATTCTGAAACCGGCCCGCTTCTGTGGCGGCGGCAGCGCGATGGTGTGAACGAACCGCAAATTCATCCTGCTGTTCTCGACTAATTCCATGCATGCGCGCCAGAAATTCCGCCGTCATGCCCATGCTGCCGGAGGCACTGGCGATGTGCTTGGCCAGTTCAGGGTTGGGGTCAAGGTCTGCGCCCATGGGCACATGGCCCATGTGTTCAACACCGCCCACTACACACACGTCACTGTAGCCCGTCATCATGCCTTGCGCTGCAGTGTGTAACGCGGCCATTGAAGAACCGCACAAGCGGTTGATGGTTTGCGCGCCCGCTTCCTTAGGAATATCCGCCAATAACTGAACCATACGGGCGATGTTGCCGGATTGTTCCTGAGTTTGAGTCACACAGCCCCAGAGTATGTCTTCTATACGGCCTTTATCCAACGATGGGTTACGCTCTAACAATGCGCGCAACAGGTCCGCAGACATGCTGTCTGCTCTAAGTTCACGGAAGCAGCCGTTCTTGGAGCGGCCCATGGGGCTGCGAACGAAATCTACAATAACTACATCGGTATCTTGTAAGCTCATGGTTTGCTCCTATGCCTGCGTCGCTGAGTTGTAATAGCGCTGGCCGTTTTCAGCCATGCTGCGCATTGTGTCTGTAACCTGATAAATAGGCGCTTCGTCAGCGTACTTGTCAGCCATACTCACTATGTCTTTAAGACCTATTGTGTCCATCCAGCGGAAAATACCGCCACGGAACACGGGAAAGCCCACTCCGTAGATCAGTGCCATATCGGCTTCAGCGACTGAACCAACCACACCTTCTTCAAGACAACGCGCCATTTCAGTACACATTGGTATCATCATGCGCTCAAGAATCTCTTCATCGCTGAAATCACGCGCATCATCTACGTGCGGTTTTAACAGAGCATAGGTTTCTTCATCCACTGTTTTCTTTGGCTTGCCGCGCTTATCCGTTTCATACAGGTAGAAACCTTTGCCATTTTTCTGGCCAAGGCGATCAGCTTCATACAATACCGTGGTCGCGTCTTTAAACGTTTTGCTCATACGATCTGGAAAACCATCCGCCAGTACGTCAGAGGCGTGCACACCAGTGTCTATTCCAACCACGTCCTGCAAATAAGCGGGACCCATGGGCCAGCCCCATTTTTCCATCACTCGGTCTACGTTCTGGAAATCCGCACCCAGTTTCACCAGTCCGACAAAACCGGCGAAGTAAGGGAAGAGAACTCGGTTTACCAGAAACCCGGGGCAGTCATTGACGATGATGGGCTTTTTGCCTAACGCCAATGCGTAAGCAGTGGTTTTGGCAATGGCCGTATCGCTGCTTTTTTCACCGCGAATGACTTCCACTAGTGGCATGGCATGCACGGGGTTGAAGAAGTGCATTCCACAAAAGTTCTCCGGCCGCTTCAAGGACTTGCCCAAATAGGTGATCGAAATGGTCGAAGTATTTGACGCCAATATGGCAGTGTCTTCCAACACCTCCTCTACTTCTGCGAGCACAATGTTCTTCACTTTGGCGTTTTCCACCACGGCTTCTACCACCATGTCGGCGCCGCGTAAATCTTCGTAACTCAACGTGGGGTTAATGCGGTTTAGTGTCTCACCCATTTGCGCAGGTGTCATGCGACCACGGCTAACACGCTTGGCCAACAACTTGTTGGCTTCGTTCAAACCAAGTTCAATACCGGCATCGTTGATATCTTTCATCACGATCGGTGTGCCTTTGTACGCCGATTGATAGGCAATGCCACCACCCATAATGCCTGCGCCTAATACGGCGGCCTGTTCTACTGCGGGCGCCTGCTTACCCCAGTCCTTGGCGACTTTACCAATGTACTGGTCGCTGAGGAACAATCCGGTCATGGCTTGGGCCTGAGGCGTTCTGACCATTTCGAGGAAGGCTTCAGCTTCGTGCATTAACGCGTCCTCGCGTGCGCTGGCGGCGGCTTTTTCTATCACTTTCACCGCTTTCATGGGTGCCGGAAAATTGCGTCCGGCTTGTTGCGCAACCATGGCTTTGCAGGTGGTGATCGACATGATTAACTCAAGGCCTTCAAGTGCAATGGGCGACATTTTTTCTGCTCGCCTGGCCTGCCAGTCCAGCGCGCCACTCAAACATTGTTGCGCCATATCTAACGCAGCTTCTTTGAGCAAGTCATTGGCAACTACGGCGTCAACCCCGCCCTGCGCAAGCGCGGCTGCGGGCTTCTGTTCTTTGCCTGTGGCTATCCATTGCACGGCGTTATCGATGCCAATTACCCTGGGTAGGCGCACCGTGCCGCCAAAACCGGGGATCAGCCCCAAAGAAACTTCTGGCAAACCCACTTTCGCCGTATGTGACATAACCCGGTATTCACAGGCTAAGCACATTTCGAATCCGCCACCGAGTGCAAAGCCATTGATAGCCGCTACTTTGGGCATGTCGAGATCTTCAAATGCATTGAAAACCGCATTGGATTGTGCGAGATGATCAAGCACACCCTGATCAGTGCCAGCCCACAGATCGCCAAATTCCGTGATGTCCGCCCCAACAATAAAGACTGGCTTGGCGCTGGTCACAATAACAGCTTTAGCGCCGGAGTCTCTCAGCGCAGACGTGGCTTCCGCCAGTTCCGCGACGCTAGCCTGGTTGAATTTATTGACTGACTCTGATTTGTTATCAAAGCAAAGCTCTGCAACGCCTGTGTCAGACAATGACACTTGTATGGCTTGACCGTTATAGACCATTTTTTCTCTCTCGTGGCGGTTAATGTCCAGGCCGGCAGCATACAGAAGCCATATGGCCTACGGCAACAGGCATTGGTCGCCAGATGCTGTAGCCGCCCGTCGCCAAAGTGACCAATATCTGCACATAACTTAACAATTCCCAGCACCAAAATAGGAATTGGTCTGTAATTAGGTCAAAGAACCATTTTTTGGCGATTGCCACTACTAGCATCAGGGAGTTAGCACAGTGCAGGAAATCAAACTGACCGACATCATGACGCACGATGTCAAAGGAGTCGATCGGCATGCCACTTTGCGAAGCATCGTTGAATCAATGTCGACGCACAAAATTTCCTGCAAATTGGTTACCGATGATGGCAAGCCAGTCGGCATCATCACCGAGCGCGACATGGTGAAGTTACTGCTTGAGACCGCTGACGACCCATCGATGCTGGACCACCCTGCTGAAGAAATTATGTCTTCGCCTATCGTGACGCTTTACGATAATGAGTCGCTGTATGACGCCATGGTGGTTTCTCGCGCCGAAAAATTGCGTCACTTACCTATTGTTGACAGGGAAGGCAAACTGCAAGGTCTTGTCACTCAGTCGGATATTGCGAAAGCGCATTTTCATGTGATTGAGATACAAGCCGAACTGATTGAAAAAGCGATCACCGAACGCACCGTTGACCTCAAGCAGGCTAACGAAGAGTTGCAAGCAATGTCCATGGAAGATCCGCTGATGGAAATTGGTAATCGGCGGGCAATGGAAGTAGACCTGGAACACACACACGCCTCTTCAATGCGCAATGGGCGTCAGTATTGCGTTGCGTTGGTCGACGTAGATTACTTCAAAAAATACAATGATCATTATGGGCACTCAGCCGGTGACGAAGTGCTTCGAACCGTTGCAAAAACCTTCGAAAAAGAAATGCGTAAAACGGACCGCATCTATCGCTATGGCGGCGAGGAAATGCTGCTCCTGCTCACAGATACCGACGCCAATGGCGCACTGATATTTATGAAACGCGCGATCCAAGGATTAGCGCAAATAGGCATTCCACATAGCGAGAGTCCGTACGGATTTCTCACCAGCAGCGCGGGCGTTGCAGCGGCGGTAGTAGACGGCAAGTGTTTGCCTAGCTGGCAAGACGTCGTTGAGAAAGCTGATCAAGCGCTCTATAAGTCCAAGGAAGCCAACAGAAACACTGCTTCCATGGCGGCCTAAGCCCCTGCAGCGAACGGTCGCAGCGCCTGCGGCCACTGTCATCACGCTCCCACTCGTCGAAAACTGCAGAAACCCAGCCTGTGTGGCTTCGTTTGATGCCAGGCTTGCTATATTTAATAGGTGATTATTTGACCAAGAAATGGGGATGGCGTCGTGACCCGATTCTCGATGCCAGAAGGAGTCAGCCATGCAATGGCCGCTAGTTATAGGTTCTGCCGCAATTGCCTTGTGGGTAATTGGCACCATGGTGAAAATATTCGAACGTCAGACTGAATTACAAGAGCACGTTGAAAACGGGCAGTTGCGCCTGCTTTACGGAATTCTAAGGTTGATGGAGTCCAGCCCGCCTGGATTGATCAGCACCACGCTAAAACTGCAACTGTGTCGTTACATCAGTCTGGCCTTTACTGAACTTCAAGATAAACATGGCGCGGCTGCCGGCTATCAAGCCTGCATAGACACTGCAGAAGCACAAATCGATATACTTGAGAAACGCAGCAACTCGCAACACCTCCCACGTTTTTCTGACTCACAGCGTATCAGCAGCGGTCATCAGGTCATTCCAAGATATCAACGCGTGATCAATCAATTGCTGCAGCTCAACGTTATTAGCGAAGATGACGCGAAACTGTTTCAACGCGAGCTGAGGGATAGGCAACACGAACTGGAAGCAGATACCTGCCTACTGAGAGCCGAGCGCTCGCAGTCTCTGAACGACCCTATGAGCGCGCAGCGCCACTATTTGAGTGCCAGGCTTTGCTTGCAGCAACTCAAGGACCTGCAAGTACAAACGTCTCGAATCGCTGCAGTTGATCAACAGTTGTTGGAACTTCAATCAACCCGTAATATATCAACCACAAGCCCTAAAGCCGCCTGACCGGGTTCCTTAACTCGCGATGCATCCTGCGGTAGTGTATTCTTGCGCGCCCAAAGTCTATAGATTGCATCTGCATGCTCCCGCTGAAGAAAAGCCACAAGCTCGACAACGTCTGCTATGAAATTCGCGGCCCGGTTCTGGCAACCGCCAACCAGCTAGAGGAGGAAGGCCACCGAATACTGAAGTTGAATATTGGTAACCCCGCCGCATTCGGCTTTGAGGCGCCCGATGAAATTATTCAGGACGTCATTCTGAATTTGCCCAACGCCCAGGGCTACTGCGACAGCCACGGTTTGTTTTCAGCGCGCAAAGCAATTATGCAAGATTGTCAGGCCAGAGGTCTTAAAGACACTCAACTGAAAGACGTCTACCTTGGTAATGGCGTTAGCGAACTGATCAGTATCGCTACTCAGGGCTTGCTGAATGATGGGGAAGAAGTACTCATTCCTGCACCAGACTATCCTTTATGGACAGCCGCAACCACACTGGCTGGCGGCAAGCCAGTGCACTACGTATGCGACGAACAGGCAAATTGGTGCCCTGATCTGGATGATATTCGCAGCAAGCTCACATCGCGCACGCGTGCAATCGTTATTATCAATCCAAATAACCCCACCGGAGCACTGTATCCGGACGCATTGTTGAACGATCTGGCCGCTTTGGCTGAAGAGCACAAACTGGTTGTGTTTGCTGACGAAATTTACGACCGCATTCTATACGACGACGCTCGGCACACACCCATGGCCAGTTTGGTGCATGACACACTGTGTATCAGCTTCAATGGCTTATCAAAAGCGTACCGGCTGGCCGGCTTTCGCTCTGGTTGGATGGTTCTGAGTGGCCAGCAAAGGCATGCTCAGGACTTTATTGAGGGTTTGAATATGCTCGCCTCGATGCGTTTGTGCGCCAATGTGCCGGCACAATACGCCGTGCAAACTGCGCTTGGCGGTTATCAAAGCATCAATGAATATTTGCTGCCCAACGGGCGTTTAACCCGGCAACGTAACAGAGCTTGGGAAATGTTAAACGACATCCCTGGCATCAGCTGCACCAAGCCTGAAGGGGCTATTTACTTGTTTCCAAAAATCGACACCGCTCGATTCAACATCAGCGACGACGAACGCTTTGTACTGGATTTTCTACGCGCTGAAAAAGTGCTGCTGGTGCAAGGAACTGGTTTCAATCTGGCGCAACCCGATCATTTCAGAATGGTGTTTCTGCCACAGGAAGATGAGCTGGAGAAAGCAATCACCAAGCTGGCGCATTTTTTGTCGCATTACTCGCAGTGAGCCAGGCAGCAGAGCTGCCTGGTCCATAATCGCTGCGCACAGTCACATTTTTCTACAGGTCGTAACCGCTTTCGTTGTGCAGCACAACGTCAAGGCCTTGTGTTTCTTCATCCTCCGATACGCGCAAGCCAATTAGCATGTCTATTGCTTTGAGGATAACAAACGTGAGTATCGCCGTATAAATGAATACCGCGCCTATGCCAGTAATCTGCACCACCAGCTGCTCGCCAATCGACTCTGCGGCAAGCCCCTGACCGCTGAATATTCCGAGTTCAGTGCTTGCAAATATCCCCGCCATTAGTGTTCCTAACATGCCGCCAACACCGTGGACTGGAAATACATCCAGAGAATCGTCTATTTTCAACTTTTGCTTTAAATAGAATGTGGCGTAGAAGCAGACGAAACCCGCGCTCAGACCGATCACAATCGCACCGGCTGGACCAACATAACCTGACGCCGGAGTGATGGTCCCCAATCCAGCAACCATGCCAGTGACAATACCCAGTACGCTTGGCTTGCCATATTTAACCCACTCCAGAGCCATCCACATTAATGAGGCACACGCTGCAGACAGATGAGTGACCAGCATAGCCATACCGGCGTCACCATTCGCTGCCAGAGCGCTACCAGCGTTGAATCCGAACCAGCCCACCCACAGCATGCCGGCACCCGTGACCGTCATGGTCATATTGTGTGGCGGCATAGGTATTTTTCCAAAGCCATTTCGGTTACCTATCACCAGCGCTGAGACCAACGCCGCCACGCCGGCAGTGATGTGAACAACGGTACCACCGGCAAAATCCAGCAGGCCCATTTGGCCCAACCAACCACCACCCCAAACCCAATGGGTAATGGGCGCGTACACCAGCAGCAACCAAACTGCCGAAAACAACATCACGGCCGAAAACTTGGTGCGTTCAGCAAATCCACCAATAATCAGAGCCGGCGTGATGACCGCAAACGTCATTTGGAACATAATGAATACAGTCTCTGGCAGGCCGCCACTCAATGAGTCTTCACCAATACCATTGAGAAATGCCTTGTTCAACGTTCCGAAATAGCTTCCATCGCCATCAAAAGCGATGCTGTACCCGGCGACAAACCAGAGCACTGACATAAGACAGGTAATCGCAAAACACTGCATCAGCACAGTAAGCACATTTTTGGACCGTACCAGGCCCGCATAAAACAGCGACAGCCCAGGTATTGTCATAAACAACACTAGCGCGGTTGCTGTCAGTATCCAGCTGGTATTGGCAGCATCCAGGCTGTCCTGTGCGTGTGCGGTGGAGCAAAAAGCAGAAATACTTGTAACGGCAAGTAGCCGTAGCCACAAGCGGTGATTGATCTTCATAATTTGACCTCTGACTCATTGTGCACCAAATTGAGCATCATGCTATTTGAGCGCACCTAATTGGAGCGTAATCTTTCCGTGATCGCTCGCTTTCTTTAACGATTCAGTAGCATAAGGAAGGCAAGACCAAATACATAATTATATTTTTCAATAACTTATAAGCATTAGCTCGAAATGACAAATATAACTTTGTATTTGCTCTGATCTCCTTACTCTGAACCCTGCACCGTAAGAGCAATTATCGTGCCTAAGCGCCTTTGCAATTGACAGTAACGACTAGCAAAGCTAACGTTACGCACCATTATTTGGCAGGGTTCTGAAAATTTATGAGCGTGAAGAATCAAAAGGCGCTTATTATCGCAATGTGGCTATTGGTAATAGCCAATCTGTTTTTGCCGACACCTGGCTGGCTGGATCAACTGCTGAAAGTGGTGGGTATATTTCTGCTTGTTGCACACGTGCTGGAGTGTCTGATGTTCAGCCGCAAAATTCGAGCGAATCACCGCCCGGCGTTCAAAGGGTATTTGATGGTCCTTGTGTTCGGTGTGATACACCTCAACACGTTGCCCGATTACACCAAGTAAGGCGAGCTGCCGGTACTAAACCAATACGGGCATTAACAGGTCCCAGAACCAGTCTTTCAAGCGCCGCCACCACGGTGGCTGATCCTGCAGCTCTGTTTCTGCTTGCGCGCGCGCAAGAATGTATTGCCGAATGGCTTCTGTTTCAACGCTACTCAGCAAATCATTAAACGCCACCATGCCTTTGTCTGCGTACAAACCACCACGCACAATGGCCTCAAAATGCTGATGCTTTTCTTTACTCAAATAACGTAAGTCAGGAATCGCACTATAACTTTCTGCGCCAAAACCATGGCAGCGGCCGCAATGAAGAGAATACAAATGATCACCCATTTCAAGCATGACACCGTCGGCTTCCGGCGCTTCAACATCGGGAACCGCTGGCACCGGCTCCATATCAGGTAGCCCGGTTTGCGCGCCCAATTTAAAGGCCAATACGCGCCCGTTAGTTTGCGGTCGGTGGGAGCGCTGCGGACCACTGTACTGGCTCGACGAGCCACCCCATCCCGCAGCCACGGCCACGTATTGCTCTCCGTCTACCGAATAGCTGATGGGTGCTGCCATAACGCCTACTTGTGTTTCACCGCGCCAGACTTCTTCGCCAACATCACTTCGATAGGCGCTGAGATAACCTTCGGCATGGCCCATGAAAACCAGGTTGCCAGCGGTCGCCAGGGTGCCCCCTACCCAGGACTTACTTAAATCGGCCCGCCAGCGCGCCCGCTGCAATAATGGATCCCATGCCACCAGACTTCCATGATGCATCGCTCGTAGCGACGCCCTGAGCAATTCTGGCGACGGTGACGGCTCGGCTAAATCCAAACCGGTGTTCAGACTTCGGCTGGGCCTAAATTCCTGCTCCGGCTTGAATTCATAACCTTGTTCTATGACCGGAATGAACACCAGGCCAAGCCGGGGTTCATACGACATGGGATGCCAGTTATGCGCACCCACCTGAGACGGCAATATGTATTGGGGAGACTGCAAATAGTCGGCTTTATCGGTACGCACCGGCCGACCGGTTTCAAGATCAATGTGGTTGGCCCAATTCACGCGGGCATACGGTTGCGCGGAAATCAGTTGGCCATTTTCTCTGTCCAGAACATAGAAAAAACCATTCTTCGGCGCTTGCATAAGCACCTTTCTCTGCACGCTATCTACCTCGATATTTGCTAACACCATGTGCTGGGTAGCAGTGTAGTCCCACTGCTCCGCCGGCGTGGTTTGGTAGTGCCACACATAGCTCCCATCGTCTGGATTCAGAGCGATAATGGACGTCAGGAACAGGTTATCGCCACCACCTGGACTTCTCAACTCAGCGTTCCATGGCGAGCCATTGCCGGTCCCAATGTAGAGCAGATTAAGCTCTGGGTCATACGCCATGGAATCCCAGACTGTGCCACCACCACCTAATTTCCACCATTGACCACTCCAGGTTGATGCCGCCATTGCCATGGTTTCATTCTCAAATCCAAGCGCCGGATCACCAGGCACAGTGTAAAAGCGCCAGATCATTTCGCCGGAGTTGGCGTTATAGGCTGAGACATATCCTCTGACACCAAAATCCGCCCCTCCATTGCCAATCACTACCTTGCCTTTCACAACCCTTGGCGCACCAGTGATGGTGTATGGCTGATTCAGATCAGTGGTCTGGGTTTCCCAGACCAGACGTCCACTGCTCGCATTCACCGCTAGCAGACGACCATCGATCGTACCGAAATAGATATTGCCGCCCCATGCGGCCGCACCACGATTAACCACATCGCAACAGGCGTAGTAACCGTGTGCTCTGTTTACGTGCGGGTCATAGCGCCACAATTCAGTACCTGTTTTGGCATCCAATGCCAGCAAAACGCTCCAGCTAAGTGTTAAATACATGACGCCGTCGACCACTAAAGGGGTGGCTTCCAGACCACGCTCTGAGCCAGTCTCTGTAAACCAGGCGAGACCGAGCTTGCCAATCGTGGTACTGGAAATCTGGCTCAGCGGGCTATAGCGCTGCTCTAAGTAATCCCGACCCGTAGCCAGCCAGTTGTGCGGTTCATCGTCCGCCTCGATGATGCGTTCCGCGGTGACCGCTGCACACAGAGATGTGGATATAGCGCTCAGAAAGAGCATTAAGAACGGAGTAAATAACTTTCTCATAGTTGCAGACAAACAAAACCCGGCCTTAGCCGGGTTTCGTACAACAAAAAAAGTCTCTTATTCAGACTTCATCTTGTCCATGCCTTTTTGCATTGCATCAGCAGCACTGTCTTTTGCAGAGTCAGCGGCATCAGAAGCCATATCTTTAGCGCCATCTACAGCATCACCGGCCATCTCTTTCGCACCGTCCACAGCGTCACCGGCCATATCTTTCGCACCGTCTACTGCATCTCCGGCAGCGTCCGCGGCATCAGAAGCAGCTTCACCCACGGCATCAGCAGCATCACCTGCCATTTCTTTGGCGCCGTCTACGGCGTCACCAGCCGCATCTACAGTTGCAGCAGCAGCGTCTTTGGTCGCATCAACAGCGCTATCAGCAGCATCGCCAACCGCGTCAGCCGCACTGTTCATAGAATCTTTAATGGCATCGCCAGCAGATTTGCCGTCGTCACCGCCGCAGGCGGCCAACGCCAAAGCCGTAAAACCACTGGCAAATAGCATTTTTAGTTGTTTCTGTGTCATTCGGATAACTCCTATTCAATAAGTACTGAAAACTTAACATAGCCTTAGCGCCTTTGATAGCGAATCCGGCCCCACATGCTTTCAACTGAGGTGCATTTTTCAATAGTTTACCAGCACGCCTGAATTACTTTGACACGCGCTGGTATTTATTATGTCCTGATCGTTGTGCACGAGGCGGTACAATACCACGCATCCCGCAACGCGCAAAGCGCAGCGCGGGGTTTTCCGTCTAGAAACAATGAGTAGTATCATGCCCCGGCCAAACGGTGACAAATCCAGCCGATTACAGCAAACCATCACCGTATACGGGCGTAATCCTGTGCTGGAGGCGCTAAACAACCCAGGCTTGCAAGTGGACAGACTGCACCTGGCAGACAGCAACAAAGCGGGTTCGACAATCCAGCAGATGCTGGGTCTCGCTGCGAGAAGAGATATTGAAGTCGTGTATCACGGCCGGCGTGAACTCAGTCGAATTTCCCGCAATGGTCGTCAGGATCAGGGCGTTGCACTGGACATTTACTGCCCAACCACCCAATCGTTTGACGCCTGGATTAACCAGGCTTCGACCTCAGCATCTGACCTATCCTTGCTGGCGTTGGAAGGTGTAACCAACCCGCAGAACCTAGGGATGTGTATACGCAGCGCCAGTGCGGCGGGTGTAGACGCAATATTTCTTGCTGGCAAAGGCAGCAGTGGCTTGAATCCGCTGGCGATTAAAGCAAGTGCTGGCACCGTTTTTAATGCGCCGTTGGTTTACTGTCGTGACTTCGTGGATGCAATGGCTTCCCTGAAACATTTGGGTTGCCGCATCTACACACTGGCCGCTGCTGCCGACCACTCACTGCATGATTTGGTACCGCCGTGTCATGGCGTTTTTGTGCTTGGCAATGAAACGTCGGGCGTCAGCCCCGAGCTAAAGTCTATCAGTACTCATTCGTTAAGTATCCCGATGCAAAATCAGGTTGAGTCTTTGAACGTAGCCGCTAGCGCAACACTGGTTGCTTTCCACATTAGTCGAATGTAAAGGCTTACTTCCCAAGATAGCCCATAGCGGCTTCCAAACCTTCAAGCGACAAGGGATACATGTGCCCTTCCATCAACTGATTGGTCATATGCACCGACTGGCTGTATTCCCACTGGTTGGGCGGTAAGGGATTGATCCAGGCAACTTTGTCGTAGGTTTTGCGGATACGGTTCATCCATACCTCGCCGGCCTCTTCATTCCAATGCTCAACACTACCGCCAGGTTGCGCAATCTCATACGGTGACATTGAAGCGTCGCCAACAAAGATCACTTTGTAATCGCTGGCGTATTTGTGAAGCACATCCATCGTTGATGTGGTGTCATTGAAGCGGCGAATATTATTCCTCCACACCGACTCATAAATAAAGTTGTGGAAGTAAAAATATTCCAGGTGCTTGAATTCCGTTCTGGCTGCGCTAAACAATTCCTCACACACTCTAACGTGCGGGTCCATGGAGCCACCCACGTCCAGAAACAACAAAACCTTTACCGCATTGTGCCGTTCGGGCACCATTTTGATGTCTAGCAGGCCGGCGTTTCTGGCGGTGCTTCGAATGGTATCGGGCAAATCCAACTCATCTTCTGCGCCAGTACGGGCGAATTTGCGCAAGCGACGCATGGCCATTTTGATGTTGCGAGTACCGAGCTCAACGCTGTCGTCCAGATTCTTAAACTCGCGCTTTTCCCAGACCTTAACGGCTTTGCCATTCTTACCTTCCGAGCCTACCCGAATACCTTCGGGGTGATAGCCCTGCTGACCAAAGGGTGAGGTTCCACCGGTACCAATCCATTTGTTGCCACCTTCATGCCGCTTTTCTTGTTCTTCAAGACGTTTCTTGAACTCTTCGATCAGCTTTTCTAAACCACCGAGTGATTCAATCTTTGCCTTTTCTTCCTCGGTCAGATGTTTTTCGAACTCTTTGCGCAACCAGTCCTCGGGTATCAAGGCTTCAATGATGTCGTCCAGCGATTCCAGCTCTTTGAAATACGCCGAGAATGCTCTGTCATACTTGTCGTAATATTTTTCGTCTTTTATCAGGCACGCACGGCTGAGAAAGTAAAAATCTTCAACGCTGCCGAACACCAGGTTCTGCTTGAGCGCCTCGATCAAGTCCATCAGTTCACGCAGCGTCACTGGGATCTCAGCGTTGCGCAGACCGTTAAAGAAACTGATCAGCATGATTTTCTACCTCTCGGCGCCTGACTATCGACGTTGTTCCCGACGATGCATAAACGCAAGCCGTTCCAGCAAATGCACATCTTGTTCATTCTTGACCAAGGCCCCATACAAAGGAGGAATAGCTTTGGTGTTATCTCTGTTCTTCAGAATTTCGTCAGGAATATCATCGGCCATCAACAGTTTCAGCCAATCGATCAACTCTGAGGTTGAAGGCTTTTTCTTCATACCCGGTACGCCGCGTACATCAAAGAAAATCTCCAACGCCTCCTGCACCAGCTCTTTTTGAGCGTTAGGATGATGCACATCAATAATCTGCTTCATCGTGTCTCTGTCAGGGAAGTTGATGAAATGGAAAAAGCATCTTCGCAGGAATGCATCCGGCAATTCTTTCTCATTGTTACTGGTAATGATAATTATCGGACGATGCTTAGTTTTAATGGTTTCGCCGGTTTCATAAACAAAGAACTCCATGCGATCCAGTTCAACCAATAAATCGTTTGGAAACTCTATATCGGCTTTGTCAATCTCATCGATCAACAAGACAACTTGCTCATCAGCGTCGAAGGCATCCCACAATTTTCCGCGCTTTATGTAGTTGGCAATATTGTGAACTTTGTCATCGCCTAACTGGGAATCACGCAAACGCGATACTGCGTCGTACTCATACAATCCCTGTTGCGCTTTAGTGGTTGATTTGATGTGCCATTGCAGCAACGGTTTGCCTAATGCCGCAGCCACTTCTTCGGCCAGCATCGTTTTACCTGTACCCGGTTCGCCCTTGATCAAAAGAGGTCGTTGCAAAGTTACCGCTGCGTTTACCGCCAGTTGCAACTCGTCGGTCGCGACGTATCGATCAGTACCCTTAAATTCCATAATGCCCTCAACTTCAGTATGCAGCGGGGCATTATACAGACAATCGACACTCTTTGTGCCAACAAATATTGATGCCGGTCATAGCCAAAGCTCGCTATTCTGTAATGGTTTTGGGTTCTGTTTCCGGGCCGCTTGGGGCTGCGGCTTTTCGGCGCAGAAAGTGAGTTCCCAGTTGGGCAATAACAATGACTATCAAAGCAATACCGGTCCACATGATCAGCGCGGATATTGCAGGTGCTGCGTGTTCTGGACTTTTAGACAGCCACTCAAACGGCCCCACCACTAGGGCGGGTGCGTACAATCCTTGCTCTTTATCGACCACGGCCGGTACCAGCAGCAGGCAGGCACCCAAAAAGCGCAGGCTCACGCTTAACCATTTTGGCCATGAGCGCGTTAGTCGCCAGGCCACGATCAACAGACCCACTACGCCCAGCAAGTACAATGACCACATCAGCAAGTAGTCATTACTTGCGGCCCAATCAAGAAAGTCATTCATAACTCTACCCAGCTAATGATGTGATCTTCGAACTCGTCTTCATGCACATTTGCCGCAGACAGAACTTTACCCTGAATAGAGTGATTTTGACTATGCACGCTAGAGTTTTCACCACAAATCAATGGGTGCCATACCGGTAACGGCTGATCTTCAGCGCGAAGCCTGTACGCGCAAGTAGCAGGCAATTCACGCAGCTCACCGGACCGATTTCGATAGCTGCTCTGTACATCAATGCATTCTGGAACCAGCGTCGCGCGATCAGCATAGTTCACGCAGCGACAGTTATCCAGGTTGAGTTGCGCACAGGCTATTGCTGTGTAGTAAAGCTGGCCATCGTCTTCATCCTGCAACTTATGCAGGCAACATTTTCCACAGCCGTCGCATAGGCTCTCCCACTCCTGATGAGTCAATTGCTCCAGCGGCAAGGTCCAGAATCGAGTTCGCATATCACAAAGAGCGAACAGCGTGATTCGCAGGTGGCGGCATTTGCAGATAAAAGCCGTGCTCTTTGATTGACGCCAGTACATCTCGCGGATCGGCCAGCGCAAGCTTTCGGGTTTCTTGTAAATCCAAATCCAGCACGAAGCCGGGCTCACCGAAACTTTTCAACAGATCTTCGGGCAATGCTTGCAGGTCTGCGCCTTGTGGCACGTACAAATAAGCAAGCTCCATCTTTTCGCTTTTAAATACGGAGCACTTCATATCAAGCAAGCGAATTATTTTTCGAAAAGTGCGCTGTAAACTGATTAATCAAGCGTTCTCCAATGACCGGGTAACGCCAACCTTTCAGCGACGCAGGAAGTTCAGCGGTTCCATAGTTGGCATGAGTGGCAAGAATAAATTCTATGTCTTTTTTGCGGGCCAACATTTCCGGTGCCAAATCCAGCTGCTTGGCGACAGCTTGCACGCTGGCCCTGAGCTTTTTCGACACCTGAGAATAAGTCTTGCCGGCAGGTTCTGCCAGATCTGCGGGGTAGTCATCGACAGGCGCGTTTACACACGCCGACACAATATCCAATAGCTCTGCCCCGTAACGACGGATCTGGCCGGGACTCATTTCGTCTATATTTGCAAGCTCTGCTTCCACCTTCGGCAAACGTTCCGCCATTTGCCACAGAGATTTGTCTTTGAGTATCCAATTCCGTGGTCGATTGCGAGTGATTGCGGTTCGCTCTCGCCAGGCAGCCAAACGTTGCAAGCATAACAAAGAGCGCTCTTTGAGTTGCCACGCTCGACTGACCCGATTAAACGCGCCCTCAGGCTCGATAGTTATTGAAGCGCTTGTCACGAGGTCGTGACATTCTGCTTGCATCCAGTGCGATCTCCCCAATTGCTGCAGCTTTTCATCCAGGTGTCGGTAGACGGCCCGAAGGTATATAACGTCATCCGCCGCATATTTCAACTGTTTGTCGGTCAGCGGTCGCTGCATCCAGTCAGAGCGAGTCTGCCCCTTGTCCAGCTCCACGTCACACAACTGCGCAACCAACTTTCCATACGAAAGCGAGAAACCGTAACCAGCCAATGCAGCCGCGATCTGAGTATCATAGATTGCATTTAAAGGGGCGCCGCAGTATTGGGCTAAAATCTGTAAATCTTCAGAGCCTGCGTGCAACACCTTGATCACTTCAAATTCGCATAACAAAGGCCGCAAAATTTCACCCATGCCTTCAATCAGGGGGTCAACAAGAATCAGGTCTCGCCCAGCGCTGATCTGCACCAACGCCAGCTCCGCGAAATACGTGTCACTTCGCATGAATTCAGTGTCGATACAGACAACATTCAAATCGCGCCAAACAGCAATACGCTCTGCCAATTCATCTGGACTTTGTATAAATTTGGCCAGTGCTGAGTGACCTTCGCTCACAACGATTCCGTCACAGTAGTGCGACCACTAAAAGCATGCACGAGCGTTCCACCGTCCACAAATTCAAGCTCACCCCCTAGCGGCACGCCATGCGCAATTCGACTCACTGGCACGCCTGAAGGTTTCAGCTGTTCGATAATAAAGTACGCGGTCGCCTCCCCTTCTACTGTTGGGTTGGTGGCCAGAATCACCTCACTCACACCTCGTTGTTCAACGCGTTCGATCAATGATTCAATACCAAGGTCTTCTGGACCAATCCCATCAATTGGTGACAAATGCCCCAGCAACACAAAATACTTGCCTCGGTAGCCGCCAGCTTGCTCTATGGCAATAACGTCGGCCGGCGTTTCAACAATGCACAACAGCGACTCGTCACGCCGGGCGCTGGCGCAAATATCGCACAGCGCAAGTTCCGTCAGTGTTCGACATTGATCACAATGTGACACGCTATCGGCCGCGTCGTGCAAGGTGGCCGCGAGTTGCCTGCAGCGGTCGCGATCACGCTCCAGCAAGTGCAAAGCCATGCGCTGGGCACTCTTTGGGCCAACACCGGGTAAACACTGAAGGTTCTCAATAAGCTGTTTAATCAGCGGACTGAATGACATTAAAACGGCATCTTGAAGCCTTCAGGCAAACTCATTCCGCCAGTGAGGTCGCCCATCTGTTGCTTTTGTGCTTCTTCAACCCGGCGCACAGCGTCATTCACTGCGGCAGCAATCAAATCCTCTAGCACTTCTTTGTCTTCCGAGACAATGCTGGGGTCGATATGCACCCGGCGCACATCGTGCCTTCCTGTCATTGTCACTTTGACCATGCCCGCACCGGATTCTCCGGTGACTTCAAGCTTCGCCATCTCTTCTTGCGCACGCTGCATTTTCTCTTGCATCTGCTGCGCTTGTTTCATCAAATCGCCAAGACCGGATTTCATGGTATTACCTTTTCCTGGACCCCTGCGCTGGACGAGTCAATCCAGGGGTCGAATACTGGATTGATCCACCTGACCACCAAAGGTTTGCAGCAGATCATTGATTGTTTCATCGCCCATTATACTGTCAATCGCCGACTGTTGACGCTCCCTTTTCTCCCGCTGAGCCCGGAGATACGGAGTTTCGCTGTTGACTTGGCCAGATTGCAGACTGACTTTCACAGTCTTACCCAAAGACTGCCGCAAAGCATTTTCAATCTGTCTGACATGCGCGTCCTGGAATAATTTGCAATTGGCTTCATCTAGACAGAACACAGCCCGACCAGCACTGTACTGGATCAGTTCACAGTTGGACGCTACATTGCGCGCCATTCCGCTCAATTTAAGATCCGAAAATACGGCCTGCCAATCGAGACTTGTTGTGGTGCCTAGCTCAGTCTTTTTTTTTTCGGCGTCGGCAAGAGGGTCTGTGCTTGGACGCTCGATCGCGTCGACTGCTTTTGACTCGGTAAGCGCGGCTGGCACCTCAATTGGAGCGGCCGCAGGGCTTGGTGCAGACGTTGGCGCAGAAGAAGATTCTAGTTCAACCGCGCCCTGTGCCGGCAAAAAAGCCAACATGCGCATTACAGCCATTTCGATAGCAAGACGCGGCTCCGGCGCATAGGGCAAATCGCGCTGTGCGTTTAATGCGATTTGGTAAAACAATTGAACGTCTTCAGCACTCAACTGCGCAGCGAACTGCTTAAGCTGCGCAGAGCGCTCAACTTCCCTGGCCTGATAGTCCGGCACGGCTTGAAAGATGGCCACGCTGTGTAAGGCATTTTGCAATTCTGCCAGCATGTTTTCCAAGTCAACACCATTGATTGCCGCCTGTTCGACCAGATTCAGCGCGGATTTTGCGTCTCTGGCAATCAAGCAGCGGATCAATTCACAAATGCTGTCGCGGTCGATACTGCCTAGCATGCTGCGCACATCCGCTTCAACAATGCCATTGCCACCAAAGGCAATCGCCTGATCTGTCAGACTTAAGGCGTCGCGCATGCTGCCGGCTGCTGCGCGGGCAATATGCCAAAGTGCTGCTTCCTCAGCCGGCACTTGTTCTTCACTGAGAACTCTCTGCAAATGTTCTACAACCAGGTCAGGACCAATATTTTTCAGACTAAATTGCAAACATCGAGACAGAACAGTGGCTGGCAATCGCTGCGGATCGGTGGTGGCCAGCAAGAACTTAACATGCGCTGGTGGCTCTTCCAGCGTTTTTAACAAGGCGTTAAAGCTGTGCGTAGACAGCATGTGCACCTCATCAATCAAGTAGATCTTAAAGCGACCCGCCGTTGGTGCGTACTGAACATTTTCCAACAGCTCACGCGTGTCTTCCACTTTAGTTCTGGAAGCTGCATCCACCTCTATCAAATCAACAAATCGATTGCCGGCGATCTCGGTACAAGCACCGCACTCGCCACAAGGCGTTGAGCTTACACCCTGTTCGCAGTTCAAACATTTAGCAAGAATGCGCGCAATACTGGTTTTACCTACGCCGCGGGTACCCGTAAACAGATAGGCGTGATGCAAACGATCAGAATCCAGACCATTGATCAGCGCTTGCAATACATGCTGCTGACCTTGCATTTCGTGGAAGTTAGCTGGTCGCCATTTACGCGCCAACACCTGATACGACATAGAAAACCCGAGACCCAGTTCATTCCTGATTGGACAGCAATGAAGGCTTTTGTGTAAAGAGCATTGTAGCACTAGAAGGCTAGCGCAAGATCAAGATTGGTGATGATCCTTGCCAGCCACACCCCGGCACACGAATCCATAGCTACCGTTGCTCCCTTCCGGGCCTGGCGGGGTTTACCATTTCACGTTGCGAAGGGACCAACAAGGACCACCATTGCATTGCCAGTATGGGTGCCGAATTTTTTACCACTACGCAAACTGGCGCCGCGCATTATGAGGCAATCCAAGGTCGCAGGTAAAGGTTTGGATCAGTTTTGAATATCGATAATAATTTTTGCGCCCGCTTCTGGAGACCTTGCCACAGCAAACGCCTTATCGAACTCATCCAAGGGAAAGTGATGACTGACCATCGCCGAAAGATCGATATCAGTATTCTGCAGCATATCGATCACTTCGGGAAATTCTGTCGGATAGGCCATGGAGCCGGTCATTGACAACTCCTTCATCAATACCATCATTAAATCAAGTTCAACCGGCGTGCGATGCAAACCCGCCACAATCAACCGCGCACCTTGCTTGCATACATCCAGCACCGCTTTCACGATACTGTTAGCGCCGGCGGCATCAATAAAAATATCGGTATCAGCGGCTGGCATCCAGCCCTGTACTGTTTGTTTTCCATGGTAATTACCAAGGTAATCCATAAGCTCCAGGTCTTGCGGCGAACCTGCATGAAGCGCTCCCATTCGCAATGCTCGCTCACATCGCTCGGCCGAGTAATCCAACGCAAGAATATCGGTAACCCCTTTATAACGCAGGGCGGCTATGCAACTCAGGCCTATCGCACCAACACCGAAAATGACAGCCCGCTCACCTGGTTGAGGTCGCGCTTGGTTAACGGCATGCATGCCCACTGCAAGCGGTTCTACCAATGCGCCATCACGCATATTCAGATGCTCGGGGAGTTTGTAAATGCTGTCTCCTGAGCTGGCGTTTCGCACCAATAGCAGGTCAGCGAAGCCGCCTTCCCCGCCACCGTTACCGATCGCGTTGCCGGCGCCCATGGGGTTAACACATACTCGTTCGCCGACAGCCAAACCGCCAACATTACGGCCAACGCTATAAATTGTTCCTGCCAATTCATGGCCCAATGGCATCGCAGATCCTGTCGGTCCGGCCAAGCCACCCACAGACACATAACCAACATCACTGCCGCAGATTCCGCAGTGTTCTACCTGCACAACCACGTCCTCATCACCGGCGACTGGCTCCGGAACTTGATCGATACGAAACTCATCAGGTGCGTACAAATTAACCAGCCTCATTTCTCATCACCTTTTTGGCTCAGCAATAACGTGTCGAATGCCTGCATTATCAGCCAGCGTTCTCAATTTGTCACAAGTACGCTGCTCGCGCGCGCCAACAAGTCGAGGTATGCTCAATTGATACCACTGTCTCCGCAGAGGACATCATCATGCCAGGTACACCTCCGGTTAGTCGCCGCGCATTTCACGAATTCCTGGATGCTCTTAAGGACATAGATCTAGACTACTTATGCGATGCACGCGGTATCAGCAGCGAAGCTGATATTGCCGAAGGTCAGCATTATCTGACGCATTTGTTAAAGGTTGGGTTGGAAATAGCGCTGGATAACGATGCGGATGCACCTCATTTCAGCGCGCTGATCACACCTAGCCAGAAATTCGGCGGTGACGGACCTGACCACCACGTATTTTTTGCACCGATCAGCGGGAAGCGCGAATACCGCATAACAGGCCGCCGAACCGGTGAGGTCTATATATCGTTTACCGTTCACACTGGTGATAAGGATTCCTTATGGGGGACGGGTGTGGTTAGCGAGCTTAACGACAACTACATCGAATTTAATGACGACGGCAGCTACGAAATAGTTCTTAGCTCGGATGAGCACAGTGGCAACTGGATGTATACCGACGCTGGCACCATGTGCGTGATTACTCGCCATTATTTTATGAATGAACGCGCAGCCGTATCCGACCCGGAAGTAAGTCCCGTGATCAGTATAGAAACCTGCACGCCCTGTGATCCACCACTGCCTTTAAGCGGTGAGCAATTAGCGGAAAAACTGAAAACGGTTACTGGATACATCAAAGGTCACACCGTGAATAGGCCGCTGCAAAGCGCCGACACGGTACCGAACTGGTTTTCACTTACTCCGAATACGCTACCTCAACCGCGCTGCTGGCAAAACACCGATGGTGGCGGCTTCGGTGCGGTTGACGCGGCTTACGCTGCCTGCCCTTTTGTACTCGGTGAAAACGAAGCCTTGTTAATAGAAGGCGTGATGCCCGAATGCCGCTACGCTAACATCACATTGTGGAATCGCTACCTGCAGACTTTTGACCATCGCTTCCGGCAGATTGGCTTGAATCTAGCGCAGTTGGATTTGGGGCCAGATCGCGAGTACGTAATTGTGATCGCGCATGAGGACCCCGGACACAAGAACTGGTTGCATACCGAGGGCCGAGCCTATGGAACGATATATTGCCGCTTCCTGCTTGCTCAGGAAAACATCGCAACGCCAGCTTGCACTGTCATGCAAATTGATCAGCTGAGAGATCGATTGAAAAGCTGAAGCTATACCTCATGGATAATTCATATACATTCTATAACTAATTGTTTTTTAATCAGTATTTATTGTATTGATATCAAGAATTAGATTGCGCTTATCTAATTTTACTCGACCAATGATTCAAAATCGGTAAACTGTCGCGCTGCGTTTGCGGCCATAGTTCGCGCTGCATACGCCTTCCTGCGACAATGGTGGAGATAAATATGCAGATTGGAGTTCCAAAGGAATCCGCTGATGGAGAACTGCGCTGTGCAGTTATTCCTCAGAATGCCAAGCGGCTTTGCGCGATGGGCGCCCAACTGGTCGTTGAAAGCGGACTTGGTGAGGCAGCCGGATTTTCAGATCAGGAATACACCGACGCCGGTGCCACTGTCAGCAAAGATCGCAACAAACTGCTTGGCGAGTCAGACGTTATTCTGCGACTGCGCAAGCCGGAAGCCTCTGACATCCAAAAGCTGAAGAAAGGCTGCATCCACGTTAGCTATCTGGATCCTTATAACGAACGCAAGCTGGTAGAAAGCCTGTGCAAGGCCGGCATCAACGCCATCAGCATGGAGATGATTCCACGCACAACTCGCGCTCAGAAGATGGACGCTCTCAGCTCGCAAGCAAACCTTGCCGGGTATGTGATGGTAATTCTCGCGGCTCGCCAACTGAATAAAATACTACCCATGATGATGACACCAGCCGGCACCATTGCTCCGGCCAGAGTGTTTGTGATTGGCGCTGGTGTCGCCGGACTGCAAGCCATCGCCACCGCCAAACGCCTGGGCGCGCGAGTCGAAGCATTTGACACCCGCCCGGTAGTTGCTGAGCAAGTTCGCTCACTGGGTGGTAAATTTGTTGAAATCGATCTTGGTGAAACTGGCCAGACCAAAGACGGCTATGCCAAGGCATTGACTGCAGAGCAACTTGAGCTGCAGAAGGCTGGCCAGAAGAAAGTCATTGCGCAATCCGACATTGTTATCACCACCGCGCAATTGTTCGGTCGCAAAGCCCCCGTGATCGTCACTAAAGACATGATCGAAGGTATGCGCCCCGGCAGTGTTGTGGTCGACATGGCGGTAGAGTCTGGCGGTAACGTGGAAGGCTCCAAGCTTGGCGAAATCGTCGACATTAATGGCGTGTCGGTGATTGGAATGGGTAACCTACCCTCCGAAGCCTGTCGCAATGCTAGCGAAATGTATTCTTCGAACCTGTTCAATCTGGTCGACGAATTCTGGGACAAGGAAGGTGACGACGGTCTGGTGCTAAATGCCGACGACGACATAATCCAGGGCTGCCTGATTACCCGCGACGGTGAACTGGTCAACGAAGCCATCAAAAATCATTACGACGCATAAGGAACCACTCAGATGGAAATCATATACCTGACATTTATTCTGGTTCTGTCGATTTTTCTCGGCTTTGAACTGATCTCTAAAGTACCCGCCACGCTGCACACACCATTGATGTCTGGCGCCAACGCTATTTCAGGCATAACACTGGTCGGTGCCGTATTGGCTGCCGGCGCGGAGATGGGCGGTTTTGCGGAATTGTTGGCGGGTCTTGCGGTGATCGCCGCATCAGTCAACGTGGTGGGTGGCTACATGGTTACCAACAGGATGCTGTCTATGTTCAAGAAGAAAGACACGACAGGAGCCGCCAAATGACTACTGAAATGTTCATTAATATGTCGTACATCGTGTCGGCAATTTTATTTATTTTTGGCTTAAAACAGCTGGGCTCACCGGATACGGCTAGACAAGGTAACTTGCTTTCGGCAGTAGGTATGGCGATTGCCGTATTCGTTACCTTGTTCAGTACCGGCATCCTGAGCTACAGCACCATCATCATTTGTGTATTAATCGGCGGCGGTATCGGCGCCTACGCGGCGCAAAAAATTGAAATGACCGCCATGCCCGAAATGGTAGCGCTGTTCAACGGCACGGGAGGTATCGCCAGTTTGCTGGTTGGCTGGGTCGCCTTGTTTGGTGGTGGCGTAGACAGCTTCACTGCGTTCACCGTAGTTCTATCCATCATCATTGGCGGTGTCACCTTCACTGGCAGCTTGATTGCCTACGCGAAGCTGAGCGAAAAAATGGATGGCAAGCCCATCGTATTCGACGCACAGCGCGCGGTAAACGCGGCCATCATTGGCGCCATCGTATTGCTAGGTTACTTTTTTGTACAAGACCCAAGCGCTACGTCAAGCACGCTCTGGCTGCTGATCATTCTTGCCTTTGTATTTGGCGTGATGGCTGTTATCCCTATCGGTGGCGCCGATATGCCAGTGGTTATTTCACTGCTGAACAGCTACTCCGGATTGGCCGCTTGTGCCGCCGGTTTCGCCATTGACAACAATCTACTGATCGTTGCAGGGTCATTGGTAGGTTCTGCAGGCATTATCCTGACCAACATAATGTGTAAGGCAATGAACCGCTCTCTGGCGAACGTGTTGTTCTCTGGTTTTGGTGCCGTCAAGCACTCTACGAAAACCACCGAAGGCGAAGTGAAGCCTATCGTTGTGGAAGACGCCTACTTGATTCTTGAAGCGGCTAGCAACGTAATGTTCGTGCCTGGCTACGGCATGGCGGTAGCGCAAGCACAGCACGCGGTTCGCGAACTGACAGAATGTCTGGAAGAAAATGGTGCAGAAGTCAGCTTCGCAATTCACCCTGTGGCGGGCCGTATGCCTGGCCACATGAATGTTCTGCTGGCTGAAGCCAACGTTCCTTACGATCAATTGATCGAAATGGACGAAGCGAATCCGAAGATGGACTTTGTTGATGTGGCGATTGTGATTGGCGCTAACGACGTTGTGAACCCGGCTGCGAACGAAGACGACACAAGTCCGATTTACGGCATGCCCGTGATCGAAGTGCCTCGTGCGCGCACTGTATTTGTCTTGAAGCGCGGTATGGCTGCTGGCTTCTCGGGTGTTGATAACCCGCTGTTCTTTGGCGAAAACACTCGTATGCTGTTTGGTGATGCAAAGGCGTCGATTACAGGATTGGTTGCCGAATTCAAAGGTTAAAACAACCGAAGCCAAAAATTAGCACTGCGGCATTGGAACGATTGCCCACGTGCAGGACACGCCGTAAACCCATCCATGGGGGCTCATTGAAAAGGTCCCTCTTTTCAACGGTCCTGCACGTGGGCAATCGTTCCTGTACCTTAGCAGTGGGTTCGCACCAAGCAGGCTCTAAACATTCCGTCACTGGATAGAGACCCGTATCTGCATTAGCTTAAGCACCGTTTTCAACACGAGTTAAGGTGCCCAATGTCCAAGGTAATGATCATCAGTTCCGACTGCCACGCCGGTGCATTACCCCATATTTACAACGACTACCTGCCTGAAAAGTATCGCAATCAAGCGGACCATTGGTGGGCTCAATACGCCAAGGAAATGGTCGTACGCGCAGGGACATTTTTCGACCAGGAAATGGTTGATGAATTCAAAGCAGAATCTGGCGACGCTGGTATAGGTAGATACGACGCAGGCAACATGCGTCAGCTCGCCAGCATGAATGACGCTCAGTTTCTGGATATGCTCAATGACGAAACCAATCCTTTCGCACCTCGACAAGGCGAATACGATCCCAAGGTTCGCATTCAGGAGCTGGATGATGACGGCGTAGCCGGTGAAGTGGTATTTCCTCAAATGGCGCCGTTTGGGGCTGGCCTGATGCAATACAGAAACGAAATTTCTGAACAGCAGAACCTGGCCGGGGTACAAGCCTATAACCGCTGGCTGGCAGACTTATGCAGTAAAAACCCAGGTCGCCATGCCGGCGTGGCGCTGATCAATGTGGATAACATTGATGTGACCGTTGAGGAAATTAAATGGGCAAAGCAGGCCAAGCTGTTTGGAGGTGTGTTGCTGCCCACCAGCACAGGGCGGCATCCGTTTTACCACCACCCAAGATATGAGCCCATTTGGGACATTTGCGAACAGCTTGATATGCCGATTCATACGCATTCTGGCTGGTCACCCGATTACGGTGACGTCGAGAGTGCAACGGCTATGTACATCTCTGAAGTAGATATGTGGGCGCAGCGGCCGTTCAAAGCGCTGCTTTGGTCTGGCGCGTTTGAACGCCACCCGAATTTGAAGCTGGTCTTCACTGAAACGGGCTGTGCTTGGATTTTAGAGATGATACGGGTATTGAATTTCAAGGCCGATAATCCCCTGTTTGCGCACTGGAAGAAAGGCATCAGCAGGTCGCCCATGGAATATTTCCAACAGAATTGCCACATTGGAGCGTCATTTCTGCCACGGCATGAAGTGGGTTATCGATACGATATTGGCTTGGATAAGCTAATGTGGGGATCGGATTACCCCCACATGGAGGGCACTTGGCCTCATACCATGGACTCCTTACGTGACACCTTCGCCGACGTGCCTGGGGCCGAGATCCATCAAATTATGGGTGAAAATGCAGCCAGATTGTTTGGTTTTGACGAAGCTCTCATGCGAACGCTGGCTGCGCGCATAGGCCCAGAAATAAGTACTATAAAAATGCAGGCTGCTTGAACGGTACAGGGCGCAGGGCGTATACTCCAATCCATTGGCGGTGAATAAAAAACCTTAACACACGCATTGGGAGCTATACCTATGTCGATCGGCAGCCTTGCAAAGATAAAGCAGTTTTTTGGTACGCTGGAAGACAGCAAAGAAAAAGAAGACCTGTACAAAGAAATGCTGGTGATGACGCTAGCGCGTGCCACACGGGCCGATCTGGTGACCGACGAAAGTGAGGTTTCCAAGGTTCAGGATATATTGTGCGCCACTCTTGGTGCCGATGTCAGTGCCAAAGACATCCGCGTTGCGGCGTCTTCCGAGCTATACGAAACTGCACCCATCGAGAAGTATCTGGCCACTGTAGGCCCCAAAATAGACGCTGATCAGCGCCAGGCGATTGTTCGTGCCCTGGTCGATGTGTTTAAGGCCGATGGTCGCGTGAGCGACTCTGAGTGCGAGTTTTTTGACATGGTTGCCACATCGTTAAAGCTCACTCCGGCCGAGCTCGCCGGTTTACGTTAAACCAGACCTGGCTGCCGGAAGAGAGCCAGTCCAATTGGCCTAGCTCTCTACAAATGCCCTTTCAATAACGAATTCGCCACTATGCCCATTACGGGTCTCGGTGAAGCCTCGTTGTTCAAGCAAGCCTGAAAACTCTTTTAACATCGCTGGGCTGCCGCACAGCATGAAACGGTCGTTTTCTATCTCTGGCTGCGGTAAACCTGCATCTTCAAACAATCGACCACTGCTTAGTAATTCAGTTAAGCGACCCTTATTTTTGTATGGTTCTCTGGTGACCGTTGGATAGTAAATAAGCTTTTTTCTTACTAGCTCACCCAAATATTCATCATTCGGCAATTCCTGCTGCAAATAGTTTGCATAGGCTAATTCAGACACCTGACGCACACCATGGGCAAGCACTACCTGGTCGAACTGCTCGTAGATTTCCGGATCTTTAACAATGCTAAGAAAAGGCGCCAGGCCGGTACCCGTGCCAATCAGATGCAGGCGTTTGCCAGGTCTAAGATTTTCGGTGATCAGCGAGCCGGTGGACTTACGCCCGATCAATACCTCATCGCCTACTTTTAGCTGCTGCAGCCTTGATGTTAGTGGGCCATCCGGCACTTTAATGCTGAAAAACTCAAGGCCATCCTCATGATTGGCGCTGGCAATACTGTAAGCCCTCAGCACAGGCTTACCGTCACCGGGCAAGCCCAGCATTGTGAAATGGCCATTGCGAAACCGAAACCCCCGGTCTCGCGTAGTTCGAAAGCTGAACAAAGAATCGTTCCAGTGATGCACTGCGGTCACTTGCTCGGTTTGTAATGCGCTCATAAGCCCTCCACTAATTACCCTAAGTCTAAATTGCAGCCCTATATGTGTAAAATGGGTTTATGATATTATTTTAATCTGTTTTTCATATATCCAGGCGCAAGAACTGGGACTTGAGGTACCTCATCAAATTTTCGATTCGCCAACTGGACGTATTTCTCAGAACCGCACGCACGGAAAACATCAGTCAGGCTGCAGAGCAACTGGCCATGTCGCAGTCAGCTGCCAGCAATGCGTTAAAGGATCTGGAAGGTCGCTATGGGGTAAAGCTCTTCGACCGAATAGGTAAGCGATTGCAGCTAAGCGACACTGGCCGCGCTTTGCGAGCCAGCGCGCAGGGCGTGTTGGATGCAGCGGAGCAATTCGACATGGAATTGAGCGGTCAACCTACGCATACACGCTTGTCAGTGGGTGCCTCGCTGACCATTGGTAATTATCTGGCGGTAGACATTGTTGCTGACCATCTTCAGCGCTTACCTACGGCTGATGTGCGGCTGCATGTGGCCAATACCGAACAAATTGCGCGAGGTATTCTCAATTTTGAGCTGGACGTTGGTTTGATCGAAGGTGAGGTGCAGAACAAATACCTAGAGTGCATTCGCTGGCAGGATGATGAGTTGCTGGTGTTCGCCGCGCCCAGCCACCCGCTCGCTGGCAAAAGCAGCCTAACAGACGAAGACTTGCTGGCAGCTACCTGGATACTCAGAGAACCTGGCTCAGGCACGCGACAAACTTTCGATCGCGCAATGGGAGGCTTGCTGCCCGATCTAAAGGTGTTTATGCAGCTTGAGCACACAGAGGCGATTAAGCGAGCCGTCGAATCGAATCTGGGTCTGGGTTGCTTGTCGGCGGTTAGTCTTGCTCCAGCGCTGGCCAGAGGCGATATTTGCGTGCTTCCAGTGCCGCACAGAGACATGCGCCGTCATTTCTACTTTGCGTTGCACAAGCAACGACAACGCGGTGAGGCAATCAATGAATGGCTAGCGAGCTGTCGTCAAGCGACGAGTAAGGAAACTGCGTGATTCAACTCAGTCTTGACACAGTATGATCGGGATTGATTCGAATGCCGCGCCCAACCCACTCCTCTTCCATCATGCTTTGCATTAGTTCGACATCAGTGGATTGCACGACGGTACGTTGGTGATTAGGTAGATCGCAATACATCAGTGCTCTGATTGGCTGGTCTTTGTGGAATGACACGGTATAACCAATAATCTCTGCCTCGCCTTGATACTGCAAATTGGTAGTCAGCGGGTGATCCACTGCAGCCACTTGCGCACTGACATCACAGAAACCATAAGGTGATTTGCCAGGCACATTGGAAAGCAAGATAACACCGGTTTTTCCGAACACGCCACTTAAGTTAGACACTAGGCCAACGTTGTGCTGTTGCTGCTCGCGCAGCACCTCTGTCATTCTGGCCACGCCATCCAGTGCTGAGTGATTGTAAGGTCCACCAGCAAATGCCATAGAACCGCTTACAGACAAAGGACAGCTTTCCGGCAGATCAAAATCGAGCGCAAATGATTGAACCGCGGCTGGAAAACAACTGTACAACTCAGCCATATCCACATCGGCAGGCGAGAGTTGTGCGAGTGAGAATGCCTGCTCTCCAATTCGCCGCGTGCCTTCGTGACTGCACAGACTGGCCTGTTGAGCAAGACACACTACGTGGTTTGAGCGCGCTGCAGATAATGGGTACACCCATTGTCTCTCATCAATACCTAATTGCCTAGCTTTAGCTACCGAGCAAACAATAATCGCAACCGCCTGGTTCACGTTCCATTGCGTGTTGTGCTTCTTGGTGTATGGAAACGCCAGCATACTGTTTTTGCCTTCGGCGTTTCGGATGCTGCCGGCCTGGAGTGGCTCGCGGTGCCAAGCATGTTCATTGCTCGCTGCAATTTTACTGAAACCGGCGTACATGTCTGCAAGATGATCTCGATGCTCTTCAACCCCAAGCCCTGATCGCTTGCGCAACGCCGATTCAATCACTGCAAACATATCCACAGGCATAAATATCTGAGCTGCCGCCTCAACATCAGACGCGAATGGATCTTCAGATCGGTAGTGCGTATCTGGCGCTGGTGTATCGTGCGGTAGTGAGCTGTTCGACACTTCTTCGCCGTTTATGCGTGCACGTAATTCGCGGTACTTGGCCTCACCTCCAACGTGTACTCCAATGTTCTGCTGCCCTAGGCTGATGCGATTGCATAACTCAAAAAACGGGGTGAGCTGTAAAATGCCTAAATCCGAGAGTTCCGTCAGCGCTCTTTCACAATTCAGTTCTGATGCTAGATAGGCCGCCGGATTACTGTACTCCCACATGCCTTGCTGGACAGCGATGGATTCCAATTGCGAGCCAGCTTCGCTGTTACCGCAGTCTTTCACAGCGTCTTTAATGGCCAACAACATTAATTCCAATGGCTCAGGACAATCCCTGGCCTGGTCGGCGCGGTTCATTTCGAAACCAAGGCCTACAATCACCGGCGTGTTGTCTTCGCTGTTAATCATACCTTTCACCCAACGAAGTCCCCAAGATCTGGGCTTGCAATCGATTCCAGAAACTGCCGCCAACTTCCTGGCCAGGTGATGGGATCACCGTCTTTGTCTAGATACCAACTGTTGCAGCCACCGCTAGACCACACTGATTGGCCAAGTCTTACCTTAAGCTCGGCATTCCAACGTGCTTGTGCCTCTGGCGTTGTCTCGATTCGGCTTAGCTTTTTACTGCGCCAAAGCTCAATCAATTGCATGGCGTAGTCTGTCTGTGCCTCACTAATTTCGATCACTGAATAGTTTCCTATTGGCGAATTAGGCCCTAACATCAGAAAAAAGTTTGGGAATCCTGGCAAACATACTGAGCGATACGCTTGAACCTTGTCGCGCCAGACGGCGTTGATATCTATTCCATACATACCGGTAAATTTCATTGGGCGCATAAAGGCAACCGGGTCAAAGCCGGTCGCATATACGATAACGTCTACTTCATGCAGGTGGCCGCTTTTGGTGCGAATTCCACCTGACTCGATAGAATCAATTGCTTCGGTAACAAGTACGGCGTTATCACGTTGAATAGCGTCATAGAATTCACCATTCATTACAACGCGCTTACAGCCTATCTCATAGTCGGGTGTTAACCTGGCGCGCAATTGTGTGTCTTTGACTGAACGATTGAGGAAACGTCGCGCATTCCAAGCCATCAGCCTTCGCAGCAATTTGTGTACTCTGCTCTGGCTGGTCAGTGCCGTGGTGGCTTTGTCGTAAACCCACAGTATGCTGGTCTTTAGAATGTGAATCTTCTTCGGTGATTGCCGAAATTTCGCTTTCTGCTTTTCGCTGTACGCGGAACTTTCCAATTTGACTATCCACTGCGCTGTGCGCTGAAAGACGTTGACTTGCGCACCTGGTAAATCGATTAACTTGGGAATAAGCTGGGTAGCACTTGAGCCGGTACCAATCACAGCAATCCGTTTGCTTTCCAGATTAATACTGTGGTTCCAGCGCGCCGAATGAAATTGAACCCCGGCAAACGAATCGTGCCCTGCAAACTTTGGTACAAATGGATGGTGCAATATACCGGTTGCTGCAAACAATATATCCACACACCAGCGATTGCCAACATCACTCTCGGCATGCCATTGCTCATCGCTGAACTCGGCACTGACTATGGTTTCATTGAAATGGGTGTAATCGCCCAGAGAAAAGTCGCTGAATACCTTATGAAAGTAGCGCTGGATCTCATTGCCGTGCGCTATAAAGTCACTCCAGTCAGGATTCGGCGCAAAAGAGTATGTGTAGGCATGCGAAGGAACATCACAAGCCACGCCCGGGTAGGTGTTTTCGCGCCAGGTGCCGCCTACCTTACCGCCTTTTTCGACAATAGTGATATCTCTGATGCCCGCTTTGAGCAGTTTAATCGCAACGCACAGACCCGTCATACCAGCACCTACGATCAGCACAGAGGGGGTTCGTTGCTGTTCACTCACATTAACGACCCTTCAAATAATTCTCATAATTACGAAGCGTAAATCTTCCCGAAATAAGCGTAAAAAACGCAAATCCTAATCCTAACTGAACACGATTTGCTGCCATCTTACCGTAAACGCTAATGGCCGGTCGATTTAGCACATCCACTATGCTGAACATGTGCCTGGCGCCTTCTTTCGCCAGCAAGTCACATAATTGACTCCGCAATAAAGGCATATAGCCTTTGCCGCGATAACCCTCAAAGGTAAAAGCGGCATAGATATACGCTTCGTCTTGCCGTAACTCTATGGATTCAAAAATAAGGTTTGCTTTGGTCCGGCTAGCCCAGCAACAACAGGCCATTTCTTCGTCCTGAAACAAGGCAAGACATCGATCACCTAGCGCAAAACGATCAGCGATCCACTCACCGCTTAGATAGGCAACACCAGTGTTAACAAGAAATTCGGAATCAGGCTCGGTCAACTCGCGTACTTCACAATTCAATGGTAGCAGCGATTCAAGCCCATCAACCGCCTGCTCTCGCATCACGTAGTAAGGGAAAGCAACAATCCCTACGCGACGTAGACCATCGGTCACCAATCTTAGCGGGCTATTGTAGCGAAATTTATTTCGCAAATGTGCCAAGTATGCAGCCACATTCCATCCGAGAAATTGTTTAGTCAGGCGTGTACCTTACCTGCAATGTCATGTTGCGTGCCAATATTTCCGTTACCATAGCTAATCGAATTTACACTTCAGGAAATACCGTGAGCGCTTGCCCTTTTGACAACCCTTTGGACCCAAACGCCTACGGCGACGGCATGCCATATGACGAACTAAAAAAGCTTCGTGACCGGGGCCCTCTGGTGCACTTTGACGACCCATTCAATGGTGTTCCATTCTGGATGGTTACGCAGCGCGAAGAGTGCGATTTTATCTCCAAGAACCCAAAACTATTCTCTTCCTACGCGAGGCTTGCGCACGCTGGCGAAATGGACCAGGAAGGCCTGGAAAACAGCCGGTTGGTGTTTCTGAATATGGACCCGCCAGAGCAGATGAAGCATAGGCGCATTGTGCGTGAAGTCTTCACGCCAACGGCAGTCAATAGCTACGAACCACGATTTCGAGAAATAGCAAAGCAAGTCGTTGATGCCGTAGCATCACGCGGTGAATGTGAGTTTGTTCGGGAAGTCGCGGCCGAGCTTCCGCTAATCGCCATACTTGAAATGGTAGATGTACCTGCCAGTCAGCGACAGCAATTTTTCGAATGGACAAACTTGATGTTTTTCGCAGACGACCCGGACAGCGACACGGGACAGCCTGAGGCAAAACAGGCATCGATAGAAATGATCATGTACGCCCTTGGGTTAGCGGCAAAGCATAAGGAAAACCCCAAAGACAATCTGTTGGGCAAACTGGTGGATGGCAAGGTAGATGGAGAGCCGCTGTCTGATATGGAATTTGGCATGGTATTCCTGACGTTAGTAACGGCTGGCAACGACAGCACTCGCACCGCCATTTCTCAGGGCATGCGTTTGCTGATGGAAAACCCGGATCAAATTGATTACCTTCTGGAAAATCCGGACAAAATCGAAAACGCGGTTGAAGAAATTCTTCGCTACAACACATCGTTTATTACCATGCGTCGAATGGCAATGGAAGATGTAGAGCTGGCTGGCGAGACGATCAAAAAGGGCGATAAAGTTATTATGCACTATCACACCATTAATCATGATGAATCGGTTTTTGGTGAAGACGCTACTGTGTTCGACGTTCGTCGTGCGGAGCGAATGCCCTCTCTCTATAAAGAACACCGCGCCTTTGGTGTAGGCCAGCATTTTTGCCTGGGAACACACCTTGCTCGTCTCGAAATAAAAATTATGCTAGAAGAAGTGCTTCCACGTTTACGCAACCCAAAATTCAAACAAGAGCCGAATTTTATTAAGTCGTTTTTTGTGAATGGGATGCATGATATGCATATTACTTTTGATGCTGAAGTTGCGTAGGTTTTTTAGGGCTCCGATAGATTGCGCTCCGTAGCGCCTGGCCGAACCCGCAACAATGCACCTATCTAATTCAAACTACGAAACTTAACCACGTTGGCTACCGGAGTCATAGGCTCCCCACGCGGAAACACCCACCGCCAATACATTCTCCCAGTCTCCCGCCCTTCCGTATCCAACCAGTTAGGCAACCCCGGGTCTTCGTGCGCAACAATGATCTTGAAGCTACCGTCTTCCTCATACTTTATCTGATTCCTGTTCAGCGATATCTGACGGTTCGCAAAATCAAAGCTCTGCATATAGCGGTTCCATAACACCACGTTGGCAAATCGAGCGTCAGGGAAACGACCTTCAATCACCAGCGCTTCATCGTCGGCTAGCTTGTAAGGCCCCATACTGTAAAACGCATGAGTATTGCCATAGGCTTGTTCATCCGCGGAACCTATCCACTGCCCTGGCGTCGCAATAACGTTGGGTTCGATGGAAATCCAGCCAAACATCTTGGCCATTTCTGGCGATGTAGGAACCATTCCCATTGGCGCATGCCCGGCAATAAAATTGGCCACCGCCGTTAGGTTGCGCGCCACTTGCTCATCACCACCATAGGGAGGTAATGGTTGGGGATCGACCACTTCAATACTGATGTCCATTTGAAATTCCGGATCCGTCGCCACAGACAATCTGGCTTCATGGTAATGCCGCGTTGTGATTTGCCCTGCGCCTTTTTCCAGTCGCAGCCAATTTCCGGATTTTGGCTTGCGCTTGCTCACGGTTATTTCATAGCCGCCATCTGGCGCAATCTCCATATCGTAATCGCCTAGTGCCGAAATCGAACGAGTCGCTGCTTTGCCGTCCTGGCTGCCGCCCTCCACGGTGAACGAAGTGAATACTGCAGCACCGATGTTACCCCGAATGATATAGGTCTGGTCATCGTTTATTGCCGCAAAGTAGTAGACTGAATCGGGGTTGTCTCCCAGCAGTTTTCGAGTGGTATTTACGTATTGCTTGAACACAGGTCTGGATGGGTTGGCTTCCATCCAGAAATCCAGGCCTGTATGCAACATGTGCGCAATCAATCGATTAGCCTCACCCGCGGTGTACGCATCGGTAACGCCCATTTGAGGAGTCACAAACTTTGTCTGAGTTTCCTCAACGGTTGCCATAAGATGCTGCAGGGCCGCACTGGCTTTGGACTTTGGTGGCGCAGGCAGCGGGGCCGTCTCGGCTGCCTCCGCTTCATTGGCCTCAGAAGCTTGCTGATCACCGCCACAGGCTGCCAAGCCCAGCATCACCATTGCGAGTAAAAATGCTACTTGAACCGCATCTATTAGTTGTTTCATATCGCCTCCAGACACTGTGATGGAAGCGTCAGCCGGCCTTACACGTTAACAGCGGGTATCAGTTGCCTATCAGCCACTTCCTTACGGGCAAAATATATCAGAAGTGCCCAGCCAGCGGTGAGTACTAACAGCATCGCAAGAATCTAGCCGACTGAGCTGGCAGTATGCTCAGAAAATGTGCCAGTCTGATAACACCACACAGCCGCTGTTTACGCCAGTACAGTGTTCCAGGCGGCTGAGAAGCCAGAAAAACGGGTGACTCGAGCGCGATCACCTGATTTAGGCATTAGAAATCGACGGTACGCACAGCTTTCCAAGTGCAAAATTGCATTGTTCTCACTTATAAAACAGTGCACGTAAAGAGAAAGCGAGTGAGCCCAGAATTGATTCAGAGATGTTCGGATATCGCCTGGTGAACATTTATCTGCGCCCCCATTCTTGTGGCAAGCATGAAGGTACCCGCTATTTTTCTATGTAAGTACATGGCATCCACGGGTGGACTATGCCAGCCAGACTGCTTGTCCTGCACTTCCTCTTGCAATCGCCAGCCGATTTCTTGCATGCCGCTGGCAATATCAGATGCGCCAAAATCATAGACCTCGTCATGAATCATGGGCTGGGCCGCCAGCATGAACATGTCGAGCAGTAGTTCAGTAATGTCTTCATTGGCTTGCTCAGACAAATAGCCAAGTTTCATTGCGGCCTTCAGCAGTCGCCCCCGATCTTCCGCGATGGCTGCTTTTGCCAAGCTTTTGTAGTTATTCATAAAAGCGGCTTTAAACCGTCGTGTTGCGCCAAAGTCCAGCAACACAATTGTGCCGGTATCCACCTGATAAAGAAAGTTAGCGAAATTTGGGTCGGACTGCACCGTGCGCCAATCAAATAACTCTGTAAACATCAGTTCAACAAGCGCTGCCACCACCCGGTTGCGCTCATCCTGATCTTGTTCAATCAGCGTCTCAATGGCCTCACCGGGCATAAACGACATGCAGAGAACCGATTCACTGGATAACTCCGGGTAATACTCAGGCACCAAAAAGCGATCATCATCAGCTAGTTTTCCTCGGTATCGCTGCATATGCTCTGCTTCTAGCAGATAATTGGCCTCTTCATGTAACTGTACTTTTACCTCATCCAATAACGGCTGCAGCTCCACACCTTCTGGGAGTATTCCACTAACACGCAACACAGTTGCTATGTTATCCACATCGGAATTTATGCTACGAGCTATTCCAGGATACTGAATTTTTAGGGCAACCGGCTTGCCTTTAGGGCCAATAGCTCGATGCACCTGGCCGATAGATGCAGCAGCAATGGGAGAATATTTGAAGTCGTAAAGCAGCTCAGGCCACTCATCACTGAGCGCCGCTTCCAATTGCGCTTCCAGCTGAGAAGCAGGCATGGCGTCTGCTTCGGAACGCAGGCGCGCTAACACATCGGTCCATTCTGCCGGCAACAGATCACCCGTGTCCATGGACAGAATCTGGCCCAGCTTCATGGCAGCACCCCGCATATTGGCCAGTTGGTCTGCTACCCGTTTAGCGTTCGCTGGTGTTAGCAGCAAGTCGCTGGTTTTTGGACGTTCACCGGCACGTATTTTTCGCGCACCCTCAGCCAACATTCCGCCAGCCAAACCACCGGCTAAACCCGCTACTTTAGCAAACCGGCTGGCTCGCCCGGATGGTACTTTACTGCTCTTCTTATCCGCCATTTATCCCTGCCTGTGTCCGGTAATGTATCGCTGGGCAATTTCATTGCCATTAAATTCTGCGCCCAATACCGATATAAACGTGAACACACCAATCAGTTTGCGCGCAATCAAGGTGAACTCGGCACTTGGTACTTCGAAGTGAATACTGAGGCTGGATTTATTTGCCTGTTTGGCAACGCGGCTCATTAAACGTGACTCTTTCCACCGATAGTGCCCGCGCTCGTTCAGGCAAGCCTCTGGTAACTCATGGACTGACCAGAGCGGTTCCAGTATTGCGATGCACAAGTCAGCGAAACTGTCTTTCGCGGCTTGTGCACTGTCGATTTGCAGGCAACCCAAATCCACCAGCGCCTTTTGCAAGGCTTCTCTGTCGCGCACTAAGCCCGCTTTAACGGCCTGACTTAAGTACGTGGCCATATTGTCGTCGGGATCAGTGCAGGCACCAAAGTCCAGCAACACCAGCTTATCAGCTTCGGCATTCACGCCACGCAGGCTGGCGCTTGGCTTAATCAGATAATTGCCAAAATTCGGGTCTGTTTGGATAACGCGCCATAAAAACACTTCGGCAAAAAATAATTCGAGCATGGTCTTGGCCAAGGCATTGCGGCGGCGCTGCGACAAGGCCAACACCTCTGGTGCGTTCACTGCATAGCCCGTCATGTATTCAAGCGCCAACACGTCCCCGCGGGTGAAACGCTGTACAACATTTGGCACCACTAAACCATCTGATACGGCGCTAATGTCGCTGGAAGACACCAGCCTAGCGACTTTTTGTGTTTTGATGCATTCGCGCGAATAATCGGATTCAAGATGTAATTGCTCACGCATACGCTCCAACCAACGATCCAGGTCGCGATTGAATGGTAATAGTCTGCCCAATTTGAGCAAGCGCACGACGGTATCAAAGTCTGAATCGATGGTGCTGCGCAACCCGGGATACAACACCTTGAGGCACACCACTTCATCGGTTGCCTTCACCGTAGCTCTGTGCACCTGGGCCAGCGAAGCAGCCGCGAACGCAACCGGCTCTATACTGAGTTCATCGAATTTACTGCCCAATTCCTTTTGCAAATGCGGCTCAACCTGAGACCACTCCAGTGGCTCTGTATGAGAGCCCAATTCATGCAGTGCATTGGTTAATTCTGGTGCCAGGAAGTGTTCGCCAAACTGGGCAAAGAGCTGGCCAATTTTTACGTAGCTGCCCTTTAGCCTGCCAAGCTCCGCAACAAAGTTCTTAGCCTGCTCACGCAGTATTTCGTTATCTTGCTGGTCACTGGATTGCATACCAAATCGCTTGCGCAGTTTGCCTACTGCTATCGCACCGCCCGCGCGAGCGCCGGCCAACGACAAGGACAGACCTCGTTCAAGAGACGATTTTTGAGTTGCCGCACGCGAGCTGCGGTCCTTCGATTTTGCCACTGCGACAATCAGGCGCTGGCTTCAACCTGCGCGAACGCATCGATAACGGCTTGGGGAGCTTGCACCAACTCAAGCAAAACACCATGTGCCCCTATGGGCGCGTCTGCATTACCTTTGGGATGAACAAAACAGACATCATACCCCGCCGCACCTTTGCGAATTCCGCCAGGCGTAAACCGCACTCCTTGCCGCCCAAGCCATTCAACCGCATCAGCCAGGTTGTCTATCCAAAGCCCTATGTGGTTGAGCGCCGGCTCGTGAACTTTGGGCCGCTTCTCAGGATCTAGCGGCTGCATTAGATCAACTTCGACTTTGAACGGGCCGTGCCCTGCCTCACAAATGTCTTCATCAACATTTTCGGATTCGCTTTGGTATGAACTGCTGAAGTGCAGACCGAGAATATCTACCCAAAACTCGCGCAGCGCGCTTTTATCAAGCCCGCCCACTGCAATTTGTTGCACACCTAAAACCTTGAAAGGCCTTTGCGACATACCCATACTCCCTACCACGATATTTTCGAGGCCAGATGGTATCAAGCCTTGGCAGATTTGAGTACAAATTCCCGGAAATCAGACGCTAACAATGGCCTGCTGTAGAAATAACCTTGCGCCTCGCGGCAACCGCGTTTCAGCAGTGCTTTCACCTGCTGCTGGGTTTCCACACCTTCTGCAATAACACCTAATCCCAGCGTTTTGGACATCGCAATGATGGCCGCAATAATCGCGTCCGCATTTGGGTCCTGACCCAAATCCTGAACAAAGGAGCGATCGATTTTCAGCCGATCTAAGGGAAATTTCTT
Organism: Pseudomonadota bacterium; assembly: GCA_039111475.1. Taxonomy (GTDB): domain Bacteria; phylum Pseudomonadota; class Gammaproteobacteria; order Pseudomonadales; family JAUIET01; genus JAUIET01. The sequence goes on along the minus strand of JBCCIP010000028.1, from coordinate 1,958 downwards.
CAAGCTGGACAGTGACGAATAACCCGTACCGAAGTCATCAATGGCGATCTTACAACCCAGCTCTCGCAGGCCATTCAAATTGCGAATAGCAATTAACTCCGAGCTGGCAATCGCGCTTTCAGTCACTTCTATTTCCAACTGATCTCCTTGCAGACTGTAGCGATCAAGCGTATCCGCAATACGTTTGCAAAAGTCAGTGCGAACCAATTGTTTTCTGGACACGTTCACTGACACAAGACAGGGAATTTCCGCGTAGTGACGCCAGTGACTCATCTGCAGGCAGGTTCGATCAAGCACCCATTCGCCAATTTCCTCGATCAGGCCACTGGCTTCTGCTATCGGGATAAATTCCGCAGGAGACACATTGCCGTATTGCTCATTGTTCCAGCGAATCAATACTTCCGCACCGAGCAAGGTGTTCCGCTTCATATCAACTTGCGGCTGATAGTTTAAAAACAATTCCTCTCGCTCTATCGCGCGGCGCAACTGTGTCTCAACATTGAAATTCTGCACCGCTTTATGCGTGAGTTGAGACGTATAGAACTTAAATGTGTTGCGCCCGGCTTGCTTGGCGCTGTACATAGCAGTGTCGGCCTGGCGAATAATCTGGTCACGATCGCTGCCGTCGATTGGAAACACACTGATCCCAATACTACAACCCATGTCCAGCTGCTGACCATCGCATTCAAACGGTGCTTCAAACTCCTTAAGTACTCGCTGTGCAACCACGGCAGCATCTTCAGCGCTATCAAGGTTCTCAACGACTAGCGTGAATTCATCACCCCCAATTCTTGAAACGAGCTCGCCTTCGCGAACAAACTCTTTTAGACGGCGCGCCATCTCTAGCAGCAGTGCGTCACCCACTGGATGCCCCAAAGTGTCATTAATGCTTTTGAAGTTGTCCAAATCCATGAAAAACAGCGCACCGCAGCTGCCCGCTCTATCACCGCGGGCAATGGCGCCGGAAAGGTGCTCTTGAAAATAAGCCCGGTTGGGGAGTCCGGTCAACTGATCGTGATTAGCAAGATAAGCCAGTTTTTCTTGCGTTTCATTGAGTTGAGAAATGTCACTGCACAACACCAGAAAGTTAATATTGTGACCTTCTATGTCCTTGAGCGCATCGATGGTCACCCAGACTGGTACTTTCAGTCCGCTTGAATGCATAAAACAGGCTTCGCCGGACCAGGTGTCATGGTAAAAAACATGCGACCAGATTTCAGTGTCCAGCGACTCGCCCTGATTGTTCAGAAACCGCGGGTTATCCATTGCCAGCAGTTGCTCGGCGCTCTGCTCACTCATTTGCTCATAGGACCTGTTCACAAGCACTGCGCGCTGCTGTGCGTCCAGTAGCATCATGCCCTCGCTGGCAGCATCGAAAAGGTCTTTATACATTTGCGCTGAGCGCGTTGCTCGCGTGACCGCGCTCCAATCCCGAATGTACACCGCAACCAAGCTACCGCGCCGCTCAGCAACCGGCATTACCCTGGCTTCGTAGGTTAACGAACCGCCCGGTTGATACAAATCAAACAACAAACGTTTTGGCCGTCGAGAGTGGAATACTGACTGCGCCGCTATTTTCAGGCGCGCGTACACATCAACACCCAACACGCCCGCCAATTCCATCGCACCAAATTGCGTCAGCTTTTCGCGCAGAGCAGGTTCCATCAAACTGGCTATGTTGCTACTGCTAACAATCTCTAATTGCTTGTCGAAAAGAAGCGCAGTGTCGGGGCTGGAATCCAGCAGCGCAAGTGATATTGAGTGTTGGACAGCACTTTCTTGAATGACCTCATTCGCCGCTGGCTGGGCGTTCCACAATTCACTGTTGATCACCGACTGCGCCGAGTTTCTGGCCGATTGTTGGAGCACAATTCGATCATTGTCGGCCTGCAAATAGGCCAGGCTAACGCGGTCTAGAAATGTCTTCCACAGCACATCATCAGGAGCAGCGCCTTCGT
>JBCCIP010000027.1:0-81917 GCA_039111475.1 Pseudomonadota bacterium | reverse complement strand
TCAGAGCATGCTTATTAGACTCTGCATTCACGTGGCACATACTTGTTTAAAGCAGCCGCACTGATTGCACAAACCCAGTCAACACCTGCGTTTTGGTCGTAAGTTGGGGTCATTGTCAAATTACCTGCATCAAGGTTAGCTTGCGCTGTTCCCTGAATCGCAATTGTGATCACGCCTGCGGCACCAACGGTAACCGATTCAACGTAGTCACTAGTGATAGTTGAAGCTGTACCCAGACCAACGTCGCCATTGTCAGCGCAGTTAGCGGTGCCACCTTCGGCGAGTACACACTCGCTCACAGCACCTTTAGCAGCCGCTGCAAAACCTACAACTTCACTCATCTTTGCGCGAATTGTGTAGTCCTGGTAGGCCGGCAACGCCACTGCTGCCAAAATGCCGATAATCGCAACAACGATCATCAGTTCGATTAGAGTAAAACCCTGTTGTGTTTTCTTCATTTGAAGTCCCCTTCGGTTAAGTATTGGGTGAATTTTTCCGTAGTCCTAAAAGCATAGACTCTAAGGGTCGGGATGCAAATTCGCTCAAGAAAATAGTTAGCAATCCGTATGCCAGTTCGCCGGCCCAATTGCCCAAAATTACTAAGTGCTTGAGCTGTAACGAAAATGATCGTTTTATAGTCAAAAAGATCGAATATTGCTCAGATAAACGGTATCGGCAAAGCAGTAGCGCTACTGACACATTTTGTCAGTTTATGACGGAAATTGAGAAAATTTGCCCTCTCTGCAACATGATATCGCTGTACGGAAAACGGCAGGCGAATTAACATTTTCAATCGCCCATTCAACAGGAGAGCCTGAAATTGCTTGCTATACTAAAAGTTGGATGTTTATGGCAGCGATTCAACCTACACTCGTTTTTTTGCTTAAGAAACGTGGGTTGAGCAAATTCACGATACCTTCGATAACAGCGTACTAACTTTAGGTTTCTCTACATATGAATGCTCCGAATACCGTTAGATTAAGCGGACTCGCTCTACGATTGGTGCATGATGGCATCATCGATGAAGAACCAGCAAAGCAAGCGACGCTTGAGGCCCAGGAAAACAACAAACCATTTGTGAGCTGCGTTGTTGAACAGGGCTTGGCGGACAGCCGCGTGATAGCTCAAGCTGCCAGCGAAGAATTTGGCTCGCCTTTGTTCGATTTAGACGCAATGAATCCGGAGGCAGTGCCCGCCGGTTTAGTCGATGTAAAGCTGGTTAAGAAACATCACTCACTGCCACTGTTCAAGCGAGGTAATCGTCTATTTATTGCCGTATCTGACCCAACTAACTTAAAAGCGATCGATGAAATCAAGTTTCATACTGGCTTGTCTGTTGAAGCCGTGCTGGTCGACGACAAGTTACTTACCGGTTATATAAATAGTTACCTTGATTCAGAAGACGCGAAGTTTGGCTCATCACTTGAAGATCTTGATGACGCCGGTCTTGAAGACCTTGATGTTGAAGGTGTGGATCCAGAAGGTGAAGAAGCCGATGGCGGTGATATTGATGAAACGCCGATTGTACGTTTCGTCAATAAAGTGCTTGTGGATGCAATAAAGACCGGAGCATCCGACATTCACTTTGAACCTTATGAAAAGTCTTATCGCGTGCGCTTCCGTACTGATGGCATTTTGCAAACGGTGACCTCACCACCACAAAACCTCGGCGGCCGACTTGCAGCTCGTTTAAAAGTAATGTCTCAGATGGATATTTCTGAACGGCGCGTTCCTCAGGACGGTCGAATAAAAATGAAGCTTTCTAAGAAGAGAGCAATTGATTTTCGTGTGAACACATTGCCGACTTTGTTTGGTGAGAAAATTGTTCTTCGTATTCTTGACCCTACCAGCGCTCAAATGGGCATTGATGCTCTGGGTTACGAACCAGAGCAAAAAGATATGTATATGCAGGCCCTGACGCAACCGCAGGGCATGATATTGGTGACCGGCCCGACAGGAAGCGGAAAGACGGTATCGCTTTACACCGGCTTGAATATTCTAAATACCACAGAGCGAAACATTTCCACTGCGGAAGACCCGGTCGAAATAAATCTTGAGGGCATCAACCAGGTTCATGTCAACGCGAAAGTTGGTTTGAATTTCGCTGAAGCATTGCGCTCATTTCTTCGCCAAGATCCTGACATCATCATGGTTGGTGAAATTAGGGACCTGGAAACAGCCGAGATCGCGATTAAGGCCGCTCAAACGGGTCATATGGTGATGTCTACATTGCACACGAATAGCGCCGCAGAAACCATCACGCGACTACTCAACATGGGCGTGCCTCCTTTCAACTTGGCAACATCGCTCAATTTGATCATTGCACAACGCTTAGCCCGCAAACTATGCTCAGCCTGTGCAGAACCTGCAGATCTTCCAAAAGAAGTGCTACTTAACGAGGGCTTCACCGAAGATGATCTTGCGGAAGCTAACGTCTTAAAACCGGTAGGTTGTGACAAATGTAACAATGGATACAAGGGCCGCGTCGGAATATACGAAGTAGTGCAATTGACGCCTGAGCTATCCCGTATCATTATGGAAGAAGGTAATTCTATTTTGATTGACAAACAAGCACGCGAGGAAGGCTTTGATGATCTTCGTCGCTCAGCGCTAAGAAAGGCTGCGCAAGGTCTGACTAGCCTTGAAGAAGTGAACAGAGTTACGAAGGACTAATTATGGCCACTCAGGTAGCGACATCCAATGTGTACGTTTGGCAGGGTACTGACAAACGCGGTAACAAAACCAAAGGTGAAATTACCGGCACCACGCAAGCAAATGCGAAAGCACTGCTGCGTAAGCAAGGTATTGTTGCAAACAGTGTTAAGAAAAAGCCCAAGCCAATGTTTGGTTCGCGTGGCAAGAAAATCACACCGGCGGATATCTGTGTTTTCACCCGTCAGTTAGCAACCATGGTCAAAGCCGGCGTGCCTCTGGTCCAGTCTTTCGATATTGTTGCGGAGGGTCTGGACAATCCCTCAATGCGCAAATTGGTATTGGAAGTTAAAAGTGATGTGGCGGGTGGTGCCAGTCTGGCGGGTAGTTTGCAGAAACACCGTATGTATTTTGACGATTTGTTCTGTAACCTGGTGGAAGCTGGTGAGCAATCTGGCTCGCTGGAAACAATGCTTGATCGAGTGGCCACTTACAAAGAGAAAAGTGAGGCACTAAAATCCAAAATTAAAAAAGCCATGACCTACCCCATTGCCGTGGTTGTGGTTGCGGTTGTCGTAACCGGCATATTACTGGTCAAGGTTGTGCCGCAGTTTGCGGAAACTTTTAGTAGTTTCGGATCTGAGCTACCTGCATTTACACAGTTTGTTCTGAGTATTTCTGAGTTCACTCAGGAATGGTGGTACATAATCCTTGCCGTGATAGTCATTGCCGTTACGGCGTTTGGCCAGGCGAAAAAACGTTCTTCCGCATTTGCGGCTGGCGTGGATCGGTTTATGTTAAAAGCGCCTGTAGCAGGCGATATCGTTGAGCAATCTGTATACGCGCGATTTAGTAGAACCCTTGCAACAACATTCGCCGCCGGTGTGCCTCTGGTTGACGCCCTGGATTCGGTCGCCGGCGCGGCCGGTAATTCAGTCTATGCCAAAGCTATTCACGATGTTAAAGAAGACGTAACCACCGGCACCCAATTGAACGTTGCCATTCGCGCCAGCGGCATGTTCCCAAGCATGCTAATGCAAATGGTCGCAATTGGTGAAGAGTCAGGTGCTCTGGATGAGATGCTTGAGAAGGTAGCCCTGCATTATGAAGAAGAAGTAGACAACAAAGTTGATGGTCTGACGTCTTTGCTTGAACCACTGATTATGTCAGTACTTGGTGTGTTGGTGGGTGGCTTGATGATCGCAATGTATTTGCCTATCTTCATGCTTGGCTCCGCAGTCTAAACTGGCCGAATGCTGGAGCTACTCAATGAGCCCATCTGGCTTTTAAGCCTTGGGGGCATTTTCGGATTGCTGGTTGGCAGCTTTTTAAATGTGGTTATCTACCGATTGCCGGTGATGATGCACACGGCATGGCGCGATGAATGCGCCGCATTTTTAAGCGAAGAAGATGATGCGGTGGATGAGCCCAAGGCCGATCGTGAGCGATTCGATTTAATAAAGCCCGACTCTCATTGCCCGAAATGCAAGTCTCCAATTAAAGCCTGGCAGAATGTTCCAGTGCTCAGTTACGTCATACAAGGCCGCAAGTGTGCTTCGTGCAGTACTCCCATATCCGCGCGCTACCCAATAGTTGAGGCTGCAACCGCTCTGCTGACCGTGTTCGTTTTGTGGCAATTCGGAAACACTCTACAAGCGGCATTCGCGGTGTTGCTGTGTTGGGGCCTGATCACCTTAACCATGATTGACGTAGATCATCAGCTGCTGCCAGACAGTATTACCCTGCCCCTGTTATGGCTTGGTTTGATCGCCAATAGCTTTGGCCTTTTTGTCGATCTGCACAGTGCCATATGGGGTGCGATCGCGGGCTACATGTCTTTGTGGTCGGTCTTCTGGATTTTCAAATTGCTGACTAAAAAAGATGGCATGGGCTATGGGGATTTCAAGCTTCTTGCCGCTCTTGGCGCCTGGCTGGGTTGGAAAATGTTGCCACTCATAATTGTTCTGTCGTCTTTGGTTGGCGCGGTATTGGGCAGTTTGATGTTATTGCGCAAAAATCAATCTCAGGGAACACCTATCCCGTTTGGTCCTTACCTGGCGGTTGCCGGCGGTATTGCTTTGTTTTGGGGTGACTCCATCGTTCAAGCCTATTTGAATTACAGCGGTTTCTAATGCTGGTCGTCGGCGTAACCGGTGGAATCGGCAGTGGCAAGTCAGCAGTAACCGACCGCTTTGCGCAACGAGAAATTTGCGTTGTGGATGCAGATCTCGCAGCGCGCTTGGTGGTAGAACCCGGTAAACCCGCTTTAAAGGAAATAGGCGAACACTTTGGGCTTCATCTCATTTCAGGTGATGGCTCACTGGATAGGGCCGCGCTGCGCAAAATTGTGTTTTCGAGTAGCGAAGAAAGACTCTGGCTGGAACAGTTGACCCATCCTTTGATTGGCGAAGAAATAGTTCATCAAATCCAGAGCTCACAGTCACCGTATACTATTTTCGTTAGCCCATTGTTGATAGAGACCAGCCAGCACGCACTCACTGACCGCATTCTGCTGGTTGACGTGCCGGTTGAGTTGCAGGTGCAACGAACCATGGCACGAGACAATAATAGCGAGGAGCAGGTGCTGGCCATTATCGCCAGCCAGGCCAGCCGAGATGATCGCCTGGCGCGGGCAGACGATGTAATAGTCAACGATAAGGATTTAGCGCATTTGGATAGAAGAGTTGCGCAATTGCACAAATTTTATTTGCAGCTTGCTGAGGAAAAAAGCGCCGATAAACGCTGAGGGGCTGGTCTAATAGCTCCTAAAACATTGCTCAATACACTTCAGGATTGGAATATTGCCGTCGGGGAAAGAGTACTTTCTTAACTCGGAAATCGGCACCCATCGCAAGGGCTGCCCCTCCCTTCCATATGGCTCACCATTGAAATCAGTCACCGTTAACACGTCCAGCTCTACTTCTTTGTCTCCATAATCATGCACTACTACAATCAACGGCGCACTTTTAACAAGCTCAATGCCCAGCTCTTCACTAAGCTCGCGCGACAAAGCTTGCGCCGTAGTTTCACCTTCTTCGCGCTTACCTCCAGGGAACTCCCAAAGGCCACCTTGATGTGCTAAGGCTGCTCGCTTTGATATCAAGCACTCATTTTCCTGAATGATGACACCAACGGCCACACAAACCTTGCTCACGCCGTCACCTGTTAACTGCGATAGTCTGCATTAATGCTTACGTAATCGTGTGATAAATCACAGGTCCACACCTGGTCACTGCAGTCACCACTGTCTAGCAAAATACGTATGCAATACTCAGCGCTGTTCATGATAGAAGCCGCACTCTGCTCTAAGTAACCGTCAGCAACCGCACCATTCTGTGCGACCAACACATCGCCAATGTACAAACTGACTTTGTCTACGTTCAGCTGCTCAAGCGGCGCACGTCCGATTGCAGCGAGTATACGCCCCCAGTTTGGGTCTGCTGCAAACAAAGCAGTTTTCACCAAAGGCGAATGCGCAATCGTGTACGCTACCCGCAAACAATCTGCGGTTGTCGCACCTTGCTCAACCTTTATTGTCACCAATTTGGAAGCTCCCTCGGCATCCGCAATTATTTGCCGAGCAAGATCGATGCATGCCAGGTTTAATTGCTGCGCAAACACCTCATACTCAGTTTGCGAGCTGGATTCAATGCTGGAGCCATTGCTGTGTCCGGTTGCCAGAACCACACAGGCGTCGTTGGTAGAGGTATCACCGTCAACGGTAATGCGGTTGAAACTCCGTTCAACAGATTCACCAAGTAACGTTTCCAGCAGCACCTGATCAATGCTTACATCGGTCGCAATAAAGCACAACATGGTTGCCATATTTGGGCAAATCATACCGGCACCCTTGCTAATGCCAGTGATGCTATGACTTTGCCCAAACAATTCGAATTCAGCAGAGTACAGTTTGGGCACGGTATCAGTTGTCATGATTCCTAGCGCTGCATCCATCCAGTTATTCTTATCAAGATGTGCAAATAATTCAGGGACAGCGCTGCCCACCAAATTTGCATCAAGTGGCTCACCAATCACGCCCGTAGAGAACGGCAGGACATTGATCGCTTTGACGTCCGCAGCTTTCGCCATCATTTCACTGCACTGCAATGCAGTGGCCAGCCCTGGCGCCCCGGTACCCGCATTGGCATTGCCAGAATTAATCAGTAAGTATCTTGCCTGCTCAGCGCTGGATGCGGCTAAATGCTGTTTAGCAATCAACACAGGTGCAGCTGCAAATCGATTCTGAGTGAATGTAGCGGCGATAGAGCTACCGGCGCATGTCTCTATGAGTACCAGGTCTGGCTTGCTTGAGCCATCGGCCGCCGGATTCTTGATCCCGGCAGAGGCAGCGGCCAGGCGACAACCGCCAACGCTCGCTATCGCTTGGTCAAAGTTTGCCATGACAATGTTTGTATTTTTTACCCGATCCACAAGGACAAGGCTCGTTTCTGCCAACCTTGGGCTGAGCTCTCTTGAACGTTTCCACTGCCGCAGCCGGCACCGAACCATCAGCCATCGCCTGTTCTTCATCGGGTTCTACTTCGAGAGCAGAACGCTCCTCATGTTGGAACTCCATGGTCTGCGCCGCCTCGGCCGCTCGCCTCTGGCGCTCTACCGCGTCCACATCTTCTTCTTTTCGAATCTCAACGCGCGCTAGAAACTGCACCACCTCATGCTTGATTTCATCTAGCATGGATTGAAACAGCTCGAACGATTCGCGTTTGTATTCTTGCTTAGGATTTTTCGCCGCATATGCACGCAAATGAATGCCCTGGCGTAAATGATCCATGGTTGCCAGGTGCTCTTTCCAGTGCTGATCCAGCACTTGCAGCATCACGTGTTTTTCCAGTTTTCTCGCGTCTTCACCCAACGGTGACATCTTCGCATCGTACTGCTCTACGAAACGCGCCTCTATTCGTTCTCTTAGCGATTCTTCGTGCAGATCATCTTCTTTATCCAGCCACTGTTGAACCGGTAGCTCAAGACCCATCTCGGTTCTCAGGCCTTCTTCCAATCCTGCTACGTCCCATTGCTCCTCAAGGCTTTGCGGTGGCACAAAGGTGTCTACCGTATCGCTGATCACATCGCTGCGAATCGCCTCGATCATGTCACTGATATCAGTAGATTCCATCACCTCGTTACGTTGGCGGTATACGACCTGGCGCTGGTCATTTGCTACATCATCGTATTCCAGGAGTTGTTTGCGAATATCGAAGTTGCGGCCTTCTACTTTACGCTGTGCTTTTTCTATTGCGTTGGTCACCATACGGTGCTCTATCGCTTCACCCCGCTCCATACCAAGCGCCTGCATAAAATTCTTAACCCGATCCGAGGCAAAAATTCTCATCAGGTTATCTTCTAACGACAGGTAGAAGCGCGTGACGCCCGGGTCACCTTGCCGGCCAGCACGGCCGCGCAACTGATTATCTATTCGACGTGACTCGTGTCGTTCCGTGGCCAGAATATGCAAACCACCGTTTTCAATCACCTGGTCATGGCGTTCTTGCCAGGCTTTTGTCAAGGCTTCACGATCCGCATCAGTCAAGTTTTTGCGCGAGGCCAGTTCGGCTTCGAGATTGCCACCCAACACAATGTCAGTACCCCTGCCGGCCATGTTTGTAGCAATAGTAATGGCGGCAGGGCGGCCAGCCTGGGCAATTATTTCCGCCTCTTGCTGGTGAAACTTTGCGTTCAACACCTTGTGATCGATTTTGCTCTTCTCAAGATGGTTTGAAAGCTCTTCTGAACTCTCAATCGACGCGGTACCTACCAGCACGGGACTGCCCTGCTCTATATAGACCTTAATGTCTTCGAGAATCGCTTCGAATTTCTCTTCCTTGGAAAGAAAAACCAGATCGTTTAGATCTTTGCGAATGGTCGGTAGATTGGTTGGAATCACCAAAACATCCAGACCGTATATTTGTCTGAACTCAAAGGCTTCAGTGTCTGCGGTACCAGTCATTCCGCTTAAAGTGTTGTACAGGCGGAAATAGTTCTGGAAGGTAGTGGATGCGAGGGTTTGGCTTTCCGCCTGTATTTCTACTTTTTCTTTCGCTTCTATCGCTTGGTGTAAGCCTTCGGATAGCCGCCTGCCAGGCATTGTTCGCCCGGTATGCTCGTCTATCAACACGATACGATTGTTTTGCACAATGTATTCAACATTGCGGTTAAAGAAAACGTGCGCGCGTAGGGCGGAATTAACATGGTGCAGCAAGTTCAGATTACCAGGTGCATACAGATTATCGTCTTCTTCGAGCAAGCCATCTTCAGTCAGCAACTCTTCTACAAACTGGTGACCGTCTTCAGTTAACTCAATATGGCGTTGCTTTTCATCAAGGGTGTAATGACCACCTTCACCAACATCTGGTTGCAAACGCTTGATAAACTTGTCCATGCGCTTGTACAGCGCCGAGCTGTCTTCAGCGGCACCAGAAATGATCAGCGGTGTTCTTGCCTCGTCAATGAGAATAGAGTCAACTTCATCAACGATGGCAAAATTCTGGCCGTTTTGCATTCGATCTTCTGCACTGAATGCCATATTGTCGCGAAGATAATCGAAACCAAACTCATTGTTTGTGCCGTAGGTGATATCTGAATTGTAAGCAGCGTGTTTATCAGCCTGGTCCTGGCCGGACAAAATGACACCTACGGTCAGACCCAACATTTCATAAATTGGCCGCATCCAGTTGGCGTCACGTTCCGCCAGATAGTCGTTCACTGTGACCAGGTGAACTCCTTCACCAGACAATGCGTTGAGATAAGCCGGCAGGGTTGCGACCAGAGTCTTGCCTTCTCCAGTTCGCATCTCGGCGATGTTGCCCTCATGCAGAGCGTAGCCGCCAATCATCTGCACGTCGAAGTGTCGCAGGCCCAGGGTACGCTTACTCGCTTCGCGGACCAACGCGAACGCCTCTGGTAATAAATTATCCAGGCTGTCTCCGCTTTGCAAACGCTCGCGAAATTCATCAGTTTTGCCTTGAATTTCTACGTCACGCAGCTTCTCGAAGTCTTCTTCGAAAGCATTTATTCGCTTTACGACTTTGCGTAGTCGCTTCAGCTCACGATCATTCTTGGTGCCAACAACGGCCTTGAATAACTTTCCAATCATGTTTTAAAACGGCAATAGTGGGTGAGCGCTGGAGCTCAGCGCAACAGGGTGCAAAGTAAACCGGATGCGCCTGTCTTAAGCAAGTAGAAAGTTACGAATGAGGGGCGCCACGGCCCGAGGCGGCTGCTTATTGGCGATTGATGTATGTAGTTGGGTTTATTGATTTACCCGCTTTCAGCACTTCAAAATGAACGTGAGCCCCTGTTGAACGGCCACTGCTGCCCATTTTTGCAATCACCTGACCTTTCTTAACCACGTCACCGGGGTTAACTATGATTTCTGAGTTGTGGCCGTAGCGAGTGCTGTAGCCATTACCATGATTAATCTGCACTAGATTGCCGTAGCCGTATCGCTTATCCGCCCAGGTAACGACGCCTGCCGCCACTGAAATAATATCACTGCCCATCTTGCCTGCAAAATCCACACCTTTATGCCAGGCCCTATGCCCTTTGAACGGGTCAGTGCGGTAACCAAAACCTGATGACATCCAGCCCTTCAAGATAGGCCGCCCACCAATCATGCCTGCATCACGCAACTTTCGGTTAGAAAGCAAGCTCTCCATATATTCGAGCTGTTGTTCGCGGCGATCGATTTGATCGGCTAACAAGTCCAGCGACTTGTGGAAATCGGGTGTGTCCAACATTACTTCCTGAGAGGATTCGCCGTTAGGGGCCCCTTCTTCCGGACCACCCATGGCCGGCTGCTCGGAAAAATCAAATTCTGATCGATCGAGTTTTGCCATCGTTGCCATTCGCTCGGCGAGCGCATCCAGCCGCAGTAGCCGTGATTGCAGCTGAGCAGTTTTCACTGCAAGCGCTTCAATCTTCGCCTGGTTTTCTTGCTTGGTGGCGACCAATGCATCACGTTGCTCTTCTAGAGTTTGTTGCCATTCAGAAATCAGTTGCGTCTGGCCTTTGGACGGCTGCAAAGTGTTCGCTAAGGTGTAAAAACCAAAAACAGACGCAGCGAGAAGCGCCACACCCAGTACCATCAGTAACGGCACGGACACATTCAATGTCTTTGAACGGCTATGCCGCCTGCTGACAAGAATAATTTGCATAATTTTGTTCCGGCAACGCTCATGGCGTCGCTTCTATCTATCTGGTCTCTTTAAAAAGTATAGCCGGCTTTGATCAAACGGCAACCACCGGGCTAAGGTAAGACACCGGGGCTTCTTCTTGATCATCGAAACTGGCAATTTCCCATGCATCTGGATTAGCTAATAAGGCCTTAACCGCCATGTTGTTCAAGGAATGGCCGGATTTGTACGCATTGTATTCGCCAATCAAACCTTTGCCTAGCAGGTACAAGTCACCAATAGCGTCCAATATTTTGTGCTTCACGAATTCGTCTTCGTAACGCAGCCCATCCTCATTCAGGATTCGGTACTGATCGACCACAATGGCATTATCAACGCTGCCTCCCAGTGCGAAGCCTCGGGAGCGTAAATACTCGATTTCATGCATAAATCCAAAGGTTCGTGCTCGACTGACCTCACGAACATACGAGGTGCTGGAAAAGTCCACACATGCATCGACTGTACGATTGTTAAATACTGGATGGTCGAATGAAATTGTGAAGTTTACTTTGAAGCCGTTGAAAGGTTGCAGTGTTGCATGCTTGTCGCCGTCTTCAACGCGAACTGGCTTAGTGATGCGAATGAACTTCTTGGCGGCGTCTTGCTCTTCTATGCCCGCCGATTGAATAAGGAATACAAATGGACCGGCACTACCATCCATGATTGGCACTTCCTCTGCATTGAGGTCTACAATCGCGTTGTCTATGCCTAAACCGGCCATCGCAGACAACAAGTGTTCCACCGTCGATACTTTGACGTCTCCCGCCGCTAAGGCCGTTGACAACATTGTGTCGCCTACAAAGTCGGAATAGGCTGGAATCTCCTGCACAGGGTCAAGATCTATTCTACGGAAAACAATGCCAGTATTAACGGGCGCAGGACGAAGCGTCAAATACACTTTCTTGCCGGTGTGCAGCCCGATGCCGGTGGCTTTGATCGAATTGCGAAGCGTACGTTGCCGAATCATAGTGTCTCTTTTGTGTGTAAGCTACAGTGTCCATACACTGTCTCGGTGCGGGCCAAACCCGATTACCCCACCGTAAAGCCGCTGTTATGAGTCGCCAAGAGCGCTGCGACTGGCTTATACATGCGCTGCGCATTGTACCCGACGACTTAAACCGAAACCAGCCAGTTTTCCTGGCTGAGTTTATAGACCTTAACTATAGCTAATCTGCTTGCCTGCGAATAAATGCTGGAATATCAAGGAATTGCAGGTCTTTGTCCGTATTTGATGAGTCTATTTCAGGCATTTCTGCAGTCTGCACAGCTGTATTTTGGCCGGAATCTAGAGCCCGAATATGGGCAGGTCTAGCCGCCCTAACCTCTTCCCGGCGGGGTCTTCGAATAGCTGTAGGCATGTCATAATCTTTATAATTAGGTGCTTCTCCCACCGGCAATGGTTCTGCCGCAGGAGATTCAGTTCGGCGAGCACGATCACCATCCAGCCCTGTAGCCACGACTGTTACTCGAATCTCGTCGCTCATATCCGGATCCAGAACGGTTCCCACTACAATGGTGGCATTGTCTGATGCAAACTCTTTGATGGTATCGCCTACGTCGGTGAATTCACCAAGCAGCAAATCCATTCCAGCCGTGATGTTCACCAGAATGCCGCGCGCACCTTGCAGATTTACATCCTCAAGTAATGGACTGCGGATCGCTTTCTCGGCTGCATCGCGAGCACGGCCTTCACCATGCGCCGCACCGGTACCCATCATCGCCATGCCCATTTCTGACATCACTGTGCGCACGTCTGCAAAGTCAACATTCATCATACCCGGTCGAATAATCAGATCAGCTATGCCTTGTACAGCGCCTAACAACACATCGTTAGCTGCATTGAAGGCATCTAACAGCGTCACGTTTTGACCGAGTACGGGCAGCAATTTTTCATTTGGAATCGTTATTAAAGAATCAACATGCTGTTCCAGCTCTTCCATTCCTGCCGCCGCGACTTTCATGCGGCTGGCACCTTCAAACGAAAATGGCTTGGTCACTACAGCGACCGTCAGTATACCCATCTCTTTAGCGATCTCAGCGACTACCGGCGCACCACCGGTGCCCGTTCCACCACCCATACCAGCGGTGATGAAAACCATGTCTGCACCTTGCAGACTTTCCATGATGCGATCACGATCTTCGAGTGCAGCTTGCCGGCCAACCTCAGGGTTGGCGCCTGCACCCAAACCACTGGTCACCGTCCCACCCAGTTGCAACACTGTGTGAGAATCGACGTCTGCTAGCGCCTGAGCGTCAGTGTTTGCGCAAATGAATTGCACACCATCTACATGATTGGTGATCATGTGTTTCACGGCGTTTCCGCCACCACCACCGACGCCTAATACTTTAATAACAGCATTTTGTGGGACATTGTCGACTAGTTCAAACATGGTATTTCTCCCGTACGAGATTCTTAAGCTAAAAGTTTTGTTGCAGATATCGCTGCATTCGTGAAAACAGGCCTTTGCCCTGGTTCTCACCTGTATTTATGTACTCGGCTTCTTGTTGTTGCTTGATGCCATACATCAGCAAACCTACGCCGGTGGCGTAAATCGGGTTGCGCACAATGTCCTGAAGTCCGTGAACATTAATTGGAACGCCCAATCGAACCGGCATGTGAAATATGGACTCAGCAAGTTCGATCACGCCTTCCATTTTCGAAGTACCACCAGTCAACACAATGCCGGCAGCAACAAGGTCTTCAAACCCTGAGCGGCGCAGTTCAGCCTGCACCAATGACAACAACTCGTCATAGCGCGGCTCTACAACTTCAGCCAGCGCCTGACGTGATAAATCACGCGCGGGTCGATCTGCAACGCTAGGCACTTTGATAGTCTGATCAGCCCCGGCGAGCTGCGCTAACGCGCAGGCGTATTTGATTTTTATTTCTTCTGCATTTTGCGTGGGCGTACGCAAAGCCATGGCAATGTCATTTGTTACCTGGTCGCCAGCGATTGGAATCACGCCGGTATGTCGGATTGCACCGTCGGTAAAAATAGCGATGTCAGTAGTACCGCCACCAATATCAACCAGACACACTCCCAACTCGCGCTCATCATCGGTAAGCACCGAGTAACTAGACGCTAGCTGCTCGAGAATTATGTCTTCAACATCCAACCCACAGCGCTTAATGCATTTCTCGATATTGTGCGCCGCGTTCACCGCGCAAGTAACCAGATGCACTTTGGCTTCCAGACGGACACCGGACATTCCAAGTGGCTTCTTGATGCCTTCTTGGTCGTCGATCAAAAATTCCTGCGGCAGAATGTGTAACACTTTTTGGTCGGCCGGAATGGCTACAGCTTGAGCCGCATCAATGACTCGCTCAACATCGAGCTGTCTAACTTCCTTATCGCGAATAGCAACTATGCCGTGCGAATTCATGCTGCGAATATGGCTACCTGCGATTCCAGCATACACCGAGTGAATCTGGCATCCAGCCATCAGTTCGGCTTCTTCAATAGCACTTTGGATCGATTGAATAGTCGATTCAATATTTACCACCACGCCTTTCTTAAGACCGCGCGAAGGCTTGGAGCCAATGCCAACAATGTTTACCTGTCCATCGGCGTCGACTTCAGCCACAATGGCAACAATCTTGGAGGTGCCAATATCCAGTCCAACGATCATTTTATTATCGTTAGCCATTAAACGCGCTCACTGCTGCTAGCAATTTTTCTTCTGTCGGTGGCTTTTGCTGACTTGCAATGTGACTAGATTCATCTTTAGCCCAACGCACCGCCACACCCCGGCTATAGCGAAAATCAATGGACTGCAAACTCCCTTCGCGTTGCACAGCCAGTTCGGCGTGGATTTTCAGAAATCGCCTCATCTTATCCAGTAATCGATCATTACCGAACCGAATTTCTGTACCGTTATCCAGTCGCGCAAACAAGCCCAGCGCGTCACTGTGAGTTAACTCCGCAATCGAATGCCCGGCAGGAAGGAGCATGTCTGAGAATTCTCTAAATTGCTGAACCATCATATTTTGTCGTGACTCATGCCCTGCAATGCGGGGCAAGTCAAATTCCTTTAGGTCTGCATGGCCTGCGGAAAACTCATCACCGTCTGAATTTAACAGCGCTCGCGAGTTCCATATAGCGATAGGCGTTTGTTCTTCTATGGCCACACTAATACCAGACGGCCAGCGCCGACTGACTTCTGCCCGGTATACCCACTCTTGCTGTTCCAGCAAATGTTTAATTGGCGCTAGCTGTAGAGTAAAAAAACCATTACCCACTAGCGATGCAAGTGAGCTGCCAATTTGTGCTTTCTGCACTCTTTCAAAATCTCCTTCAATTTGCACACTCTGCACATCAATCTCGAACAGTGGTTTTGCATTGCTGAAACCCAACATACCGAAACCCAACACACCAATCCAGATAAGCAATACCATAAACAGCTGTTTTATACGGTTTTTTTGCTCGAATTTGCGCGAGGTGTTAACCGCTCCGCGACGCCTGGCGCTTTTGCGTGTGGCGACAGTTTTTTGTTTTCTATGCCGACAATCTGTACTAATCATCTATCGCACTCGATGGACAAATCAAACTGTCCAGTAAAACGTTCAATACCAGGGACTCAAAATTAAACCCGGCCGCAAGTGCAGACATTGGCACAATACTGTGCTCAGTCATACCTGGAATAGTGTTAACTTCCAACACTTGAAAGTTTCCATTTTCATCAAGCAGTAAATCCACCCTTCCCCATCCGCGGCAACCCAGACTTTCATAGGCCTGCAGGACTAGTCGATTTGCTTGCTCACATTGCTCATCGCTCAGTTGAGCCGGGCACTCGTATTCGGTCTCAGAAGAGAAGTACTTGGCTTCATAGTCATAAAAGGTATTTTTTGGCTTTAGTTCAGTGATTGGCAGCACATTGCCGGCGATCACGGGCACACTGTATTCAGGCCCCTCGATAAATTGTTCAATCAACACGCTGGAATCAAAGCGTTTGGCTTCCGCAATTGCCGCTTGTAATTGATCCATATTTTCAGCAATCGACATGCCTATGCTGGAACCTTCATGGGCAGGCTTTACCATCACCTTGCCACCAAGAGAGCGCATTATTTCAGCGTAATCGACACCATCGACTGCCATCGCAAACGAAGGTGTATTTACACCTATACCTCGCCACAATTGTTTACTGCGTAATTTGTCCATCGCGAGCGCTGATGCCAGCACACCGCTGCCCGTAGCGCTGATGTTTAGAAATTGCAATAAGCCGCCGATCACACCATCCTCGCCATAAGGACCGTGCAGCGCATTAAACACGTGGCGGATTCCATGTTTACCAAGTACATCGGCTACGTCACGCTCAATATCAATCGCTGTAACAGGTATACCCGCTTTCTCAAACGCCGCGATAACCGCCGTCCCGCTCATCAACGACACTTCACGCTCTGCCGACCAACCGCCATACAAAACCGCCAGCGGGCCTTGCATGGCATTTGTGCACAATGAAACAAGCTTCTCTACATCGCTACCCAATGTCATAACAAACCTTCTTTAAACACGCTTCGAGCAATGCCGCCAACATTGCCCGCACCCTGGGTTAACACAATGTCGCCATCGCGCACCACGTCTTTCAAAATTTCTGGCAAGCTTGCAATGTCTTCAACAAAAACAGGATCGATGTGACCGCGGGTGCGAATGCTTCTACTCAAACTGCGACCATCAGCACCCTGGATAACTTGCTCACCGGCGCTGTACACATCGAGCAGCAGCAAAACATCCACAGTAGACAAGGTCGCCACGAAATCTTCATACAGATCGCGGGTTCGGCTGAATCTGTGTGGTTGAAACACCATGATGAGGCGTTGATCCGGCCAAGCCTGGCGAACCGCTTTGATTGTTGCAGTCACTTCAGTTGGGTGATGGCCGTAGTCATCGACAAGCGTTACTCGTCCCGATTCAACCTTAAGATCACCAAATACCTGGAATCTGCGACCCACTCCGGCAAACTCCGTCAAGGCTCGCTGTATATCCTGTGCGGCAATTCCTTCATCAGTGGCGACCGCTACCGCTGCAGTGGCGTTCAACACATTGTGCTGGCCAGGCATGGCGAGGCTTATTTCAAGGCTTTGGTGCCCATCGGGTCGATGAACCGTGAACCGCGTTTTCAATCCCTCTGAATATAAATCACTGATGACAAAATCTGCGTCTTCCGAAAACCCATAGGTGAGTGTGGGCCGGCCAACATCCGCCATCATCGAGCGCAACACGGGATCATCAATACAAAGTACCGCCAGACCATAAAAAGGTAGATTGTGCAGAAAGCTAATGAAGGTTGCTTTGAGCTGTTCAAAGTCACCTGCGTAGCTTTCCATGTGGTCCGCATCGATATTGGTAACAACGGCTGTCATCGGCTGCAGGTGCAAAAAAGACGCATCGCTTTCGTCAGCCTCAGCAACCAGATAACGACTGATTCCAAGCCGCGCATTGCTTCCCGCGCTATTCAACAGGCCACCTATTATGAATGTTGGATCCAGACCGCCTGCGCCCAGAACGGAGGCAACCAGACTGGTTGTGGTAGTTTTACCATGCGTGCCTGCAATCGCAATACTGTGACGATAACGCATGAGCTCAGCCAGCATTTCGGCACGAGGCACTATTGGAATTCGTGCGTCGCGCGCCGCTTTAACTTCAACATTGTCTTCATTGATCGCGGTGGAAACAACCAGTACATCAGCCGCGTCCACATTTTTGGCAGCCTGGCCAAGCTGCACTTTCACACCCATTTTTCGCAGCCGCTCCGTCGTTTCTGACTCGGTAATGTCCGAGCCAGACACTTCATAATTCTGGTTTGCCAGAACCTCAGCGATTCCCGACATGCCCGCACCACCAATACCAACGAAATGGATTCGGCGTATGCGGCGCATTTCGGGAATCGTCATTGCCTTATTGGCGGTGCTCATGAAACGCTCCCCGATTGCGTAAGCTCAGTACAGTGCTGTGCCACACGACTCGCAGAATCCAGAATAGCCAGTTGCTTGGCACATTCAGCCATCGCACTGCGCTTTTGCGGAGATTCCAGCAGCGCAGCCAATCGCGCAATCGTGGTTTCATTGAGCAATTCGGATTGCGGAACCAGAACCCCCGCCGAATGATCAGCTAGCCAGCGCGCATTTTCAGTTTGGTGGTCGTCAATCGCATAAGGGAACGGCACCAATAGCGAAGGCTTACCAGCTGCGGTCAGTTCTGCAACAGTCATCGCACCCGCTCTACAAACAACAATATCGGCCCAGTTGTATCGTTCCGCCATGTTGTCAAGAAATGCGCATACTTCAAACTGCAAATCGCAGTCCAACGCTTCATAACGTTCTCTGGTCGATGCAAGCTCTTGCTCACCTGACTGATGGCACACACTCACAGCGGTTGCGGAATTCCTGCTGGCTTGCTTAAGCAGTAGAGGCAGGTTTTCGTTCAGTGCGCGCGCACCGCGACTACCACCAACAACAAGAATATTTAGCGAGCCCTCGTGCGAGTGCTGTTTATCTGCAGGCATCGCCGCAATGTCAGCGCGCACCGGATTACCCGTTAAGTAGGTGTTTCGTCGGCGCGTAAACGTATTTGGGAAGCCCTCCAGTCGTCTTGACGCTACGTATTGCAACAAACCGTTGGTGGTGCCAAGCACTGAATTCTGTTCGTGAAGAATCAGCGGTTTGCCCAAAAGCCTCGCCGCCACTGCACCAGGACCTGCGGCAAATCCACCGAAACCCATCACAGCAACAGGGCGCAACTTACGCAGCAATTTCCATGCGTTGTATACCGAGCGGGTAATCATTAACGGCGCTTTCAGCAAGGTCACCACACCTAGGCCACGCACACCGCTTACCGGCAGACAATGCAAGGTGTAACCTGCATCTGGCACCAATCGCGACTCAATGCCGGCCTGGGTACCCAGCCATTCCACTCGGTAACCGGCGGCGGTCAACTCGTCCGCCACGGCGAGGCCAGGAAATACGTGCCCACCCGTGCCACCCGCCATAATTACGAAGGTTTCGGACATGAAGCCTCCGATTCAAACGCCACCCGGCAGACTAACGCCAGCATAACTCCGCAGACCAAAAGGCTGCTACCACCATAGCTAAAGAACGGCAAGGTCAGACCTTTTGTTGGTAACAGACCCACGTTAACGCCGATATTGATTGTGCACTGCGCTGCAAACAACAAGGCTATTCCGTATGCCAGGTAGGCCGCAAATTTTTGACCCAGTTGTTCAGCGGTTCGGGCGATGCAAAACATGCGCCATATAAGAATGGCGAACAAACAGAGCACCAGCATTGCGCCAAGGAAACCAAGCTCTTCGCCAATGATTGCAAACACAAAATCGGTGTGCGCCTCCGGCAGATAAAACAATTTTTGCACACTACGGCCAAGACCCAGGCCGAACCACTCACCGCGACCAAACGCAATCAACGACTGCACAAGTTGGTAGCCGCCATCGAACTGGTGCGACCAAGGATCCAGAAAAGTCGTAAAACGCTGAAATCGATAAGGACTAAGCGATACCATTAGTGCGACCGCCGCTAAACTACCAAACACTACAAAGGAGAAATGTGACAGGCGAACACCCGCCAGGAACATCATACCCAGTGCGGCGCTAAGCAAAACCACTACCGCACCAAAGTCAGGCTCTATCAGCAACAAAGTGATCATTGCCGTAAGCACCAACAGCGGCTTTACAAAGCCGCGCCACGCGGTACGAACTTCTTGCTCACGGCGAACAAGATAGGCGGCCAGATAAGTCAGCACAAACAGCTTGGCGAGTTCAGATGCTTGCAAATTGAACGCGCCCAGATCAATCCAGCGGCGACTACCGTTAACCTCTTTACCAATACCCGGTACCAATACAGCGAGCAGTAAGAGAAACGCCAACAACAGCAAATGCGCAGAATGCTTTCGACAAAATTCCAGCGGCACATAGGTGGTTACCCACATCAGAAGCAGCATTACAGCAATGTAGACAGCCTGGCGAATCACGTAAAACCATGGATCGCCATATTGCTGCGCCGCGTATTCCATAGACGCAGAGGACATCATCACAAAGCCAGTCGCGAGCAAGCCACAAAAGCTGATCATCAAGGCTTTATCGACACTGAAGTTTCTTTCTTGCATCAGGTTAAATGCTCGGAGCGACGAATACGCAGAGACTGATGTCATTGGCTGGCTCCAGTCACTAAAACTCTGTCTCGAAACGCCAGCACTGATTCACGAAATCGATTTCCTCGTTGCTCGAAATTATCGAACATATCGAAACTTGCGCACGCCGGCGAGAACAATACAGTGTCTCCGGCTTGAGATAGTCGATAAGCCTGTCTCACCGCATCGGTTAAATCAGTACAACGATAAATGGCGGTATGAGCTTCGAGTGCCACGGCAATTTTCTCAGCATCCTCTCCATACAAAAGTACTGAGTGCGCATGAGCAGACACCGCCTCGGCCATTTCGCCGAAATCAGCGCCTTTTCCGACCCCACCAGCAATAAGCACCATGCGGCGTTCATCCGCAGCGCCAAGCCCTTCGAGAGCTGCGATGGTTGCTCCAATATTCGTACCTTTGGAATCATTTATGAATGTCCGGCCTTCGATATTGGCAATATGCTCACAGCGGTGCGGTAAGCCAGCGAACGTGCGCAGAACATCGCACGCCACACTCAATGAAATGCCAACTGCCTGAGCAAGCGCAAGTGCCGCCAATGCGTTGCTAACATTGTGCGTTCCCTTTAAACGCATGTCAGATATCGGTAACAATGGCGAATCGCCATACATCAGGCAGGATTTATCGGCAACTTGTGCAACACCAAATAGCCCGGCCGCGGGTGCTGACAAGCCAAAACTTGAATACACCTCACCACTTTCAATATTGCTTGCTACATCATCTCGGTTAACAACGCATTTATCAGCGTTATGGAATACCCGGTGTTTCGATGCCGCATAGCTCTGTAGATCAGAATATCTATCCATATGATCCGCGCTGATATTGAGTATGGTCGCTACACTTGCATTGAGCGCTGCACTGCGCTCAAGCTGGAAACTTGACACTTCGAGCACGTACAGTTCCACCGATTCGTCGATCGCATCCAGTACTGGCAAACCAATATTGCCGCAGAGACACACTTTGATACCGGCCGCTTGTGCCATTTCAGCTAATAAGGTAGCGACGGTGCTCTTGCCATTAGAGCCTGTTACACAGGCGATTGGGCAGGTAATATCGGCTCGAAACAAGTCCAGGTCGCTGCTCAGAATCACCCCCTGATCCAGCACTTGCTTTATGGCAGGCGTCTCAAGCGAAACACCTGGGCTTACGAGTAAATGCTTGGATTTTCGTAATACCTCGAATGGCAGTTCTCCGAAATAGATGTCGACACCAGAAAACTCACGCAACACATCTGCAGCCCCAGGCGGACTACTGCGGGTATCGCATAGCGCAAACGAATCACCGCGATTTTGAAAGTAACGAGCACATGACAACCCTGTAGCACCCACACCGATCACGGTGTATTCAAGGGTTGGCAGGGAATGCTTTGAAGCTGCGGTCATCAAATTCACCCTTGCACTAACGCAACTTGAGCGTAGCTAGGCCAAACAACACCAGCATCACAGTGATAATCCAGAAACGTACAATCACGCGCGGTTCGGGCCAACCCTTCAGCTCGAAATGGTGGTGAATGGGCGCCATTCGAAAGATTCGTTTTCCAGTGAGCTTAAATGAAGCAACCTGTAGAATGACCGACACAGTTTCCATTACAAACACACCGGCCATAATAAAGAAAACGATTTCGTGTCGCGTGATCACTGCAATCACACCCAGCGCAGCACCCAGCGCCAAAGCGCCAACGTCGCCCATGAATATTTGCGCTGGATAGGTGTTGAACCAGAGAAACCCCAGGCCTGCGCCTGCCAACGCTCCGCAGAACACGATCAACTCACCGGCGCCTGGTACGTACCCTATATGCAGGTAGTCTGCAAAATTGACATTCCCACTGAGATAGGCAATAGCAGCAAGCGCGGTAGCAATAAGAACGCTTGGCAAAATAGCCAGGCCGTCCAACCCATCTGTCAGGTTGACGGCGTTGCTGCTACCCACGACAACAAAAAAAGTTAGGGCGATAAAAAACGGACCCAGATCAATGATGACGTTTTTAAAGAAGGGTACATACAACTGCGTTTCGACAGCGTGTTCGGCCGTCAAGTACAAGAACACTGCGGCACTCATACCGCCAACGGATTGCCAGAAAAACTTCCATCTAGCGGGAAGTCCGCGCGAATCTTTTTCGATCACCTTACGATAATCATCAACCCAGCCAACCGCACCAAACACAAAAGTAACGAATAACACCGTCCATACGTAGCGGCTTCCCAGATCACCCCATAATAAAGTGCTAACAAATATTCCAACCAATATGAGCGCGCCGCCCATAGTTGGCGTGCCACTTTTACTGAAGTGGCTTTCCGGTCCATCATGACGAACTGTTTGTCCAATCTGATGGAAATTGAGCCGCTGTATCATCATCGGCCCGACAACTAAGGTAATGGCTAGAGAGGTAAGTACACTAAGGATGCCGCGCAAGGTTAGATACTGAAAAACCTGAAACGGGCTGTAAATTTCAGCCAGGTATTGTGATATCCAAAGCAGCATATCAGTGGCTCCCTAGTTCTCGGTTCGTTTTAATAGTTGTGCAAGTACCGATTCCATTCCAGCCGACCGTGAGCCCTTAACGAGCACGCTGGCGTCCTTCATCCCACCCACCAGCAATTCTCTGCAACGCGCTGCGCAATCAGAATTGCTGGAGAAAATTTCGCCCGCCGCACCAAACTCCTTCGCCGCTAATGCGCTCAGCTCGCCTACGCACAGCAGATGATCAATATCAGACTGCCGCGCATAACGGCCAATCTCTGCGTGCAATTCCTTTTCAGTCTCACCGAGCTCTGCCATATCGCCCATAATCAAAATGCGCAAGCCAGACATTGTTGCCAATACGTCAATTGCGGCTCGCATTGACGTGGGGTTAGCGTTGTAACTGTCGTCAATGACTCTACTGTCGTTAACACCGTTAAGCTGTTGCATCCGCCCAGCGTATCCCTGGTAACTGGATAGGCCTGCGGCAATATCAGCCACGCTCGCACCCGCACTGTGCGCGCAGGCGGCTGCCGCCAGAGCATTGCTTACCATGTGCCTGCCGGCCACACTAAGCTCAACAAGGGCATGCTCTTTGGGCAAGTGAAGCTCAAACCGGAAACAGCCCGGCGCTGACGTTGAATTTTCGATTTGCTCTATTTCTGTCGCACAAACGTCAACGTGGTCATGTTCTGCGCTGAAGCCTATCAGATTGGAATCGGATTTTTCAGCCGCCCATTTCCGGGTGAACGCATTGTCCATATTCACAACCGCCCAGCCCCCCGCAGCAAGACCTCCGTAAATTTCTGTTTTGGTCGCAGCAATCGCCTCAATTGAACCAAACCCCTCCAGATGAGCTGCCGCCACCGTCGTCACCAATGCGACGTTGGGCCTGACAATATTTGATAGATACGCAATATCACCGGGCTTGCCGGCACCCATCTCAATTACCGCAAAATCGTGCTCAGATGCCAGCCTGAACAGCGTAAGCGGCACGCCAATCTCATTATTCAGATTGCCCTCGGTTGCTAGCACCGCACCGCTTCGAGAGAGAATAGCGTCTAGCATTTCCTTACAGGTTGTTTTACCAACACTGCCAGTGATTGCAATCACTGGCTTGGTAAAATACTCACGCTGGCTCGCAGCAATTTGACCAAGCGCCAATAAGGTGTCGTCGACAACTAACTGACTTAGACCACAGCGTTCATCAAATTGATCGACAACTGCCGCGCATGCGCCAGCGCGTTCGGCCTGCAGCAAGAAATCGGCAGCATCAAAACGCTCACCGCGCAGAGCAACGAACAACTCACCACGGCTAAGCTGCCGAGTATCAGTAGAGATTGCATCGAATTGTTGATTACTTCCATGCACAGTGCCACCGCACAAGGCCTGCAGTGAATTCAAATCTGCCGGGTGGATCACGAGCATTGCTCCGTTCGCCGCTGCAGAGTAGCCGTTGCAACTTGTACATCGTCGAACGGAATCTTTGCCGGCCCGATAATCTGGAATTTCTCGTGGCCTTTACCGGCTATAACTACGCAGTCTTCGGTCGCCGCAGCACCGACCGCCCACTCAATGGCGCGCTTACGATCAACTTCTACGTGTATGTGCTTGGCACTCGAGCTTCCTTCGGCGAAGCCGCCAACAATATCGGCGATAATCTGCGCTGGACTCTCACTCCGTGGGTTGTCGCTGGTCACTACGATTTGATCTGCACAAGTCTCAGCGACTGCAGCCATTTCTGCTCGCTTTCCCCGATCTCTGTCGCCGCCACAGCCGAATACAACCCATAGCTTTCCAGAACAGTGCTGGGATACTGCGACCAATACTTGCGCCAGCGCATCAGGCGTGTGCGCATAGTCCACTATTGTTGTGGGTGCCTTAGCACTACTCACTTGCACCCGTTGCATGCGGCCTGGCACCGTCTCCAGCTGCTGCACGGCCTCTTTGAGACTGTCGAATCGCACGCCTTGTGCACAAAGTGCGGCGACCACGGCCAACAGATTGGCGATATTGAAACGCCCCATTTGGTTCAACTCAAAGTGGTCTGTACCCCAAGGCGTGCGCAGATCAAAACGACTACCTTGCTCATGTAATTGGATATTCTCAGCAAACACGTCGGCCGCAGCATCGCTCATGGAATAACTGAGCAATCTAGCGGAGGGACACACAGGCTGGATCATGCGCTGCGCGAAATCGGAATCGATATTTATTACCGCGGTTTCTATTTCGGAACGCTGAAACAATCGTGACTTGGCCGCCGCGTAGTTATCAACGTTTTTATGAAAGTCGAGATGGTCCCTGCTGATATTAGTAAAAACGGCTGTACCAATGTCCAAGCCGTCAAGACGACCTTGATCCAGCGCGTGTGAAGAAGCCTCCAATGCAATCGCCTCGCATCCCTGCTCATTCATTGCCTGTACAATGCGGTGGACCGTAAATACATCTGGCGTCGTCAACCCAGTGCTGATAAGTTGCTCTGCGTACCCCCAACCCAAAGTACCAATGACT
Source organism: Pseudomonadota bacterium (assembly GCA_039111475.1). Classification (GTDB taxonomy): domain Bacteria; phylum Pseudomonadota; class Gammaproteobacteria; order Pseudomonadales; family JAUIET01; genus JAUIET01. Next base: position 56,950 of record JBCCIP010000027.1, on the reverse strand, counting down.
CCACTGCGTAATCCACTTGAATTTGCCAAGCTCGAGAAGTTCAGTACGCAGCTGGTCTTGCCGTTGGTACCGGTGAAAGCAACCACTTTGCTTTGAGCACTATTGGAATTGTAAAACCGAGCCGCAAGATTACCGAGGTGACCGCGCGGTGATTCCAGTTGCGCAATACCAATACCTTCCGGCAGGTCGTTGGGCAGCGTTGCTAGACCATCGTGCACAATCGCTACGGCACCATTTTCTATGGCCTGATGGGCAAATCTCATTCCATGAAGAGTTGAGCCTTGCAGCGCAAAAAAAGCGGCGCCATCAATGCCGATTCGACTGTCCAGAGATAGCTCACTAATTTCGTGGTCAATACTCGGCACGGTCCGAGTATCTTCAAGCAACTCACTAAGCATCATACTAGTTTGCTGCAGCAAGCTGCAGAGCGTCTGGCGCCACGTTCAGCAAACGCAAACTTTCGCCCACTATTCTGGAGAACACAGGCGCTGCAACCTCACCACCGTAATAGGTACCAACGCCCGGGTCATCAATAAATACCGCGGCTGCGAGGCGCGGCTTAACCGCAGGCGCAAAACCGGCGAATACTGCCACGTACCTGTCACCCTCATAGCCTTGTTTGCCAAGGCGGTGCAACGTTCCTGTTTTTCCTGCAACGCTGTAGCGCTCTGTACTGGCACGCGTTCCCGTTCCGCCCCGTAGGGTAACTGCAGCCAGCATACGATTAATCTGCACAACCAGTTGCTCATCAACGACGCGCTCGGCATACACAGGGTCTGTAACACGAATCAAAGACACGTCTTTGCGCAGCCCATTATTAGCCAATATGCTGTAGCACTGCGCCAGTTGCAGCGGCGTGGTCGCCACCCCATAGCCGTAAGCCATAGTCACGGTGTGCAAGGGGTGCCAATTGGTGTAATCCGGTAGCGAGCCAAAACTCTCTCCGGGAAAACCTGTAGCTAACGACTGTCCTAAGCCAAAACGCTGCAATACGCCTCTAATCGCTGGCCCGCCCAAGTCCAGCGCAATCTTGCTGGTACCAACCTGGCTGCTCTTGCTCAATATTCCGGTCAAATCCAGCTCGCCGTAATTACTGGAATCCGCCAATAGTTTGCCTTCTACACTGATGTATCCTGGCGATGTATCAACTATCGTTTTTGGCGTGTAGCGGCCGCTCTCCAGCGCTGCAATCATGGCCAGCGGTTTCATCGTAGAGCCGGGTTCAAACACGTCAGTAACGGCTCTGTTGCGCACACTGTCCATATCCAGAGTGCTGCGCTCGTTCGGATTGAATGTTGGCGCGTTGACCATGGCCAAAACTTCATTACTTTCTACGTCCAACACGACAACCGACCCGGACTTTGCACCAAATTTCTCCACAGCTGCCCTCAGCTCTTTGTGCGCGTAATACTGTAATCGCAGATCGATGCTCAGCTGTAGATCTTCGCCATGCACAACGTTTCTAACACTTTCTATGTGTTGTATTATCTCGCCACGGCGATTTTTGAGAACGCGCTTGGTGCCTGATTTACCGCTGAGTAAGGAGTTGTAAGTCCATTCCAAACCATCTACACCACGATCATCAGTGTCGGTGAACCCGAGTAAATGGGCCGACACGTCGGCGGCAGGATAATATCGTTTGTATTCAGTGGCAGCATGCAAGCCACTGATACCCAGTTGCATGATCTGATCAGCTTTGCTTGGAGAAAGCTGGCGGGCTACATAAAGAAATTCCTTTGCCGAGTTTTGAGCTATTTTGAGGATCAACTTCTCTGAATCCAGGCCCAGTGCGCTTGCAACAAGCGATACTTTTTCCGCTTGTATTTTTCTTGGCTCCACCCACAAAGACTTGACGGGCGTACTGATGGCCAGTGGCCTGCCATTGCGGTCAGAAATCATGCCTCTGTGGGCTGTATCCTGGACTGTTCGAAGTGATCGGGCGTCCCCGGCGCGCTGCAAATACTGAGCACCACCTGCGCCATGCGCTAATTGAAGGCTCACCAATCGGAGAACCAAAGCGCAAGCCAACAAAACTAGAGCGGCTAATACCAAACGGTAGCGCCACGGTTGCAGCACTCCGTTGGCAACAGCCGCTTGTTGTTTCATGGTCAATAAATCTCTAGTGCTCGCGCACGGCAATCGTATTATCAGATCCTGGTGCCTGCATGCCCAGCTCTGCGGTCGCGGTGTTTTCAACTCGTATATGGGTTGAAAACGCACCTTCTTCTACCAGCAGCTGCCGCCATTCCAGGTGTAAGCTGCCTACCTCACGCTGCAGGGTTTGTAACTCGTGAAACAACTGTCGTGATTGATAGCTGCTGAAAACAACTGCAAGCGCGCTGAGAATGACCATAATTAGCAACAGTAGCTGGCCGGGCTGCGCAAGACCGGATAGCGTTGATTGCAATCGAGTTCTGTTCATTTTTGATGTTTGCATTGCGCCCGATCTACTCTGTCGTTCTGAATATTGAATTGTTCTATTTTCTTGTGCTTTCATGCGGCCTGCTCTCTGACGCGCTCCGCAACACGCATAATCGCACTGCGTGCTCGTCTATTCGCCAGCGTTTCCTCAGCGCTACTTCTGATCGCTTTGCCCAGCAAGCGTAAGCCCGGCTTTATCAGCTCGCTTTCTCGAAGCGGTATGTGTCTAGGCACCCTCTCGGTGTGCGAAGCACCTCGCATGCGTCGTTTGGTCAGTCGGTCTTCCAAGGAATGAAAGCTGATAACAACCAGTCGACCCTTATTAACCAGCAGATTCTCGGCCAAATCGAGCACGCCTTCCAGTTCCTCAAGCTCTTGATTCAAATGAATACGAATAGCCTGAAAACTCCGTGTTGCCGGGTGTTTGTCCTTTTCCCAACGAGGGTGCGCCTGCTTTATCAGCTCCGCCAGCTCGGCCGTACGGGTAATCGCTTTTTCCTCTCGGCGCTGCACAATCGCAGCCGCAATACGCCTGGCAAAACGCTCTTCGCCATAGGTTTTCAGCACTCTGCACAGTTCGCCCTCATCAACCGCAGCCAGCCATTGCGCGGCGCTGGTTCCGGAATCAGGATCCATGCGCATATCTAGAGGGCCGTCGTGCTGAAAACTAAACCCTCGCTCTGCGTTATCGAGCTGGGGTGATGACACACCGAGATCAAGCAGAATTCCGGCTACTTCTCCATCCAGGCCAAGATCAGCAACGCCCAAGAAGGAGCCCGAATGCATACTAAAGCGCTGGTCTTCGGCAGCCAGTTGCCCACCAACCTCAACGGCCTGTGGATCTTTATCAAACCCGAGCAAACGTCCGCTGGCAGACAAGTGCTTCAATATACGTCGGGCATGCCCGCCTCTACCGAAGGTACCGTCAATATAGATACCCGACTCATCCCACAGCAAAGCCTCGCAGGCCTCACGAAGTAACACTGTTTTGTGTTCTGCTGAATGGTCATTTGATGATTCGCTCGCCTTCATGATCAATACGATATTCCAGACAGCGAACTTCGAGAAGCCGGGTTGCGCAGCAAAGCCAATCGGTTGCGCTCAGCAACTGCATGCGACTCCTCACTCCAAACTTCGATTTTTTTACCGACACCGCGAATGAACAGTTCTCTCTGCAGTTGCGCTGATTTGCGCAAATAAGGTGGAACTACAAGACGGCCATTGCCGTCAGCTTCAACTTCCTGCGCATTGCCCATCAAGATTTGCCCAAATGCCTTCACCGTGTCATCGGTATTGGGCCTACTAAGCAGGTCGTTTAATACCTCATGCCAGTGGTCTTGCGTATAGATCAGCAAGCAATCCTGCATCGGATCGGAAGTCACCGTCAGACCTTTGGAATGTTCAGGCAATTTTTCGCGCAAGGTTCCAGGGAGCGTAAATCGCCCCTTAGTGTCCATCGTCGCTTCGAACGAACCCAAGAACATTGCAGCTTAAGAAACCCGTGTTATGTCGTTGTTTATGGTCCAGACAACCCGCCTGGCAACCGAGCAAATGGGTAAAGTGGCGCCGCAAAAACCAACCTGGTCATATTCGGCTAAAAATTAAGCCTTATTCGACCTCAAACATCCGCTTGAAACCTTTTAAAACCACAAATAACCACAAATCCCCACACAGGAACTATAAAAAATTCACAGCTCTGCCGTCAAGCTGTTTCGCCCAATGAACTGAAATGAATGGAGTCTGGCTATGGGCCGTGATGTAAAGACATAAAAACGCCGCCAGTGCAGAGCTGAGAGCCACCGCTGACGCCGCCAAAGTCTCCCGGTTGACAGCTGCGAGGATGCGCCTGCGCTTTACATCGTAAAGTGTGAGCAAAGCGGAAAAAGCTTGCTCCTTAAGCGAAGCGAGTGCTTTGGGTATCACATTTTCGATTTGCGGTTTAATAAATAGGCAGGAGCCTATTTATTTAAACAAAAAAACAAAGAGCTGACCTATAAGCCGGGTTCTGTCGAGGACAGTCATTCATCTGGGACAAGCGTCACCACTTGCCTCAAGCAACCTACCCGAACCCCGCGCGGGCCGCGCGTATGGGTTCCTATTTGGTCTTGCTCCAGGTGGGGTTTACCATGCCGCGTAGTGTTACCACACGCGCGGTGCGCTCTTACCGCACCATTTCACCCTTACCGAATTGCTTACACAATCTGGCGGTATCTTTCTGCTGCACTGGCCGTAGGCTCACGCCCCCCAGGGGTTACCTGGCACCTTGCCCTTTGGAGCCCGGACTTTCCTCCTCATCACACGAACTCAATCGAGCAATAAAGCGACTGCCCAGTCAACTCTCGGCGGCACAGTACCTGTGATGCGCGCAATTAACAAGCGCAATCTTTAAAGCACCACTCAGGTCACGGCTCGCGCATGGCAAGCGCTTGAGAATACACATCATTTTTCTTCACGCCGCTTATTTTTGCCGCCAGACTAACCGCCTGCTTCAGAGGTAATTCGGCCAGCAACACAGCAAGCATTTGCTGCAGCTCGCCAGTTTCCGGATCCGAACCAGCCCCTTCCACCAGAATCACCAATTCGCCACGCTGTTGATTGCTGTCATTCGCCACCCATTCGACCAGCTCAGAGAGCATTGCTTTACGAACAGTTTCAAAACGCTTGGTCAGCTCCCTGGCAAGCACCGCGCAGCGTTCAGGGCCCAGAACCTCAGCCATGTCCTGCAGACAGCCCAATATCCTGTGTGGCGCCTCATAAAAAATCAAAGTGTGGGGGTAGCTTACAAGCTGCTGCAGGCGGTTTTTCCTGGTACCACTTTTGGCGGGCAAGAAGCCGGCAAAGAGGAATGAATCAGTCGGTAATCCACTGACTGACAGCGCCGCAATCAAAGCGCTTGGTCCAGGCACCGGTGAGACCGTAATTTCTCTTTCTTGCAATTGACGAATCAGGCGAAAACCCGGGTCAGAAATCAACGGTGTTCCGGCATCACTGATCAAGGCAACGTCTTGGCCTTCAAGCAACACATTAATCACTCTTTGCGCAGTTTTTTCTTCGCTGTGCTCATGGTACGGTATGCAGTCGCAACGGATGTCAAAGTGATTAAATAGTCGCTGACTGTGGCGGGTATCTTCGGCTGCCACCAGAGCAACTGACCGCAGAATATCGAGCGCCCGTGAGCTCATATCGGCAAGATTCCCGATTGGCGTGGCAACAACGTATAAGGTACCCGAAACGGACACAGTGCCATCGGTACGCAATCCGCTCACCGATGATTCGACATTGGAGTGATTTGAGGTCATATAGGATGGTTCGGAATAAATTCGTTCTCGCAGTAATTACATTAAGCGCACTGTTAAGTGCTTGTTCTGGCCTGCAAGACAGTGGAGTGTACAGCAAGCCAGACTCAACTGCTGCGCCCATCAGCATTGACCAACAGATCGCTGAGCTGCTGCAGCGCGCGACACAGCAAACAGAACCCGATGCAAGCGTGTCGACAATGCAGGCTGTCAGCTTGCTGATCAACAATTCACAGTGGTTCAGAGCGAAAACTGTGTTCTCCCAAGTCAAGCCAAACCGTTTAACAGCGAATTCAGCCAGTCAATATCACATTCTAACGGCCACGTTTGCCAAACAAGACGGAGATGCAGCCGGCGTAATTAACGCGCTTTCGCGCATCCCGAATTCCAGCAATCCCACGGTGGCAAATAATGAACAGCAGGCCGCGTTAGGCCAGTTAAGAGCGTGGGCACTTTTGCAGCAAGGCCAAACATTGGCGAGCGCAAAGCAACGGATTGCTATTGATCCATTATTGATGGATGAGCTTGACGTGATAGAAAATCGCGAAGCCATTTGGATGGTTTTGAATGCGCTTGGCGACGAGCAACAGCAAACTGCTCTGGCGGATCCAGACAGTGACTTACGCGGCTGGATGGCGTTGGTCAGCATCTACCAGACCAACCAGGACGATGTCTTTGAGTTGCGCCGCCAGCTCAGCCGTTGGCAGTCAGCCTGGTCGACCCACCCCGCAGCCAAGACGCTGCCAATAGAACTTGCCAGCACTATGGCGCTGGATGAAGACATTCCACAGCGTGTTACCTTGATGCTCCCAACCAGCGGCAATTTGGCAACCGCGGGTGCTGCTGTGAGAGACGGTTTTCTTGCTGCTTACTACGACAGTCAACAAGCGGGCGGGCTAATGCAGCTCAATTTGATCGATACGAACGCCTATCAGCGCTTTAGCGATGCATATGCAGCTGCGCTGCAGCAAAAACCCGATATGATCGTAGGACCGCTGCGTAAACCTGAAATTGCCGCCTTGCGACATCTCGTCACACCAGACGGGCCTAGAGTGCTTGCCCTTAACTATGCCGAAGAAAGCACTGATTCCGATACGGAGGAGCCAGCTGCATTCTTCCAATTCGGCCTGGCAGCGGGTGATGAAGCACATCAGATTGCCACCACGCTGCTGAGTGACTTGCCGCAGCGCGCGCTGCTAATTCGGCCCACTGGCGCCTGGGGCCAGCGCGTTGCCGACTCTTTCAAAGAACCCTGGTTAGAAAACGGCTCCATTGTGCTCGACGAAGTCAGCTACAACAAGGGCGACAATTTGTCAGAGCTACTCAAACAAGCGCTATTAGTCGACAAAAGCGAATTAAGAAAAAACCGTGCCCAGGTTGTCTTGGAGGAAAAACTGGAGTTTATTCCCCGTCGTCGCAAAGACATAGATCTGTTCTTTCTGGTCGCAAGACCTGAACAGGCCCGCTCTCTTAAGCCCATCCTCGCTTTTCACTACGCAGGCGACGTTCCGGTCTATTCCACCTCGCAGGTCTTTGCCGGCCTGGTCAGAAGACATCGTGACCGCGACCTGAACGGTATTGTCTTCACGGAGACGCCGTGGTTACTTGGCCACAATAGCGATCTGAGACAACGTATCAATGAGTTACTGCCCAGCAAAAGTTCCTACGCCCGAATGCAGGCTTTCGGGGTGGATGCTTTTGGGCTTGCGATCCGACTGGGCTTTCTATCGCGTTCACCAGACAGCGCGTACTCCGGCGCGACCGGACGCTTGTCTCTTGCTGACAATATGCGCATAAAGCGCGAATTGGACTTCGCGCAATTTGTCGCTGGAACACCACGTAAAATTGCAATCATCCAAAATGATCGCAATGACGAAAGTGAGACTCAGAGTGATACGGGGCTCTAGCACACAAACAACTGGCGGCCAAGCGGAGCTGGCCGCCGCCCATTTTTTGCAAGAACATGGCCTAAAGAGAGTTGAGGAGAATTTTCGCTGCAAGTTGGGCGAATTGGACCTTATCATGCAAGACAAAAGCTGCTTGGTTTTCATTGAGGTTAGATTCCGCAAAAGCGAACGTTATGGTTCGGCGGCCTCTACGGTGACGACGGCAAAGCAGAACAAGCTGCGTAAAACAGCTTTGTACTATCTCAAAGCCCGAAGGCTTCGGCACACCGCGGTGCGCTTTGACGTGGTTGGCATGAAACCCGGCGAACAGGCTCACAAAGACTATCAATTCCGCTGGATCAAAAATGCCTTTTGAAGCTCAAAAGTGGACAAGCAATAGCGGCCTTAATCAACGTTTATGAAATGACCGATGTGCATCGACTAAAAGCAACGCTTGCCGCCAATGTCGAAATGACAATGGGCGGCCTGGATTCGGTATTGCCTGAAGTAGAACTCGCTGCGCAGGCAATTACTCAGAGTTTTCTCAACGACGGGAAACTTATTTGCTGCGGATCTTCAGCCACAGCGTCAATAAGTGAGTATTGCGCCGCGATTTTTGCTCATCGTCTTCAACGTGAGCGTCCTGGCCTTCCGACCATGGCCTTGACCGGAGCGAGCATCGTTGGTCAATCAGTTGCGCATAGCGTGTCACAGCACGAAGTACACGCTCGACAGATCCGTTCACTTGGCAACAAAAACGACTGTTTACTGATTTATGGACCTGGCGGCGATAGCCCGGCAAGTGTGCGTGCGGTCAGTGCCGGTCACGATAGAGAAATACAGGTAGTCGCCATAACAGGCAGCAGTGATACCGACCTGTCTGCACTACTAACCCCGGATGATATCGAGATAAGAGTGCCCACCAATAGCCTTGCCAGGCTTGCCGAAGCGGAGCTTTTACTAACTCATTGCCTATGTGAATCCGTTGAATATCATCTCTTCGCCCTGGAGCAGGAGAACGCCTAACCATGATTCGGACATTGTATGAATAGCCACGCCTGTACCACGCGGAACTTGCTACTTCGCACCACTACGATCGTTGTTCTGATGTCATTACTGGGCGCTTGCAGTTCGCTGATCTCAGCGACTCGGTCAGGTCCAATTCAGGAAGATTATGGCAAACGCAGCTTTGGCAGCTTTATCGACGATGGCTTGATTGAAACTAAAACCAGAGTCAATCTAAAAAAAGCTGACGAGCAACTCAAGCAAGCCCACATTGGTGTGACCAGCTACAATGGTGTTGTTTTGCTCGCTGGTCAGGTACCGTCAGCTGAGTTGCGAGATTTGGCGGGTTCAGTCGCGGGAAAAATCCGTAACGTAAAAAGAGTACACAACGAACTGGCTATCGCCGGGCCAATATCATTGCCCGCACGCTCAAATGATTCCTGGCTCACTACCAAGGTCAAAAGCAAGCTACTGGCGTCAAGGACAGTGAAAGGACGAAGAATCAAAGTGGTCACAGAAAACGGCGTGGTTCACCTCATGGGCCTGGTAACCCGCAATGAAGCCGACGAGGTGGTCAACGTGGTGAAAGGTACGTTTGGCGTGCAAAAAATTATTCGGATATTCGAGTACATCGACTGATAACAGGCGATGCACTAACGCATAGCTTACGCTTAACTGTGTTGTGTGGCTTTTTACTTAACCAAACGTAGATGCGACCTGCGTTGCACGACCTTGTCGTCAACTCTTTCACGCCGTGGAGGGGGCTCGCTCGCAGGTTGTTCGTGATCGAACAGCATGCCTTGGCCGTTCTCACGGGCGTAAATGCCCAGAGCAGCGGAAATCGGCACCATCACATCAGTGGCAACACCTGAAAAGCGCGCGTTAAAACACATTCGTTCGTTATTGATATCAAGATCAACGACCGCGGTAGGTGCGATATTGAGTACTATCTGACCGTCCTTAACATATTGTTGAGGCACGTCCACACCCTGAAAATTGGCATCTACCAGTACATACGGTGTGCATTTATTGTCTAAAATCCACTCGTATAAAGCTCTGATCAGGTAGGGACGGCTGGATGTCATTGCCATTAATGGCTCCCGCTTCTAATTCTATACATCATGTCCCATTGTATCAGCTTGCGTCGCGCATTTCCCTCTCACGCTCCGAAAGGCTGGCCTGAAATGACTCGCGCTCAAACAGGCTTTTCATGTATTGTTTTAGCGGTTTGGTTTGCCTTGTTTCAGGAATATCGATTTTTAGCCTATTTAAACGCCATAAAATGGGCGCCATACAACAATCAATCAGCGTAAATTCATCGCTCATGAAGAAAGGCTTCTCTCCAAATATCGGACCAATGGCTATCAAACCCTCGCGTAATTCCTTCCTGGACGCATCAGCTGCTGGGCCATTTGACTCTATTTCATCAACTAATCGGCTCCAGTCACGCTCAATTCTATAAATCAATTGGCGGCTCTCGCCACGGGCCACGGGATACACGGGCAACAAAGGTGGATGTGGAAAACGCTCATCCAGATATTCCATCATTACGTTGGGCTCATACAGAACCAGCTCTCGATCTACCAGCGTTGGAAGAGTGTTGTATGGATTCAATGCCGCAATGTCTTCAGGAAGCTCGCTATTGGTCAGTTCGATCACATCAACCGTCACGCCCTTCTCGGCCAATACAATTCTTACCCGGTGGCTGTAATGACTAACAGCATCTGAGAAGAAGGTCATGGAAGACCTCTTCGCGAGGATACCCATGTTCACCTCATGTTCGCCTTTATCGCTTATCATATTGAGGGATCTCTCTCACTTATCTAGTGTACGTCACGCCAATATTCGCGGTTTAGCAGCCAAGCAAACACCAGGAATACAGCAAGGAATAACATTACGTAAGTGCCAACACGCTTACGCTCAAGGACCATGGGCTCTGCAACATACGCCATAAAGCCAACCAAATCGGCCATTGCGGCATCGAACTCAATGGCATCGAGCTCTCCTGTCGCCACGACATTCAACTGACCGCACTCGCCTGCCAACAAGTTTTCGCCGGTCAGAATATCTCTTTTAACACCACCATTAGCGGCCAGCACAGGACCTGGGCCGCATTGTGTCTCGCCCTGCAACTCTAACAATACGTGCGGCATACCGACGTCTTTGAACACTCTATTGTTCACGCCGTACGGACGACTTGGATCGGTATAGAAATTTTTGAGGTAGGTATATAACCATTCCGGCGATTTTGCACGAGACATCAGAGTCAGGTCAGGCGGTGCTGCGCCAAACCATTTCTTTGCTGCTGCAACAGGCATTGAGTTTTCCATCAATGAGCCGATCTTGCTGCCATCAAATATCAAATTATTCATCATGATGTCGTCGGGAATACCCAGATCATTCGCAACGCGTTCGTAGCGACTGTACTGCAGCGAGTGACAAGCCAGGCAGTAATTCATGTATAAGCGCGCACCATTTTGCAGAGACGCCTTATCGTTGAAATCTATATCGATCTCATCGCAGGGGATGCTGCCGCAAGCGAAGGCTGATTCAGCACCTACCGCTTTCAGAGGTATCCAAGAAAGCACGGCGACCAGCAGGAATGCCCCCATGGCGCGCCAGAAGCCCATGCCGCCGTCCATAGTAATGCGTTCAGGTTCAGGCTTCACATAATCCCTAGCCACCAGTCTCGGCATCATCAGGAAGAATATTCCCAGTACCGTCGCATATATTGCAGCGAATAACATGTGGCCAGGGTCAGCCCATATTGAACTCCAGTAGCTGACAACATAGCCGAGCATAAACAAGCCAAAGCCGCCGCAAACGATAATGCGCAGGAATGGTCGTGTTGGGTTCGGATTGGTATAGATTGGCATCAGCAGGAAGAACGCAAAATACACCAGAGTATTTACTTGCGCCATGAACGTTCGAGACTCTGAAGGTGCTTTCACACCGAGTACACCCAAGATAATAAATGACGCCGCAAACAGCAGAATCATAAACCTTGGAATAGCCCCCTTATAGCGCACTGACCTGACTGGCGAGCGATCCAACCAGGGCAACACAAACATAATCGCTATGGCTCCGGCCATTACAATGGCACCAAGAAACTTCGCATTAAACACCGTACTCAAATCTACGGTAACAGCGCGCAACATTGAGTAAAACGGCGTGTAATACCAGACAGGAGCGATATGCTCCGGCGTTTTCAGCGGATCAGCTTCAACAAAATTAGCATGCTCAATAAAGTAGCCACCCATTTCCGGAAAGAAGAATATGATCGCGCAGAACACAAACAGGAAGATGATAATCGCCTGCAAGTCGTGTACAGGTAAGTAGTGCGGGAAAAACGGCACACTATCAAGCGGTACGCCATTCTCGTCTTTGTGCTTCTTGATTTCGACGCCATCAGGGTTATTTGAGCCCACCTCGTGCAGCGCCAGAATATGCACAACAACCAGCAGCAACAGAATGATTGGCAAAGCCACAACATGCAGTGCGAAAAAGCGGTTCAGTGTAATGCCCGAAATCAGGTAGTCACCTCTGATCCACTCAACCAGGCCTTCGCCTATCACCGGTATAGCGCCGAACAAGGAGATAATTACCTGAGCGCCCCAGTAGGACATGTTGCCCCACGGCAAAACGTAACCCAGGAAGCCTTCGGCCATCAACGCGAAGTAGATCAACATGCCAACAATCCAGATTAGCTCACGCGGCTTACGGTAAGAGCCATAGAGCAACCCACGAAACATATGCAGATATACCACCGCGAAAAACGCAGACGCGCCAGTTGAGTGCATGTAACGCAACAGCCATCCGTACTCAACATCACGCATGATGTATTCAACAGACGCAAATGCCCGCTCTGCGCTTGGCTCATAACTCATGGTCAGCCAAATGCCGGTTAGCAGCTGGTTAACCAGAACGACCAGAGACAACACGCCAAAGAAATACCAAAAATTAAAATTCTTCGGGGCGTAATATTTGCCCATGTGCGTATCCCAGGCACGCACAACCGGTAGCCTGGCATCAACCCAATCCACTAAATCTACAAGGTATTTCATCATCACACTGTCTCCTGGTCTTCGCCAATCACAATGACGCTGTCACTGACGTAGCGGTAAGGAGGCACTTCAAGGTTAGTGGTTGCTGGCGCACCAGAGTACACTCTTCCTGCGAGATCAAACTTGGAGCCATGACAAGGGCAGAAGAATCCACCCAACCATTCTTCCCCGCCCAGGTCTACCGCACCGACATCGGAGCGCAGCTTCGGCGAGCAGCCCAAATGGGTACAGAGCCCCAAAAGCACAACATACTCTTCTTTGATCGCCCGACTCGAAGCATCTACATACGTTGGTTGCTTTGACGCTTCAGACTGTGGGTCTTTCAACTTTTCTACCAGCTTTGGCAAGTTGCCCAACGCTTCTTCCGTGCGCCGTAAAACGAATACAGGCTTGCCCCGCCACTCAGCCGTGACCATGCCACCTGGTTCAATCTTACCGATATCAACTGTTACCGGTGCCCCTGCCGCCTTCGCACGCGCACTTGGATTCCATGAGCCTATAAACGGTACGACAACACCGACGGCACCCGCACCGCCCACAGCCGCTGTCATCACGCCGAGCACACGTCTCCGCTTTTGGTTAACGCCATCATTATCCACTGGGTAGTCTCCCGCCAACTAATGTGTGATTGAACATCACGACCAGACGTAAAAAAACGCCCAGAGAGGACGTTTTTTCACCGACAGAACTGTGTTCAATTCTGCCGAACAAATACCGCATGCTGATACAGCTCGCTCAGCGCTTGGAGAATTGTGGTCGCTTTCGTGCTTTCCGTAGCCCAACTTTCTTTCGCTCCACCTCTCTGGCGTCGCGAGTAACAAAACCGGCAGCGCGAAGAGGTGTTCGTAAATTCTCGTCATATTCTAGCAGAGCACGCGTAATTCCGTGGCGAATTGCACCGGCTTGTCCAAAACTACCACCCCCGCTTACGCTAATATTGATATCAAACTTGTCGACCATCTCGGCAACTTCCAGCGGCTGACGCACGATCATACGCGCTACCTGGCGGCCAAAGTATGTATCAAGAGGTCTTTTATTGACCGTAATTGCACCAGCTCCGCTCTGCAGGTAAACCCTGGCCGTGGAGGTCTTTCGCCGGCCCGTGCCGTAGTACTGTGTGTTTGCCATAACTAGTGTCCGATTCGCAAATCTATATTTCTATTACTTAAGTGCATTAAAACAGGCACGAAGCGCCTAGCCCGCTTCTTTGCCGCCATCCAATGCATCTTGGTAGGCCTGTAACTCATCCCAATCGCCTTTCACACACAAGGCAGACTGCTTGGCCCAAGTACCAGGATCATGCACCGCATAACGGCTACCAGCGGCTGCCAGTATATCGCGAAGCTTGTCCAGATCGGCATTTGACAGGTCTTCCCAACCGTTAATGCCAGCGTCGTTTAACAAGCCTTCTATTTTCGGCCCAATACCTTCCACGATTTTCAGGTCGTCTGGCTTATATTTCTTGCCACCGAAGGCAATCTTGTCAGCTTTTTGAGCGGTCGCACCTTGCAAGCCTGGCGCATCAGGGTTGGCCGCTTGCGCTGCTTTCTTTTTCGGTGCTGCTTTCTTTTTCGGTGCTGCTTTCTTGGCCGCCGCTTTCTTAGGCGCCGTCCCCGCAGCAATCTCGGCTGGCTTTTCAACGGCCGCAGCAGCTGCTACAAACTTGCTTGGGCTGTAGTTCTTAAATGCCTGGCGCGATTGCTCAAAATCCAGCGTCTCGGGCTGTTGAGCTGTATGCGGATGCTCGGCACCTGGGTATACCTTCAGCTTGCGAAACATCTGCCGGCCCAATGGGTTCTTAGGCAGCATGCCCTTAACCGCATTCTGCAAGGCTCTTTCTGGTGCTTTTTCGAGCAGCTTCTCAAGAGAAATACTCTTCAGTCCACCTGGATAACCGGTGTGATGGTGGTACATTTTGTCTTTCATTTTACGGCCAGTCACGCTAATGCTGGCTGCATTGACGACCACGATGTAATCACCGGTGTCAACGTGTGGCGTGTACTCAGCCTTGTGCTTGCCGCGCAGGCGGTACGCTATGTCGCTGGCAAGTCGGCCAAGAGTCTTATCAGAAGCATCCACGACATACCAGCCGCGTTGCACTTCCTCGTTTTTCGCAGAAAAAGTCTTCATTGTAGGGGTGTAAATGACGCCGAATTCGAGAGCGCGCATACTACAGAAAACGCAAAGCCAATTCAAGCACTTATGCGAAACGCAACCTCCACTGGTGGCAGCGCTGCCGTAGCCACTTTTGAACAAGCCAGAGCTTAAGCTTTGTGCTGGCGAGCCAAATAATCGTGAGACTGCATTTCCAGCAAACGACTGCAGGTTCGCCTGAACTCAAACTCCAGTCCTGACCCCAGATACAGGGATTCTATTTCCGCCTCGGCCGAAACAATCAGCTTGACGTTGCGGTCATAGAACTCATCTATCAGGTTTATGAACCGTCTTGCAGCATCATTTTGCGCATCGTTCATCTGCGGTATGTCAGAGATCAGTACCGCGTGAAACTCTCGGGACAATTCTATGTAGTCATTTTGGCTTCGCGGCCCCTCACACAGCTCAGAAAACGCAAACCAGACGACATCATCCGCGCACCAGCGCGCCATAAGCTCACGCCCTTCAATTTCGAGTTCAACATTCTGATGGCCCGGTTCCGGTGCCAATTTGTTAAAACTATCAAGCAGCACCGCCTCCGCGTCACCATCAAGCGGGTGATGGTATAGCTCAGCTTGCTCAAGGGTGCGCAGGCGATAATCTGTGCCGCCATCAACATTGAGTACACGGGTATGCTGTTTCAGCAAATCGATTGCGGGCAGGAATCGTGCCCGCTGCAGACCATCCTTGTAGAGATCATCTGGCACAATATTCGAGGTAGCCACCAGCACAATGCGATAACGCTCAAACAGCAACTCAAACAAACCTCCCAGCAACATAGCGTCGGTGATATCCGAGACAAAAAATTCGTCGAAACAAATAACATCAACTTCGGTCGCCAGGCGACTGGCCACTTGTTCCAGCGGATTCTTGGTACCTTCCAATGAGGTCAGCTCAGCGTGCACGCGCCGCATGAAGCGATGAAAGTGCACCCGCAATTTGCGCGATCCTGGGAGCGACTCGTAAAATAAATCCATCAGCCAGGTTTTACCTCTGCCAACACCTCCCCACATGTACAGGCCTTGAATCTGCACGCCGCTGGCTCCAACCTTCAGCAGCTTGCGTAACCGCGATAGTATTGCTTCCGGTCTGGCACTCGCGCCCGCTTGCAGCTTACCGGCGGTTTGCAGGTCATCAAAAACGACCTGCAATGCTTCGACAGCACGCCTTTGGGCCTCGTCAGCACTAAACTCGGGTGAGGTCAGCAAATGGTTGTATTGGTTAAGTGGGCCTGGTTGCATTATCTACTGCTTGGTGAATCAGCCGCGCACTTTACCGCTCAGCTTGTGGGATAGCAATTATACCGATGACTTCCACGCCCAATGGTGCGGCGTTATACTGACAACTGGCACGCTCACCAACGATGCTGTTCGTGGTGGTAGATAGTCAGCCGGAGAGAAAAGTGGAACAAAACGTATTACTCGCATTGATCGCCTTTGGTGGTTTATTTATTGGCTTACTGATTGGGGTGTTGGTGGGCAAGAAAACTGGTGCGGGATACAAGCGTGGACAACAACTTGAGGGCCGACTGGCAGCAAAAGAAGCTGAACTGGAGAACTACAAGCAATCGGTTCAGTCCCACTTCAGCGAGACTGCTGAGGCATTCCAATCATTGAACAGTTCTTACGCACTGTTACAACAAAAGCTTGCTGGCGGCGCGCAGGCACTTTGCGGCGAAACCAGTGGGCCATTGCTGCAGGCACCGGGAATTGTGCCTGAAGAGAATGTTGCAGAAGTCAGTGAGATGCAAACTGAATTACCGCTTGAGCCGCCACGCGATTACGCACCTAAGAAAAGTCCGGATGAGAAAGGCATGTTGACTGAAGAATTTGGCCTGGAGAAGCCGGCGAACGATGCAGCGTAAGAAAGACTTTCTTCAGCGTACGTTCAAACCTATTTGCCGCCTATACTAAGGGCTACGTTAGAACTTATGAGGTGATGAATAGACCCATTCAAGCCGGATTATCAATATCAACAAAGTGACACTCCAGTTCCAAGGCGCCAGCGAGGTATTTACCCAGAGACTGCACGCCAAAACGCTCAGTAGCATGGTGCCCAGCCGCATAAAAATGCAGCCGCGACTCACGCGCACTGTGCACTGTTTGTTCAGACACTTCGCCGGTTATATACGCATCAACACCCAGCTCAATCGCCTGCTCAATATAGCCTTGCGCGCCACCTGTACACCAGGCAACCGTACTTAACTTTCTATCCTCGTGCGGCTCTGCAGCTACGTGCAGCGGCGGTCTGTCCAAGCGAACGGAAATATGTTCAGCAAGCTCTGCGCCAGTCATTGGCTCGCCCAACTCGCCAACCATTAACAGGTCTTGCTCAACGGAGTCGGCATTACTCCGAATGGACAAGCCCAACACTTTGGCCAGGCTAGCGTTATTACCCAACTCGGGATGAACATCCAGCGGTAAATGGTAGCCCAGCAAGCTAATGTCATTGTCCAGCAGACTTTTGATTCGTTTGACACGCCTACCTGTCAGTACGGGTGACTCACCGCGCCAAAAGTAACCGTGGTGAACGAGAATTGCGTCGGCCTGCACGTCAATGGCAGCGTCGATCAGGGCCTGGCAGGCCGTCACCCCGGTGACGATCCGTGCAACGGTTGGTCGTCCTTCCACTTGAAGGCCATTTGGGCAGTAGTCCTTGAAGCGTTGCGGCTGCAGGGTTTGGTCAGCCAGATCAATCAATTGCTCTAGTGTGCAGGGCATATTCTCTTCGTATCCTGACAGTGTAGTGTGGCATTATAGAGGCGCCTTTTCGCAATGCCGAGAAACCACGCCTTAAGGCGCAAAAATAATGCGAGCGTTCTTATCCTATATTACCTGGCCCGTTGTCTGCGGCGTGTTGCTGGGCTTGTTAATTCTGCAGCTATTGGCTAATCGCAACCCTGCGCAAGTGACACTACCTAGTTTCGCACCGGCCGTAGAACGCGCTTCACCGGCAGTAGTGAATATTTTTACTAGCAAAACGGTTCGTGATCGCAGGTGGCCTGCTAACCCATTGCAAAAGTTTTTCCGCCAGGAACGCCGAGAGCTTGTACAACGCAGTCTTGGTTCTGGCGTTATTATTCGCGCCGAGGGCTATGTCGTCACCAATTTCCACGTGGTCAGCGGCGCGGATGAAATACTGGTTCTGCTTGCGAATGGGCAAATCACTGAAGCGGAGCTGATGGGCATTGACCGGGAATCAGACTTAGCCCTACTGAAAATTCCTTTTCAGGATCTACCAGTGATTCACAATGCAGACATGCAATCTTTGCGGGTTGGCGATTTGGTGCTTGCGATTGGAAATCCCTATGGCTTTGGTCATTCAGTCTCGCAAGGCATTGTCAGCGCCACAGGACGCTACGGTCTGCAGTTAATGACCTATGAAAACCTGATTCAAACCGATGCGGCGATTAGCCCAGGTAGCTCTGGAGGTGCATTAGTCGACGCTCAGGGACAGTTTCTGGGCATCATCACGGCGATCTACACTGCTGGCAGCGGCGGCTCCGATGGCATTGGACTAGCGATTCCGGCTGACAATGTAAACACGGTTGTGGATGATTTAATTCAACACGGCTATGTGATGCGCGGATGGCTAGGGATTGAGGTTGAACAGACCGTAAACGGTGTTTTACTGACCGGCACTCACCCTAATGGGCCTGCTGATACAGCCGGCTTGCGCGCAGGCGATTTGTTAACTGCGATTGACGGCCAAGCGGTCGTAGACCCTATTCATGCGATGAACATCATCGCTTTGAAACAGCCGGGAAGTGAGATCGAGATTGCTATTAGACGCGGCGAATCACACACCAGCGTGATCGCGTCAATCGGACTTAGATCGCCGCGCTAAAGCAGACAAGGCATGCGCCTGCAAGCCCTCACCTTGCGCAAGTTCCCCAGCGATCAGCGCCAGCTCATCCGCGCTTGCTGGTGAGCAGTTGATCAGGGAAGTTCGCTTTTGAAAATCATAAACACCTAAGGGTGACGCAAAACGCGCCGTGCCCGACGTGGGTAATACGTGATTTGGGCCAGCGCAATAATCACCAAACGCCTCAGGCGAATGCACACCCATAAAAATCGCTCCAGCGTGTCGAATCGAAGGCAATAAAGACCCTGGCTGGTCCACGGCTAACTCAAGATGCTCAGGCGCAATTCGGTTAGCAAGCTCTACCGCTTCAGCGAGGTTAGACACCGAAATTAACGCGCCACGATTGTGCAGAGATTGGCGAATGATGTCTTTTCGATTCATGTCCGGTAACATTCTCTCTATGCACGCATTCACATCATTCAACAAGGCTTGACTGGGGCTTAGCAATATAGATTGCGCCACTTCATCGTGCTCGGCCTGGGCAAACATATCCAGCGCCAACCACTCCGGGTTGGCATTTTCATCTGCGATGATCAATATTTCTGAAGGCCCGGCAAGCATATCCAGGCCGACACGACCAAACACCTGACGTTTTGCCTCGGCAACATACACATTGCCAGGCCCGGTTATTTTATCCACTCGCGCAATGCTCTCGGTGCCATAGGCCAGGGCGGCAACCGCCTGCGCACCACCAATCTTCCAGACTTCATCCGTGCCAGCAATGGCCGCCGCAGCCAGCACCAGCGGCGACACCTCACCCGCCGGTGTTGGCACAACCATACAAACGTCTTGTACTCCTGCTACGCGGGCAGGAATCACATTCATTAACACCGAAGAGGGATAACTGGCTTTTCCGCCCGGGACATAAACTCCCACGCGGTCTAGCGCGGTCACTTGCTGGCCAAGCACTGTTCCATCGGCTTCTTCAATTTGCCACGACGATTGTTTTTGGTGTTCGTGGTAGTCGCGTATTCGTTCAGCAGCTCGCTCAAGACTGCGCAGTTGTTCGGTGCTTATCTGTTGCTTGGCTGAATTCAGATCTATTGCGCTCAGACACATATCGGAGACGGTTGCCGGATTCCAGCCGTCGAATTTTTCAGTGAAATTCAGTAAAGCGGCATCGCCTGCGTCGCGTACACTGGCGATAATTTCACTAACTCGCTGGCGCACAAACGCATCATCCTCACTGTCAAACGCTAGCAAGCGATCCAGTTCGAGCAGAAAATTATCTGAACGACTGTCCAGTCTTGAAATTGTCACACCATGCCTACCTATTTCTAGCAGCCCTTCTATGCCTATTGTGCGTCCACAGCGGCACGAATTTTGTCACTCCAATGCGTAACCCGCTCATACTTTACCTTCAATGCTGCTTTATTTGCTATCAACCTGGAACTAACATTTGCTATCAGCTCTTTCGGTTCCAGGCCATTGGCCGCCAAGGTATTGCCAGTATCTACCACATCGACAATTTCGTCTGCTAGACCAACAATTGGTGCAAGCTCCAAAGCGCCATAGAGCTTGATCAGTTCCACGTTAAGCCCTTTTTCTTCGTAAAATTGGCGAGCAATGTTCGTGAATTTACTCGCAACACTGATCCTCTGGCGTTTGCCATCGATACTGCTCTGCCCTATCGGTGCGGCCGTCATCAATCGACAACGTGCAATACCAAGGTCTAGCAACTCGTAAATGTCCGCCAGGCCATACTCCATTAACATGTCTTTGCCAGCTACACCCAAATCCGCAATTCCGTGCCGTACATAGGTGGTTACATCGGCTCCACGCAATACTAACAAGCGCACGTCTTTTTCGTTAGTTTCGAATACGAGCTTACGTGAGGCGTCGATGTCTTCGCTAGGCTGAATTCCGGCGGCCTCTAGAAGAGGCAAGGTTTCTGCGAGAATCCGCCCTTTTGTCAGGGCAATTGTGATCATATGTCAGTCCGTTATCCGCCTGATGTCCGCACCAAGTTGCTGCAATTTTTCCTCGATACATTCATAACCCCGATCAATGTGATAAATCCTATCCACAATTGTCTCGCCCTGCGCAACTAGGCCTGCAATGACTAAACTGGCAGAGGCGCGCAAGTCGCTGGCCATCACCGGCGCCCCCATTAATTTATCGACGCCGGACACAATCGCAGTATTTCCTTCGATAACGATATTCGCGCCCATGCGATTCATTTCATGGGTTTGTATCAAACGATTTTCGAAAATAGTCTCAGTCACATGCGCGCTACCTTCCGCGATGGTGTTTAGCGCCATAAATTGCGCCTGCATGTCGGTAGGAAAACCGGGAAAAGGGGCTGTTTTGATGCCCACGGCGCTTGGCCTACGACCACCCGATTGCAAAGCAATCCAGTCATCACCCAATTGCAGCTCAAAGCCGCTTTCCTGTAATTTAGCCAGCACAGCATCCAGTGAATGAGGATCGGTTTGCTTCACTTTGATAGAGCCACCTGTCGCCGCGGCAGCGACCAGGTAAGTGCCAGTTTCAATGCGATCCGGCATGACTGAGTACTCGCAGCCATGCAGTGCAGCGACCCCCTGAATGCGCAGAGTGGCTGTACCTATACCTTCAATCTTTGCGCCCATTGCGTTCAGAAACTGGGCTAGGTCAACAATCTCAGGTTCCATTGCAGCGTTCTCAAGAACCGTTTCACCGTGCGCCAGAGCAGCGGCCATCAGCAGGTTTTCTGTACCACCCACGGTGACCGTTTCCATAAATATGCGAGCACCACGCAGGCCACCCTTGGCACGTGCCTTAATGTAACCATCCTCTATCGATATTTCTGCACCCATGGCCTCAAAGCCGCGCAAATGCAGATCCACCGGACGGCTACCAATCGCGCATCCTCCTGGAAATGAGACCTCGGCCTGTCCAAAACGCGCCAGCAGCGGGCCCATCACTAGAATGGAGGCTCGCATGGTTTTAACCAGTTCGTAAGGAGCAACGCACTTGTCCAAATCAGTCGCATTAATTTCTGTGCTTAGATTGTGGCCCACAGTAATGTCCGCACCCAGGCAGCCCAACAGATCGATCATTGTCGTAACGTCATGCAGGTGCGGAAGATTGTGAAGTTGTACGGGCGCAGGGCACAGTAAACTCGCCGCCAGAATGGGCAGCGCCGAGTTCTTGGAACCGGATATTCGAATTTCTCCGTCCAGCGGAATGCCGCCGCGGATTAGCAATTTGTCCAAGCGAATACCTATTTAGCGTATCTACGATTGTGATCCAGCCACCGCAAGACCTGCTCGGGAAGGAAATTAACCGAGCTGTTGGTACTCTTCAGGCGTATGGGCGCGGATATTAACCGCATGTAATCGTCCGTCTGCAATCATATCAGACAACGGAGCATAAACGGCTTGCTGACGTTTCACAGGGTTTAATCCTGCCATGTTTTCAGCTACTACAGTCACCGTATAGTGGCCACCGCTCTCTTCTACGAGCACCTTGGCGCCGTCAAAGTGGGATTCAACACAGCTTTTAATTTCGTTCAACAACATGTCGCTATTCTTTCAGAGGCAACCTTGGCTGCCGGAGGGATTACTCAACATCCTGTGATTCTACCACCCAATTCTCAATCACTTTGTCAATATCGGAATTATATTGCCTAACAGCAGAGGCAAATTGGTTTCGATACACTTTCCCGAGATTGATACTTTGTAGTTGCACATTGCGCACTTTCCATAAGCCTTCGGTGTTCTGCCGCATTTTGTAGCGAATCAACACCGGCTCGCTGCCGTCGCCATGAATCTTTTGCACCACATTGACGCTCTTGCCAGCGGCGATACCGCCTCCTACCGGCAGAACATCTATTGTCTCACCTTGGAAAGTCAACAATCCTTTCGCATAGGTGGCTACCAGACCCTGTTTGAATTTCTCAGTAAAGGCGTCCACTCTTGCCTGGAAGACCTGCTTGGCGGCATCATCTTTCAGTGTAGATTCATAACGGCGGCTGCCATGCTTACCCATTACACCCCTGGCGAAGCTGCGAAAATCGATTAGTGGAAACAGGATTTCATCGATTGCTGCATGGAAACGCTCGGGTTCGGTATCGTAATATTTCTTAGCCTGCTCGATCGCCGAGACTATCTTATCGGTTGCATCGCGAATCAGTTCATCCGGCGCCACCGTCGTATCCTCAGCGACCGTGCTCTCGGCGACAGCCGCTTCCTGGCCAACGGCGTTCGACACAAAAAAGCCCATGACTACCGCCACAACAATTCGCGCCGGCCATTGGGCCACTTTGGCATTAACTAATGGATTGTTGAACATAACGCGCATGCTTTCTCCCTACTTTCTGCAAATAAACTACCATAATAGGCGATGCTCTCGCTAACTAAGACAAGAAAACGGACAGAATGTTATAATTAATATTCTAGGAAGCCGTTGAATTTTCGTAAATTTACGCTTTATTGCCATTGGCAGAGCCCGCCCATTGGCCACATCTGGTACAAGGGATCACTTTTAGAGCTCAAAAACTATGACGCTTGCATTATTGGCGGTACTCGTTGGCTTCATCGCACTGGTCTGGAGTGCCGATCGTTTCGTAACCGGGGCGGCGGTTACGGCCAATCATCTGGGCATGTCAACTATGATGATTGGCTTGACCATCGTTGCCTTTGGAACCTCGGCGCCAGAAATCTTTGTCTCGCTGAACGCTGCCCTGCACGATGCTGCTGATATGGCCGTCGGTAATGCGCTGGGCTCCAACCTCGCCAACATGGGTTTAGTACTGGCCGTCACAGCGCTGATTACGGCTATTCCCATCAGCAAATCGGTTGTTCGACGCGAGCTACCAATATTGGCAGCGATTACCTTACTTGCCGGTTATACCCTGCTTGATTACAAAGTGAGCTTTGTGGATGGCTGCCTGCTGTTAGGGAGTATTTTTGTGGCGGGCTACCTGGCGTTTAGAAGCCAGAAAAACAACCCACAACTGGACGACGACATCGATCTGGCCGCAAGTCTGGAAGCCATGACACCAGAAGACGAACTCGATGAGGTTTCCAGTGGTAAAGCGTGGATGCTGCTCATAGGCGGCTTAGTGGTATTGGTAGCAAGTTCCAACCTGCTGGTCTGGGGCGCAAAATCAGTGGCCATTCAGCTGGGAGTCAGCCAACTCATTATAGGCTTGACTCTGGTAGCCATTGGCACCAGCTTGCCGGAGCTGGCTGCCTCGGTCGCGTGCGCCTTAAAAGGTCAGGTTGATATCGCCCTGGGTAATGTGGTGGGCAGTAACATTTTTAACCTAGCTGCGGTGATGTCTATTCCTGGGCTGGTAGGCGGTGTGCAACTTGGTAGCGAGATTTTTAATCGCGACTATGCATTCATGGCCGGCATCACGCTTGTGCTCATTGTTGCAGTGCTCACGGATGCACTATGGTTACGATTTAAGCATGCAGGCACCGATCCACAGGAAAGACCAAGACCGCATTTAGGCCGCTTTGCAGCCGTGCTGTTTCTATTGGGCTATGTGCTGTATACGCTACAATTGTTAAAGGTATTATAAGAAAAGAGCACAACGGAATGAGCGAGGATATTTATTTAAAGGCTGGACGCCGAACCATCGAGATAGAGCGCGATGCCGTCAGCAACCTCATTCAGCGTGTCGACCATAATTTTGCTGCCGCTTGTGAGTTAATGCTCAATTGCAGCGGTCGTGTGGTGGTATCGGGTATCGGCAAGTCGGGCCATATCGCAAACAAAATCGCCGCAACGCTGGCCAGCACTGGCACACCTGCTTTTTTTGTTCACCCCGCTGAGGCAAGTCACGGCGATATGGGTATGATTACCCGCAATGACGTGGTGATCGCCGTGTCCAATTCTGGCAACACCCCTGAAATTACCACGCTTCTGCCCCTACTCAAGCGGCTTGCTGTGCCTCTGATCAGCATGTGCGGCAACGCCAAGTCCAGTCTCGCAAGACATGCGGATGTAAACCTGGATATCAGCATCGCTGAAGAAGCCTGCCCGCACGATCTGGCGCCAACCACAAGTACCACTGTAAGCCTGGTAATGGGTGATGCGCTGGCAATTGCCCTGCTGGAGAAACGCGGCTTCACTGCCGAAGACTTCGCCTATTCTCACCCTGGTGGCAGCCTGGGCAAGCGCCTGTTACTTCGCGTGTCGGACCTGATGCACGCTGGTGATTCATTGCCAACGGTTGCTCCCAATGCAACGCTTGGTGAGGCTATTCTCGAGGTCAGTGAAAAAGGCCTCGGTATGACCATCGTGGCCAATGAACAAGGCGAGCTACTGGGTATTTTTACAGATGGCGATTTGCGTCGCGCTCTGGATGCCGATGTTGATATCAAGAACTCCGCTATCGCAGACATAATGACCAGCGGCGGCAAAACCATTGCTGCGGACGAGCTTGCCGCTGCGGCACTGACAATTATGGAAGACAATAAAATAAGTGTGTTAGTCGTCACCGACATTGACGGCAAGCCAATAGGCACCGTACAAATGTACGATGTGTTACAAGCAGGGCTTGTATGAACAAAGCCTTGAAAGATCGCGCTCAACAGATCAAATTGCTAGCGATGGATGTTGACGGCGTACTTACTGACGGTCGTTTGTTTTTCAGCAGCGATGGAGACACACTTAAGGCGTTCAACAGCCAAGATGGCCACGGCCTGAAAATGCTCAAGAGCACTGACGTTAGCATCGCCATCATCACCGGTAGAACATCTGAAATAGTCGCCAAACGCGCCAGAGAGCTTGGCATAGATATCTTACTGCAAGGCCGGGAAGACAAACTTACAGCGCTCCGTGAAGTAATCAACAGTTTGGGCCTAAGCTTAGAGCAAGCCGCTTATATGGGCGATGATTTACCCGACCTCAGCGCAATACAAGCGGCAGGAATAGGTATTGCGGTGGCCAACGCGGCAAGCGGTATTGCAGAGAGAGCAGATTACGTTACACGGGCTTGCGGAGGTGAGGGTGCTGTGCGAGAGGCCTGCGAGTGGCTATTGCAAGCGCAAGGGAAATGGCATTCCTTGCTGGCGCAATACAGCCTTACAGACACTGCCAATAGCGGGGAAGCCACTGCATGAGCGGCGAGACTCCAGACAAAACCCGAAAGCCATTTGGAGCACTGGCGATGCTTGCTGTGGTTATTTTGGCCATTTTCGTCAAGCAACGACACTCAGACATTATTGTTGATGAAGCAAGCCGCAGTAGCCAAGATTTTGTTGACACCTACACTGTGGGCGTTAGCTCAAAACGCTTCAACGATGAAGGCAAACAATCGCGGCTACTGGAAGCCGAGTACGCTGCGCATTATTCGGTGAGTGATGAGACTTTACTGCAAGCGCCAAAAATACAAAGTATCAGCGATACTGGTAAGATATGGGAAACCAGCGCACGTAGCGGCAAAGTTCGCCCCGGCGGTGACGTTTACGACCTCTGGAACACGGTGCTGATAGAACGCATCCAGGGCGATACCGTGGCGCGAACGGACAAGCTCACTTATGATGCCTTGCAAGGCCAAGCGACAACACAAGAAGAAGTCATCATAGACACCAGAATTGGCCAGACAGTGGGCATTGGCATGACGGCCAGCTTAAACAAAGAAGTGCTCAAGTTGCATAGTGAGGTGCGAAGTGTTTTCGAACCACCGCGCTAGGCAGCGTAATGCGATGTGCGCTTTGCTGCTGCTGAGTGCGGCGTCGCTGGCGCTCGATGAAGATCGCAAACAACCTATCAGAGTGAAAGCGGATAGCGCCGAGCGCGATGATCGACAGGAAATCACCCGCTACACAGGTGATGTTGTTATCGATCAGGGCAGCCTCAACATCGTAGCGCAGGAAGTAACCATGTTCGGCTCCACCAATGTCAGCAAAATTGTAGCAACCGGCACACCCGCCAGGCTGCGTCAGCGACCGCAGCCCGACAAAGGCATTGTCACGGCGCGGGCCAATCAGATTGAGTACACGGTAGCCAGTGAAGTGGTGACGCTTCAGAAAAATGCCTATGTGGAACAAGACGGTACCGAAGTGCGCGGCGATGAAATCACATACGATATGACTCGACAAATTGTTCGTGCCAACGGTTCGTCCAAGACACAAGGGCGCGTCGAAATCATTATTCCGCCAAATGAAAACGCAGCTGCGGATTCCCGGCCAGAGGCACCTTAATTGCCAGTATTACAAGCATTGCATTTGGCCAAAAGCTATAAAGGGCGCAGCGTCGTCAAAGACGTTTCGCTAACTGTTAATAGTGGCGACATAGTTGGTTTGCTTGGCCCCAACGGAGCCGGCAAGACTACTTGCTTTTATATGGTTGTTGGCATAGTAAAGCCGGAGAAAGGCAAGATAAAAATTGACAATACCGACGTTACAAGCAAGCCAATGCACGTGCGCTCTCGCAAAGGCATAGGCTATCTGCCGCAAGAGGCGTCTGTGTTTCGAAAACTCAGTGTCGAAAACAATATCATGGCGATTCTCGAAACCAGAGCAGAGTTGAGTCGCCCTCAACGCAAAGAGAAGCTTGAGCAATTACTGCAGGAGTTTCACATAACTCACATTCGCAAAAGCCAGGGCATGGCGCTTTCTGGAGGCGAACGGCGGCGTGTAGAAATTGCCAGAGCGTTGGCAACCGAACCGTCTTTTGTGCTGCTGGATGAGCCATTTGCCGGCGTAGACCCCATATCCGTGAACGATATCAAACAAATCATCATACACCTTAAGAATCGGGGTATTGGCGTACTTATCACTGATCACAATGTCAGAGAAACACTGGATATTTGCGAGAAAGCCTATATTGTCAGTGAAGGTCATATTATTGCTGAAGGAAATGCAGAAGCCATTTTGAATCACAGTAAAGTAAAAGAAGTCTATTTGGGTCAGGAATTCTCGCTTTAGTGATTCACAGCGCTGCTGTCGATTCCGCACAATCAGCATTTCGCAGTGCGGCGTTATGTCAAGCTGTCTATTTCACGAATTTTCTAAGTAGCACGACTATTCTCCATAACAATCATTGCTTGCGCTGCCACGCAGAGCTACACTTTGACTAATGAAACAGTCCCTGCAACTGAAACTTGGCCAGCAACTGACGATGACACCGCAGTTGCAGCAAGCGATCAGGCTCCTGCAACTCTCCACTCTCGATCTGCAGGGCGAAATACAAGAAGCGCTTGAATCAAACCCGCTTTTGGAAGTGGAGGAAGATGGTGGTGCTCAGGGCGCCGATAACGCAACGGATTCGAGCAATTCCGCAGCGGAGCAGCGAAATGACGCTGATGCAAACAAAACAACTTCTGATTCCAGCACGGAAGAAACCAGCCCAATTGATGGCTCTGAAGATAATTGGGGTGACGCAAACGTTGCTGATGTCCCGGTAGACTCAAACTGGGATGACGTGTATCCAGCAGGTCCACCTTCTACATCCTCAGGCCCTGCAAGCAACGATGAATTTGATTTTGACAGTCGGAACACGGCCGAGTTGTCGCTGCAGGATCATCTCATGTGGCAGCTGAACATGACGTCCATGTCAGACACCGATACTTTGATCGCCTTGGCGATCGTTGACGCGATAGAGCCGAGCGGTTTGTTAAGCATGACCCCGGAAGAGATTCTATCAGGCTTTGATCCGGAACTGGACATAGAACTTGACGAAGTCGAAGCCGTTCGACATCGCATACAACAATTCGATCCGGCGGGCGTGGCAACTGTTGACTTGCAAGAATGCATCACCGTGCAGCTCAAACAATTGGCCGACGACACGCCGTGGCTTAAGCAGGCTTTGCGACTGGTTGACAGGCACATGCATTTACTGGGTTCACGTGACTACGCCCAGCTAATGCGTCGCATGAAACTCAAGGAAGATGAGCTCAAGCAAGTGATCAGTCTGATTCAGAGCATGAACCCTTACCCGGGTGATTCCGTGGCTCAAAGCAAGACAGAATACGTGGTTCCGGACGTTTTCGTGAGCAAGAAAAACGATCGATGGAGCGTTGAGCTCAACCCTGATATCGCTCCCAAGTTACGCATCAATGCAGACTACGCAGGTTTAATTCGACGCGCAGACAATAGCCAAGACAACGCCTTCCTTAAGGATAATTTGCAGGAAGCGAGATGGTTTCTGAAGAGTTTGCAAAGCCGCAATGAAACATTGATGAAGGTCGCCAGCTGCATAGTTGAACACCAAGTCAATTTTCTGGAGTATGGCGACGAAGCGATGAAACCCATGGTGTTACACGATATAGCGCTGGCAGTGGATATGCACGAGTCAACGATATCGCGAGTCACCACGCAAAAATACATGCACACGCCACGTGGCATTTTTGAGTTAAAGTACTTTTTTTCGAGCCATGTAAGTACGTCTTCGGGTGGCGAGTGCTCGTCCACGGCGATCCGGGCCATTATTAAGAAACTGGTTGTTGCGGAGAATCCACGCAAGCCATTAAGCGACAACAAAATCGCAAATCTACTCGCCGAGCAAGGCATTGAAGTAGCGAGACGAACTATCGCAAAATATCGTGAAAGTATGAATATTCCGCCTTCGAACGAGCGCAAGCGCTTGGTTTGACCGCGGGGTACTAAGGCATCAGCAATGACGCCAATAAAAAAGGCTTTGCCTTATCACAGCTAAAAGAGGGCTCTATGCAAGTACAAATCAGCGGACACCATGTGGACCTTACCGACTCTTTACGCGACTATGTCAACAGTAAGTTGACCCGTATCGAAAGGCACTTCGACAATATCACCAACACTCATGTCACGCTTAGCGTTGAAAAAATACGACAAAAAGCAGAGGCAACGGTTCATGTGTCGGGTGCCGACATATTCGCTGCCTCAGAATCTGAGGACATGTACGCCGCGATAGACACATTGGCTGACAAACTTGATCGCCAAATCATCAAACACAAAGAAAAGATGCGCAACCACAAAGGGGCCAACGTATCAGACAGCTTCAACTGAGCAACGTCTGTGCTGTTTGCTTAACGGATTTTCACTTTCATGCACATTAGCGATATTCTGACGCCGGAAAGAACGTTTCATTCGGCCTATGGTCAGTCAAAGAAACGTATCTTCGAGTTTCTTGCCAGCGAGTTGGTCGAAGACAGTAAGCCGGCACATATGCAGCGCATTCTGGATGCATTCATGGCCAGAGAGCGCCTGGGCAGCACAGGCCTTGGGCAAGGCATAGCCATTCCCCACTGCCGGCTGGAAAGCTGCACGCAATGCAAAGGTGCGTTGTTGACGCTTGCGCAAGGTATTGAGTTTGACGCGCCTGACAAGCAGCCAGTAGACCTTTTGTTCGTACTTTTGGTGCCCGGTGAAGCCGCCGATGAACACCTACAGATACTTGCAGAGCTAGCCAGACGTTTCAGTAATCCCGACTATTGTGAAAGCTTGCGAAATTCCGAAGACGCTGGCGCCTTATATGAAGCGGCAATCGCTCCAATCAAATAAGCCGCTCTAAGCAAGTAGCTTGAACGAAAGGCTTTTCCAAGGTACGGTAGAAAGTTGATCTGCGCCGTAGGCGCACGGCTGTATGACTTGCAATAAGCAGCAAAGTCGCAACACTCTGATTAACAACGGGAACCGCTGTGTCAGCTAGCACTCCAACAGGACGAAAACTTGCCATCATATCCGGCAGGTCTGGATCGGGCAAAACAACCGCGCTGCACGTGCTGGAAGACGCAGGTTATTACTGCATTGATAATTTACCTGCGGCGCTTTTACCCGCACTTGTGGAACAAACCAGAATTACGAAATCTGAGGAATACCAACACCTCGCAGTATGCATAGATGCTCGCAACTCGGCTGCTGATATTGCTCGTTTTGATGAGTTCATTGAGCACCTTCCCGCGGATATCCACGCCGAGGTAATTTACCTGGATGCAAACGGCGAAGAGTTGTTAAAGCGTTTTAGCGAAACCCGTCGCAAGCACCCGTTGAGCGACCGCTTCACGGCCTTGAAAGAGGCGCTGGAAGCAGAGAAGGAATTACTGGCACCGATTGCAAACGGTGCCACACTGACCATAGAGACCAGCCAGATGAATATCTATGAGTTGCGCGATATTGTGCGGCAGCGCGTGATTGGCGATACGCTGGGCGGCATTGCGATATTGTTTGAATCGTTCGGCTTCAAACGTGGCATCCCGACAGACGCTGATATCGTGTATGACGTGCGCTGCCTGCCCAATCCTTACTGGAGCAAGGAATTGCGAAAGTTCAGCGGTCTTGATCAGGGCGTTATTGAATTTCTGGAAGAGCACCAATCCGTGCACGACATGTTTGATGATATCGCCCAATTCCTGGAACGTTGGTTGCCGCAGTTTCAAGCCAATAATCGCAGTTATGTCACGGTGGGCATTGGTTGTACCGGCGGGCAACATCGTTCGGTTTATATGAGCGAACGACTGTTGAAACAGTTCTCAAAGCAATTTGACAATGTTCAAGTCCGTCACCGGGAATTGAAACGAATCGCTGAAGAACCATGATCCAGCAAGAGATTGAGATAATCAATAAATTGGGGTTGCACGCGCGTGCGGCGGCCAAGCTAGTGGCTGCTGCCGCACATTTCAGCTCCAACATCCAGATCGGCAAGGACGATCAGCTGGTAGACGCGAAAAGCATCATGTCGGTAATGCTTCTCGCTGCGAGCAAAGGTACCGTGCTTAATGTGGAAATTTCTGGAAACGACGAACAGGAAGCCTGGCAAGCGATCGAAACTCTTATTCAAAACCGTTTCGAAGAAGCCGAATAAAAATGGCGCAGGCACAGGATGCAGGCCAGAGACAAACGCCGATAGAGTCACTTAATGATGCGCTGGACGCTGGTACCCTAGCGCACGTGCGACGCATGCTCAACAGCTTACCTGCCGCTGAAGTTGCTGACCTGCTCGAATCCTCTCCGCCCAATAAGCGTCAAGTGCTATGGCAACTCATAGAGCTTGAAAATGAAGGCGAAATTCTGCATGAGGTAAACGCCGACATCAGCGGCGAGTTTCTTCGCGACATGGACACCGAAGAACTGCTTGCCGTCACCGAAGGCCTGGAAACCGATGACCTGGTTGATATAGTTCAGCAATTGCCTGAACAGTTATCTAACGAACTTCTACAGTCAATGGATACTCAGGATCGGCAAAGAGTTGAGCTAGTGCTGCCGTTTGCAGAGGACACCGCAGGCGGCCTGATGAATACCGATACCATCACGGTTCGGCCCAGCCACACGATGGAGCTGGTTCTGCGCTATCTTCGCAGACATGAGGAGATTCCACGCTTCACAGATACCTTGATCGTCGTAAACAGAAAAGATGAATTTCTTGGCTTATTGCCTTTGCGCAGGGTTCTGGTCAGCGACCCCGGTATGACCGTGCGTGAACTCATGCAAACAGGCATAGAAGCCATTCCAGCGGATATGCCAGACAGCACTGTCGCGTCACTGTTCGAAAGGCATGACTGGGTATCTGCGCCTGTGATTGAAACCAACAGCAACAAGCTACTGGGTCGAATCACGATTGATGACGTGGTTGACGTTATTATAGAAGATGCCGATCACTCGCTAATGAGTATGGCGGGATTGGGTGACGACGAAGAAACCTTCAGCAGAGTGATGCACGCCGCACCTAGGCGGGCGCTGTGGCTGGGCGCCAACCTTATTACCGCGTTTATAGCGGCCGCCGCAATTAACCTGTATCAGGAAACGATTCAACAGATCGTGGCTCTGGCTATATTGATGCCCATTGTTGCAAGCATGGGCGGTGTTGCAGGCAGTCAAACCCTGACGATAATGATCAGAGGAATGGCGCTTGATCAGATCAACCGCAGTAATACTCGCTGGTTGCTTAATCGTGAACTGTTGGTTGCCGCATTGAATGGCATGCTTTGGGCGCTAGTAGTTGCAGCAGTAGCTACCCTGTGGTTTGGCGATCAACGAATCGGGTTTGTAATAGCGCTCGCTATGTTTATCAACCTGGTAACCGCGGCCCTGGCGGGCGTTTTGCTGCCGCTAATTTTGAGAGCGCTGAATATCGATCCGGCGCTGGCCGGCACAGTGGTGCTGACCACCGTGACAGATGTGGTTGGCTTCGTATCCTTTTTGGGCCTGGCTACCGCTTTTTATATGTGACCCGTGTGATAAAAGAAAACGATATGGTGCATCGTAGTGCAACTCAGAACGATTCCGAGCTTCCAGACGAATTGCCAAGTAAATCTCAGCTGAAGAGGGAGTTTCGCGCACTGTTCGAGCTGGGCGAAACGATGGCAGACTTACCTAACAAGCAACTCGCCAAAATCTCCTTGCCAGAAGACGTTAGCGAGATTCTCAAGCGGATTCGCGGTATGCCTAAACGCGATGCGCGGCGCCGAGAACTGCGCTTTCTTGCGAAACATTTGAATGAACTGGATGTAGCGCCGATACAAGCTGTGCTGGACGACATTGCGGCTGGTAGAAGAGCGGAAGCGAGAAAGTTTCATCAACTCGAGGAAATGCGTGACTTGATTCTTACAGACCCAGAACAAGGTATTGCGTCAGCGCTTGCGGAGTTCCCGCACATTGATCGGCAAAAGTTGATGCAGCTGGTGCGCAATCACCGCAAGGAAATTAAATTGAACAAGGCGCCCTCAAGTTCCCGGAAGCTATTCAAGTACCTTCGGGAACTGCAGTAGTTTCACTCGGCGGTAAGGTATCTCGACGGCTCTCGTCAGATGTTGGCAGCTGTGATCCCTGCTCACGCTGTTGCTGATTAGCCGGATTCGCCGTTTCTGGCGCTGCCGTTTGACCCGCATCATCATCGAAAATTCGTTGCAGCTTGATATCCGGTTCGTCCCAACTGCCAGTGACCTCATAAGATGCGCTGGATAATTTCTCCATGGGCTTTTGAAAGATCTTTCCAGCCACATACACACCCGCTGCCATCGGCAAACCACCGGCAAGCGCGGCCACCCACGGCAGGTTGCTGCTGATGGGCAAGGTAGCAACCATCCGTGTGTCCACCGTTTCGTTGATCAAGTCCAAACTTCCCGTCATTTGCAGGCGTGACGAGGGCCCGTTAACTTCAAACGCCTGTTCGATCGCCAACCGACCGTTTGCCAATCGAAAGCCTCCGTTTATCTGATCGTAACTGAGGCCACGATTAAACACATCATCAAAGCGGAACTGGAGCCGTCGCAGCAAGGTATCAAAGTTGAACAGGCTGAATATTCGCAGGGCGTTTGCTGTAGAGTTAGTTTCTAGAAATTGACCGTTGCTCAGCGCTATATCAACCTTACCTTCCATTCCCGCAAGCTCTAGATCCAGTGGCGATCCATACCACGACAGGTCGGCGCCAAAGCGGCAGCTATTGCTTCGAATCGCTGCAGCATAATCCCAGGCCTCCAGCACCGCGCCCAGATCGCCGCAGCTTAATACACCCGTAAATTCGGTTTGCTGTTGATCGCCAACGCGCCGCCAACGTACATAGGCAGGTTGCTCAGTGGTACCCGCTATCTGCATACCGCGACTATTGGCCGTAAGGTTCTTAAATATGGTGCCGTGTTGGATGGACGCGGACGAAAACGACCATTGCCCATAGGGCTTATCATTGACCTGAAGGTCAGCAAGTGTGAACTGCATTTCTGGCAACTCTGCGGGATAAAAGTCGGCAAGCAGGTCTGGCGCAGCCCCGTCTGTTGTTGCCAGGCCAAGCTCATTTGTTTCTGTTTGCAAATACAGTCGATCAAGGGAAATGTTCAGTGCTGTGGATTGCGCAGCATCGTATGTTGCTCTTCCGCTTACTCGTTCACTGTTAAAGGCGAACGTCCAAGCATCACCATGGCTGGCAACAGCGGCCGTGACTTGTTCAAACTGATTGCCGAACACTTCCGCAACCTCCAGCTTCATGCCCTGCGCGTAAACCGTAGGAATCCTTGCAGGTTTACCTTCCGACCTCGGTACCGAATCTTCACTGTGGCTTTGTACCAAATCGTGCGAATCACTACGATACGCACTGATTACATCCAGAGTCCCTTGAAGATCAAAGCGTTTTAAATTGCCGCTCAAACGAATACTGTCTTCCGCATAGCTGGGCGGCTGATCGCTGTAAAAATTCAACATTCCCGTCATTGCTGTATCGACGGGCAACACCAAGGCACCGTTCATCCGATCCGCCAATAGAACACGCATGCGCAGAGGACTTTCGTTCAGGAACAATGTAACACTCAGCGGCAGTGGTTGTTGATCAAGCTTCCCAAAAGGCGGCGGCAACATGGAACTCAAGCCTAGCAACTGAGAATCTATTGTTAGCCGTGTATCGTTGTTGCGAATATTTAGCTCCGCTGAATACTCCATCTCGCCGTTAAGAAACTCATTTAACGGAGCTTTCAGCCATGACAACACCGATTTGGGCGATGCGACCCCGCGCATTTTCAGAGAGGTTGTCCATTCTGTATCGCTGTCGGCCTGAGCTGCCGGAATTTGAGACGACTGAATTTCTGCAGACAAGGAATCGTTCCACAAGGTTCCGACCAAACCCGCAGAGTGAAGGCCTTTACGAGTTGAATAGCGCAGAGGGCCATTTATGTCTTCGAATTCAAGATTTACCTGATCATTGCTGAATCGCGCTCCATGCAGTCTTGATCGCAAATCAACGCTAACACTTCGATCCAGCCCGATGGGTATGCCTGTCGTTAGACGACCACTAATTCGGCCAGTAGCGACCCAATCATCCAGAGCGCCACCTATTTGTTTCTTGATGGGTGAATCCAGTATATAGTCAAGTGCCGCTCCAACTTCGCCATTGACGCTGGTCTCGAGCCGAATCATGCCGCCTTTTTGCTTAATTGCCGGTACGTATCTGACCACCGTGTTTTGCATTCTGAGACCACTGACCCAAGCTTCTCCGGCCTCGACCAGCACATTGGCATCATCTACAAATACCTTGGCTTGTAATTCCCTGGCAGCTGGCCATTCAGAGTCGTAGTCCAGTTCCGCATCGTCGGCATCAATATACAGCTGAATAGATTTCTTTGTGCCGGACTGCTTTGCAATAGAACCTCGGTAAATAAATGCGGCCTCTCTAATATCTGCGGCAACCACGCTGCGCTCCAACCACTCGCTCAAACCGTCGTCCAGCGTGTATGGAATAAACGTGTTTCGATAGCGCGCTCGAGTGTCTTCCAGTGCAATTTGCAAATCCATACTCGGCTCAAGCTGATATTCTTTTTTTAGTGGCAAGTCCAAATTCAGATACGCTGAAGCGTCACCAAGCTTGCCGCCAAAGTCCAGCAGACCGCTCTCGACTTCTATTGTTTTTTCTTTTATACGCCACTGGATCAAACCGTTTGCTCTGGCGAAGCCGATGGATTCCCTGAACAGTTTGGGGAATCGTAGCTCGATATCATCTGACTCTATATCGACAATACCCTGCTTCAGCGTTGCATAAATCTGGCCGCTGAGGTTCTCAACGCCTGGCGCTCCTTTCCACGGTCGAGTGGAAACCTGATCCAAACGTGCCGAAACCTGCAGATCGTTTATCCCACCTGTTTCAGGGAAGCGCAAGGTAATGTCTCGTAGCTCGCCGCCCGGATCAAGGGTAGCCAACACGTCCTGTGCCGTGTTTGGCAACACTTCAAAACGCCGCAGAAGGCGTAGCACAGGCTTAACATTAATCGAATCAAAACTGGCTTGCAGACCGTCAGCGCTTGGGAGCAGGTTCGCTTGCTCAAATTTGATGTCCTCGTCTTTCAAGCGAATGTGCAAGTCGCGCAACCAGATAGATGGCGATTCATTTTCAGTAATCGCAAATTTGAATTGCGAGGCCAGCTCAGGTACATGAATGGCATTGCGGCCGTCTTCATGAGTAAACTTTATTTTCTTAAGGTCCAACACCCCTTGAACTTCAAGCTTGCCGCGCTCGTAATCCAGCCAGAGCCGACCGTCAAAACGAGGCAGTTCCGGCTTCCATCCCTGATAATTCGCATTTTTTAGATAGGGACTGGCGTCGAAGCCGTTCACAAGGCTGTACGCGTGCGCTGTGAATCCCGTAGATCCCGGAAGCCCTATGCCTTCAACGATCATGTTGATAGGTAGCGCTGACTTATCGGGCAGACCATTACTATTGATGCGCCATTGATCACCTTCCTTGGTGTACTCCATGTTCAGGTGGTCAACCACAAACACGCGGCCATCATGTCGATTGAATTGTACTCGCGCGCCTTTTAGTGATAGCTGCTCAAGTCCTTCATAAAGCGACTCGATCGACAGCAAATTACTTGGCTTGTCAGCTTGCGGCAACCATTTGGCGTCAACAGTCCATTTACCGTCAGTATCTTCTATGAGTGACAGCTCAACACCAGCAACTTCCAGCTCGTCAAACACCAGTTTGCGATACCACACAGTATAAGCAAGGTTGAGCTTCACTCTTGCTCTGTCGATGCCAAGCGCATCGGTACCATCACCAAGCTGCAGATTTCGCACGGTAATGCCTGGCGACAGGCGTCTCCAATCAGCATCCAAATGTTTCGCATCAATCGAAAAAGGTGCGAGCGAATTTGCCCAACCAACAATCTGCGGTTGAAAATCAGAGGCATAAGGCGCGAAGTAACGACCCACACTCGCAAGTAATGCGCAGAACAGCAACAAGCAAATGCCTGTTGCCATTACGCATCGACTTAACCATTTGATCAACGCCACTACGCCTTCCTACAACAAAATCACGTCAAATTGTTCTTGTGAGTACATAACTTCTACCTGAAATTTGATGTTCTTACCCGTGAACTCTTCGAGGTCTGCGACGCTATTGGATTCCTCATCCAGCAGCCTGTCAATAACCGCTTGTGAAGCTAACACCATATAACTGTCGTTGTCATAGGTGCGAGTTTCTCGAAGAATTTCTCGAAAAATCTCGTAACAAACCGTCTCCGCAGATTTTAGCGTGCCACGCCCATCGCATACCTCACAAGGCTCACACAAACTCTGCTCCAGGCTTTCGCGAGTGCGCTTGCGCGTCATTTGCACCAGACCCAATTCTGAAATGCCGGTTATAGCTAACTTTGCAGGGTCTCTGACTAAGGCTTTCTCCAGCGTTCTAAGCACGTGGCGTTGATGCTCCGGTTCTTTCATATCGATAAAGTCGATTATGATCATGCCACCGAGATTGCGAACTCGCAGTTGACGGGCCAAAGCCTGTGCTGCCTCAAGATTGGTTTTGTAAATGGTTTCTTCGAGATTTCGATGGCCGACGAATGCGCCTGTATTAACGTCTATCGTTGTCATGGCTTCGGTTTGATCAAGAATTAAGTAACCGCCGGATTTCAGCTGCACTTTTCGACTCAGTGCTTTTTGAATTTCGTCTTCGATTCCGTTCAAATCGAACAGCGGACGCTGACCTTTATAGAATTCAATTGTACCGTTTAGTTCGGGAATAAACTCATCGGCAAACGCTCTCACCTGTTCGCAAATGTCTTGCGAATCGATCCGAATCTTCTCGAGCTCTGGACGCACCATGTCACGCATTGTGCGCAGATATAAAGGTAGATCTTCGTAGATTAGAGATGGTGTGACTGCGTTTCGGCTACGGTTTTCTATCGACGCCCACAGCCTGGAAAGAAATCGGATATCGGAACGTATATCTTCTTCACTCGCACCTTCTCCTGCAGTGCGAACAATGTAACCCCCACTTCCTGCGAGCTCCTCAGCCTCAGCACTTCGCTCTACTGCCAGCCGTAACCTCTCGCGTTCTTCTTCACTTTCAATACGTTGAGAGATGCCTACATGGTCCGTGAACGGCATATACACCAGGAATCGTGACGACACCGACATATGCGTAGACAGTCGCGCGCCCTTGGTACCAATAGGCTCCTTGATAACCTGAACTTGCAGACTATCACCGTCATGCAGAACTTCCTGTACCAGAGGAGGATTACCCGTGCGGTCTTCCTTGCCATTTTCATCAAACGTGACTATGTCATTGGCATGAATAAAGCTGGCTCTTTCCAGCCCATTTTCCACAAACGCGGCCTGCATGCCTGGCAGTACGCGAACGACCTTTCCTTTGTAGATATTGCCCACAATACCGCGTCGCATGGCGCGTTCTATATGAACCTCTTGCAACATGCCATTTTCCACCAGTGCAACGCGAGTCTCCACGGGTGTTACATTAATGAGTATTTCCTCACTCATGGATGCTGTCCATAGTAAAACTCAAGCAACAGCACATTCAGTACACCGCATACATGCGCTGAAAAAACGACAGGCAGACAGTAACTAAGGGCCAGAAAACAGCACTCATTGCCGCCGGCAGTAAGAACAGCAGGTTTTGCTCAGGGTTACCTGAGATGTTTTCTACCCAATGACAGGCAAGTTGCGCAATGCCCACTAACACAAACACGATAAAGGCTTGCTGCCATACCGCAAACATTCGCAAACGTTGGTACAACAGCATGGTAGCGTAAGCAACAATGACCAGCGCAAACGCGTGTTGCCCCAGAACAGCACCTTCCATAACATCAAGCAACAAACCCGAGGTTGCAGCAACGAGAATACCTACTCTGTGTGGTAGCGCCATCACCCAATAGATTAGCACCATCGTGACCCACTCCGGTCGACTCCAGCGCAACCAATCTGGAACCGCCATAATCATCAACAGCAATGCCATCGCAATGCTTGCGACAATTACCCATAGTCCGTGTGCGCTGCGCTCATCCATCGTTTACGGCTGGCTCTCGCTTTGCCTCAAATGATTGCTGGTCCGATTCGGTAAACACTAGCAATACATGTCGTGAACGATTTAGCTGCGCGCGCGGCATGGCTTTGACAGTGGCAAATGGTTGACCCGGATCAAGCACTACTTCAGTCACGTCCGCCACCGGATATCCAACCGGGAAGCGTCGACCCAGCCCACTGCTGACTAGCAAGTCCCCTACCTTAATGTCGGTTGTTGCCGCAACATGCCTCAGTTCTAATTCATGCAGCAGCCCTGTGCCGGCCGCTACCGAGCGAACTCCATTGCGGTTAATCTGCACTGGCAGTGCGTGACTGCTGTCTGAAACAAGTAGCGCTCGACTGATGTTCGGACCCACATCAATGATTTGCCCCATCAAGCCCTCTGAATCGAGCACGGCCTGGCCCAGGTAAACGCCGTCGCGCGTACCCTTGTTCAGCACAATCTTGTGGCTTCTTGGGTCAGCGGAAATACTGATCAGCTCAGCGACCAATACACTGCTGTCCAGCACCGTAGAGCTGTTCAGCAATTCACGCAAGCGTACGTTTTCAGCTGCCATACCGGCCATTTTTTGCAATTTGCCTTTCAGTATCAGTAACTCAATGCGTTGCCCTGCATTTTGCTCTAATAGAGTGCGGCGGCTCACCAGCGATTCTGCGCTCCATATGGACGCGCGCTTTGGTATGTCGGCCAACCAATAGAAGGGCGTTGTGACAGTGTGCAGTATGCTTCTTAGCGGATTAACAGAATCTGAACGCTGCTCAAAAACCACCAGGCCGAGTGCGAGAATGGCTACCAGAACAGCCTGGAAGCCTTTCGACGAAGTTCGCTGGAATAAGGGCTTAATGGTTTGGGCCTCAGGGTTAGCGCCGCAGGCACAGGGTTTTACTCAGTGGAAAACAAATCCATGCGTTGCATGTCCATCAATTCCATGGCTCGACCGCCACCACGGGCAACACATGTAAGAGGATCTTCGGCAACAATAACCGGCAAGCCTGTCTCATCAGCCAGCAATCTGTCTATATCACGCAACAGCGCACCACCACCCGTCAGCACCAGTCCTTTTTCTGCAATATCGGATGCCAATTCTGGCGGTGATTGCTCAAGTGCGGCTTTAACAGCCTGCACAATCGCAGTAAGAGGCTCTTGCAGCGCTTCGAGAATTTCGTCGCTATTAAGCACAAAACTTCTGGGAACACCTTCAGCAAGGTTTCGGCCACGCACATCAAGCTCTCGCAATTCACTGCCCTTGTACGCACAACCAATCTCTTGCTTGATTCGCTCCGCTGTGGCATCACCGATCAAACTGCCGTAACGGCGTCGCACGTGAGCAACAATGGCTTCGTCGAATCGGTCGCCGCCAATTCTTACAGAGTCGCTATACACGACGCCATTCAAGGAAATAATCGCGATCTCGGTTGTGCCACCACCAATATCGACCACCATGGAACCGCTGGCTTCTTCTACTGCGAGACCAGCGCCAATCGCTGCCGCCATTGGCTCTTCAATTAAACGCACCATGCGCGCGCCGGCACTCAGTGCAGATTCACGAATAGCGCGTCGTTCCACCTGTGTTGACTGGCAAGGCACACAAATCAATACTCTTGGGCTGGGACGGATAAAACTGTGCTGATGAACCTTGGCGATAAAATGCTGCAGCATTCGCTCCGTTATCTGGAAATCAGCAATCACACCGTCTTTCAGCGGCCGAATAGCGGTGATGTTGCCAGGCGTTCTGCCCAGCATGCGTTTGGCGTCTGCGCCAACCGCTTCGATTTGTTTCTGACCATTGTGGATTCGGATCGCTACCACCGACGGTTCGTCCAGCACAATACCCTGATCACGTACATAGATCAGAGTGTTGGCCGTGCCCAGGTCAATGGACAGGTCGTTGGAAAACATTCCACGAATTCTTTTGAACATGTTGCTAGAGCCTGTTTTACGAACTGCTACTTATAAGGTAGCAGTACGTGAGTGTTACTGCTGACGGTATTTTTGTAATAATTCCTTTAAAAATAGTGAATTAAGCCATTTTCGTCAGGGCAATTCTAAAAAAAGCGGAACTCTAGCAACGCGGGGCATACAGGGCAAGCGGCAAATATGATAACTTTATACGTCTTGCGCGCTGCGCACCCAGTAGTGAGACCCCCATGTCTGTTGATCAATCCGACATCGAAAAAGTAGCTTCCTTATCCCGTTTGGCCATCGATAGTGAAACTACCGAACAAGTTGTTCAAAAAGTGAACGATATTTTGGCGATGATTGATCAAATGCAGGCAGTGGACACAGACGCTGTTGAACCAATGACCAATCCACTCGACGCTACGCAGCGGCTGCGGGCAGACGAAGTTACCGAACAAGATCGCCGTGAGGCATTTCAAGCCATTGCTCCAGCTACCGAAGCTGGCTTGTTTCTTGTGCCAAAAGTAATCGACTAGTACCTATAAATAGTACCCAGAGTAACACTATGCATGATTTGACCGTTTGCGCGCTGAGCTCGGCTTTGGCGGCCGGAGAGTTTTCCAGTGTGGAATTAACTCAGCATCTGATTGATCGGATAAAGTCGCTGGATGGCGACTACAATGCGTTTCTGACTCTGTCTGAAGAGCACGCCCTGCAACAGGCAAGCGAGGCAGATGCTGCTCGTGCCAAAGGTGATGTACACGCATTATGCGGTATTCCCATCGCCCATAAAGACATCTTTTGCACCGACGGCATTCGCACCAGCTGCGGATCGAAAATGCTGGACAATTTCGTTCCACCTTATAGTGCTGCGCTTATTGAGAAATTTGATGGCGCGGGTGCGGTTATGTTGGGTAAAACCAATATGGACGAATTCGCCATGGGCGCGTCTAACGAAACCAGCTTTTATGGCCCAGTACGCAACCCATGGAACACCGATTGCGTACCTGGCGGGTCCTCTGGTGGCTCAGCGGCAGCTGTAGCCGCATGTCTGGCGCCTGCTGCTACTGGAACAGACACCGGCGGTTCAATTCGGCAACCCGCAGCTCTTTGCGGCATCACTGGAATGAAGCCCACCTATGGCAGGATATCCCGTTATGGGATGATTGCTTTTGCATCCAGCCTGGACCAGGCTGGACCAATGGCCCGCAGCGTCGAAGATCTGGCATTATTGCTTGAGTTAATGTCGGGACACGATCCCAAAGACTCCACCAGTATTGATGCGGATGTGCCAGATTACAGCGCCTCTTTGAATAACTCGATCGAAGGGCTTCGAATCGGTGTGCCCAAAGAGTATTTTTCTGAAGGCTTAAATCCGGGAACAGCCGCCTGTGTTGAACGAGCGATTGCTGAGTATGAGAAGCTAGGGGCAAAGATTAGTGAGATCAGTTTGCCACACAGCCCTTTGTCAGTGCCTGCGTATTACGTAGTGGCACCCGCGGAGGCTTCCACCAATCTCTCACGTTTTGATGGCGTGCGGTATGGCCATCGCTGTGATAACCCAACCAATTTGAATGATTTGTACACTCGCACCCGCAGTGAAGGCTTTGGTGAAGAAGTAAAACGGCGGATTTTGGTCGGTACTTATTCTTTGTCCGCTGGCTACTACGACGCGTACTACCGCAAGGCCCAGAAAATTCGCCGCCTTATACAGCAAGATTTTGTCCAGGCCTTCAAAACGGTTGATCTGTTAATTGGCCCAACCAGCCCATCTCCCGCTTTTCCATTGGGGGCAAAAACCAGCGACCCAGTGGCGATGTATCTTGAAGATATCTACACCATTGCCGCAAACCTGGCGGGCCTGCCAGCGCTATCCATGCCGGCCGGCTTAGTCGACAACAAACCTGTGGGCGTGCAACTGATCGGTA
Source organism: Pseudomonadota bacterium (assembly GCA_039111475.1). GTDB lineage: Bacteria > Pseudomonadota > Gammaproteobacteria > Pseudomonadales > JAUIET01 > JAUIET01. The sequence goes on along the minus strand of JBCCIP010000027.1, from coordinate 13,775 downwards.
ACTACTTGAATGAGGCCCAACTGCTAAACGCGGCGCATCAATTTCAGTGCGTAACCGAATGGCATCAGCAACGACCAAGCCAAGGAGCCAGCGCATGAATTGGGAGATTGTGATTGGTCTTGAAGTACACGTACAACTCGCGACGAAATCGAAAATATTTTCAGGCTCGTCAACTCAATTCGGCGCCGCACCCAATACGCAAGCCAGCGCAGTTGATCTCGCTATGCCTGGCACTCTACCTGTGTTTAATGGCGAAGCGTTGCGAATGGCTGTTAAATTTGGGCTGGCAATTGGCGCTGAAATTGGTATGCGTTCAGCTTTCGACCGAAAAAACTACTTCTACCCTGATCTCCCCAAGGGCTATCAGATCAGCCAAATGGATTTCCCTATTGTCGGTCGAGGTAATGTAGACATTGGCTTGGCCGATGGCAGCGTTAAATCGATAGGCGTTACGCGTGCACATCTGGAAGAAGACGCTGGAAAGTCCCTGCATGAAGATTTTCATGGCAGCAGCGGAATAGATCTTAACAGAGCGGGTACCCCGCTGTTGGAAATTGTGTCAGAACCGGATATTCGCAGCGCCGAACAAGCGGTGGCGTATTTAAAATATGTCCACTCACTCATCCGCTATTTGGACATTTCAGATGGCGATATGTCGCAGGGCTCCATGCGTTGCGATGTCAACATATCGCTAAGGCCTGCAGGACAAACTGAATTTGGTACGCGCACCGAAATCAAAAACGTGAACTCATTTCGATTTGTTGAAAAAGCGATTCATGTTGAAACAGAACGACAGCGAGACATTCTCGAAGACGGTGGCTCAATTACTCAGGAAACACGGTTATACGACGCTGACAATAACGAAACCCGACCAATGCGCAGCAAGGAAGTAGCCAATGATTATCGCTACTTTCCTGAACCCGACTTGTTACCAATAGAAATTGATCAAGCCTATATCGACTCAGTACAAAGTGGCATGCCGGAGTTACCCAAGCAAAAAGTGGCACGCTTCGTTGAGCAATACCAGCTCAGTGCCTACGACGCACGCCTGCTGGCCAGTGATAGAGACACCGCAGAGTACTTCGAACAGGTGAGCTCATCGTCCGAGGACCCGAAAGCATCCGCAAACTGGGTGATGGGGGAACTCGCCGCACTGCTTAATCGAGACGAACTAAGCATTGGTGATTCTCAGGTCAGCTCAGAGCAACTGGCAGCGTTAATCACTAGAATTAATGACCAGACCGTATCAGGGAAAATTGCAAAAACGGTGTTTGATGCACTGTGGCAAGAAAACAGCCTGGATGCAAGCCGCGTTGACCAGATTATTGATGAACGCGGTTTGAAGCAAGTGTCTGACTCAGGCGCCATTGAAGCAATGGTTGATGACGTTATTGCCAACAATCCGCAGCAGGTTGACAACTATCGCAATAGCCCGGAAGACAAACGCAAGAAAATGTTAGGATTCTTCGTCGGCCAGGTCATGAAAGCATCGCAGGGCAAGGCCAACCCGGCGCAAGTAAACCAACTTCTTAACGACAAACTCTGAGACTGAACGATCGATGAGAAAAGACAAAGAGAAAGTACTTGAAGAAGTATGGACTGAGGATCGTGTGCGCAGTTTTCTGGACTATCTGCCGCTGGAAGGCACCAACGCCGACTTTCATTGTTTGTTGAAAGCCTACCAAAGTATGCGCGCCAGCGACTTCGAGATCTTTGTGCGGTTTTTCAAAGATCAAAGCCGAGATGTAAACGCCCAAAACCCTGAGGGTCAAAGCGTGTTGTCAATTGTTAGCACGCATAGGCACGGAGCCGACTACGCAGACATTTTGCACGCCGCGGGCGCTGTCTGAACAATTGTTATGAATGATGGCCTGAATTATCTGGCACGCGGGTTCCGGATGCTGAATGAGCCGGGCGTGCGACAGTACGCAGCCGGTCCTCTGCTTATCAATATTGTTCTTTTTGCCAGCTTAATCACTTTCGCGAGCCAGCAATTTAATTACTGGACGGATTACCTTCTAGGCCAGATTCCATCATGGCTTGGCTTTCTCGAGTTTATTCTCTGGCCACTGTTTGTGTTATTGATGCTGATCATCGTGATCTTCAGTTTTACCATGTTGATCAATATCATTGGCGCGCCATTCAATGCAATTCTGGCTGAGCAAGTAGCTGAGCGCTGCACGGGGCAAGCACCACCCAGCGCCAGTGAAACTTGGGCGGGTACTGCGGCATCAGTACCAAGAAGCCTGATTCGCGAGCTAGCCCGGCTTGCCTATACCCTACCCATGGCGCTGGGCATCTGGATAATCACGTTGATTCCAGCCATCAACGTGGCGGCACCATTACTGTGGTTTTTGTGGGGTGCCTGGATGATGTCTATCCAGTATTCAGACTATGCGGCGGATAACAATCGAGTGAAGTTTGGCAACATGCGCATGGTACTCGGCAGGAATCGCGCTCTGACATTGAGCTTTGGGGCTGCCGTTACTGTCGCTACGCTTATTCCTATAGTCAATTTGTTTGTCATGCCCGCGGCCGTCTGCGGCGCAACCCTGCTGTGGTGTGAACGGCTGCAGAGTCAGTGCGACACTGCCTGAGCCTTACCGAAAACAAGAGGCTCGGTTACGATTTTTCCAACAAATGTGCCGGAGCCTGTTCGTAATTGAGTGTATAACCCAGCAACTCTTCAATATCTGGCAGCATAAAAGAGTCTGACTCACAGGCCAGACTGATTGAGGTACCCTTGGCACCGGCTCTGCCAGTTCGGCCAATTCGGTGCACATAGTCTTCGGGGTCTTCAGGGAGGTTAAAATTAATAACGTGGCTGATACCATCAACATGAATACCGCGACCAGCCACATCAGTAGCAACTAAAATACGTAAATGTCCATCTTTGAAACGCTGTAGTGTTTTAGTGCGTTTCTGTTGCGCGACTTCGCCGGATAAAATCCCACATTCAATACCGCGCTTGCTCAATTGTTCATGCAATCTGCGCACCTGATCACGTCGATTTGCGAATACTATCGCGCTCTCAACTACATCACTCTTGAGAATATTTGCCAACACTCTGAATTTTTTGTCTTCACTCATCAGGTAGATGAATTGTTCAACGGAATCAGTCGCAACTCGCTCAGGTTCTATTTCTATCGTGACGGGTTTGTCTGTCCAGCGTTCGATCAAGTCGAGTATTGCAGGAGTGAACGTTGCACTAAACAGCAGTGTTTGTCTATGAGTTCTGGGCGGCGTCTGGCGAACAATACGACGTACCTGCGGAATAAAACCCATGTCCAGCATGCGGTCCGCTTCGTCGATTACTAGCGTTTCCACCAAATGTAATTGCACCTCATTGCGCTCGACAAAGTCCATCAAACGACCTGGTGTTGCCACCAGAATATCAACCACTTTCGAATGCAAGGTGCGTAGCTGTCGATCATAGTCCATACCGCCAATCAACAATGCCACGTTCAAATCACAATGTTTTGTTAGCAACTCTGCGTCTTCTGCAATTTGCATCGCCAATTCGCGCGTTGGTGCAATGATAGTGGCTCGAGGTTCGCCAAGATATCGTTCGTCTTCAACCGGATGTTCCAACATGTGCGTAATCACAGTCATCAAAAACGCGGCTGTTTTACCGGTGCCGGTTTGCGCTTTACCTATGGCGTCAATACCGTGCAGTGTATGCGGTAGGATTTGCGCCTGAATAGGCGAGCAATACTCGAAACCCAGGTCGGCAACCGCGTGCATGAGCTCTACGGGCAAGTCAAAGTCGTGAAATCTCGACTTACCTTCCTGAGGCTCAACTGGAAACTTTTCTATCGACCACTGGCCGTTTGGGGAATTGCTATGTGATGTCACATGCTGCTCTTAGAGGGTAATGCGCCAACGTTGGCTGCGGCGCATTATGACCATGAGCAGCCACAAAGACAAATAAAGCGATTATTGTCTGCCAAGTGGCGTTATCCCTGAACCTCTGGCTAACCAGTAATCCAGGCTCGCAAAGCGACCCGCGCCAATAAATAGCAAGGCCAGCAGCATCACAAAGTAGGTGACGGCAAACTCAATTCCATTGTTCAGTATCACTATGGAGCCGCGACCTGTGAGCCAGCTGTAGTTACCATTTTCTTTGAGAATGGTTTTGGCTTTGGCAAGGCGATCAGCCGATTCTTCGACCCGTTCATTAGCAAAGGGCGCACCTGGGTCGGAAATCGCCTGCCAACCGTTGTCCCAATGCGCTGTGGTTGCGGCAACGGCCATGGTAAACAGCAGGGGAATACTGATCCAGCGAACAGCAAAGCCAAGGGCAAGAAATACAGCCCCCAAGACTTCGGTCCAACCGGCAAGAAAAGCCATCAGCGCTGGCGCCGGCAACCCCAGGCCCCAGTCTGGGTTACCAAACCAACTCACGGTATTTTCGTAGGGCATCAAGGTAGAAAAATCGATTTTCTTGGAGCCGGCCATCCAGAATATGGGCACCAGGTAAAGCCGCAGCAACAAAGGGCCAAGAAAATCCAGGTGTTGCAACCTGCCTAGGGTTTGCGATCGAACTGCTTGGTATGTCTGTGCTAGTGAACTCACGCTGTGGTCTCCTGATATTCGTATTGGGAGTTCGGACCGAGCAACGCGAGGAAAGTTGCATCATTCGCTCAACTTCTTGTCAACTAGCCATCCGCTGGTCAGAAACATGCTCCCATAACAAGGAATATTGCCCTGTGTAATCAGATGCTTAGCCAAATAAACAGTGTATTCGGGAAGATTTAGCAGAAACAGATATGGTCAAAAGCCAACCAATGCCAGTACTATTAGGGAGTAAGCTATTGGATCCTGTCTGTGTAACTATGACCGGCCGCTCGAAACCACATACCGCGCTAGTACTGGATGACAATCCCAGTGACGCATTGCTGCTCAAGCAAATGTTTGCGACCATGCCCGAGCTGGGAATTCAAGCCGTCACACATCACTCCAGTCAAGGCGTGTTTCCAGGCCAATGTGCTGCCAATTTAGTTTTGCTCGCTGAAGACTACGCAAACTCTGAGTTGCTGCAATTGCTGGAGCTGATCAAAGGCAAATACCCTGGTGCACCGATTATTCTGCTAAGTTCTGACACTCTGCCAGCAAGCACACTATTGAAGGCGGCGCAGCTAGGCTTGGCCGAAATTTTGTCCAAGCAGAGTCTGAGTCGAGATTCGTTACGAACCAGCCTTGGGGCGCTTCGCGGTGTAAACGAGTCACAACCCAAGCAAGCACTGATTCCAACCGCGCCGGCACCAGAAGTCGATCAGCGACCCGCGGAAATACAGCCGCAATCTGTCAGTGTCATCATGCAGCCTGCCGGCGACAAATCAATGTTCAATGCGCTGAGCACTGGCGTATTGCTGCTTAAGCAAAAAGACCAGGACCTAGTTATTGCCTCAGTGAACCCGGCATTTTGTGCCCTGGAAGGCTGGCAAGCGGCGAGTCGGCTCGGCACCGTGTTGTCCAATGAAGACCTGGCCTACCAAAACCTGGATCTTCTGGATTCCGTGCAGCAGATCGCTTCGGGGTCTTCGGCAACGTTCACCGAAGTACTTACGATTGATGAGCACGGCGAGGCACGTCATCGACAAATCACTGCCAGAAACCTCGGCAGCGAAGGCTTTTTGGTGGAAGCCTTTGACAGCACACCAAACCCAGCGGCTTTGCCCCAAGCTGGCCTAGGCACCGAGCTTTGGCGTCATATCGTTGCTTCGTACCCTGAACTTTCCGCCCTGCTTGACGAAGAAGGCAATATTGTTGACCTGGTGTCTGGTGATTGGGCCACGGTAAGTAATGACGCGACATCACTGAAAGGTCAAACACTTAGCTCATTGGTCGTTGAGGATCAACGTCAGGCCTGTCGTGAGCTGTTGAGCAAGGCATTAAATACTGGCAAGTCCCAGCACATTGTATTTCGGCTGGAACTGAGCGACGGCCCAATGTGGTTGCACAGCACATTTTCTTTGCTGCGTACAGACGTCAGCGCCGAGCGCTACGCGATGATATTCGCAACCGATATCAGCGATCTGTATGAACAACATGAAAGCATCAGTTCCGAATTAGACATGATGAAGGAATTTGCTCGGCGCGTGCCATTCGCGCTTGCGGTCAAAGACAGTGACGGTCGATTCGAACGCGCTAACCCCTATTTCCTCGATTTGTTTGGTTTGCGCCAAGATGACGTGATTGGTAAGAGCGAATTCGACCTGTTCGACGAGTCTCTCGCGGCCCAACTACAGACTCTGGATGCGAAGATGCAGGCGCACAACGACGTGGCGGAGATGAGCATCCAGGTAGACCCGGATGACTGGATGGTTTACCGCTTTATCAAGCTACCGCTTCATGGTGATGGCGAACAGCGTCAATCCAGTTTTCTATTAGTGCTGCCTTCCGATGCAGAAGATATCGGCACACAAGCTAAGGCCGCAGATTCCAGCAAAAAAAAAAGCCTGAACATGATCTCCCCCGAACTGCTCTCTCAGAGCCGAAGGGAAAAGAGACGATAGAGCAGTTGGTGACCGGCATCGCCAGCGATTTTAACGCTTTGATGTTAGGCATTTCAGACCAGGCGCAGCGCGCACTAACGGACACAGACAAAGATACCAGCCATGGCACCAGCGATATAAGTGATCGCCTTACCAGTGTTATGGAATCCAGTCGGCACGCGCACGAGTTGATTGTAAAAATGCTGGCGTATCGTTCTGCCGCATCCGATTCACCAAAATCGGCCGATCTAAGTGAAACTGTTCGCCGCACCATGGAACTCATCAAGCAATCCATTGGTGCCGACTACAAGCTAACTGCCAATATAGAAGATGACCTGTATGCCCAGGAACTTGATGTTGTGCACTTGCAAAAGATGCTCATTCAATTGTTCCGCTTGGCAGCACAGCACGTAAGCGACAACAGCACCAGCCGCGCAAACAAGAAGGCCATTCAACTGGAGATGCGATTAAATGACTATCAAGCTCAACGATGCTTCTGCTGCGACAAGGAAGTGTCTGGGCAATTTTTGTTGCTAGGTATTAGCCATGGTTCGATGAGACGCAGCGCAACTATACCCAGTGAAACATTGGCCAACGCGTTTAGCGAAGACCCTGCATTGTTTAGCCGACTGGGCGCACTGCACAGCGAACTTGATGAGCACCGCGGACACTTGCTGCTGCAACAAAGCAATAACGGCGCGCAATACTGGCAAGCCATTGTACCCATTGCAAACGCTGAGCAAAGCGGACTTAATCTGGACAATAGTGTGCAGCTCGAAAAGTATCGCCAACGACGCAAAAAGCCGCGTGCTTAGCCAGTTCCTGTTCGCAAATAGGATATTTTGCACGGGAGCTAGCTCAGGTGCAGAGATGCACCTGCATTTTACGCTGTAAAATGAGACCTTTTTGAAAAAGTCTTGCCCCATGAGCGCAACGAGTGCTGTGGGCATCACATTTTGGAAAAGCGGGTCCATAGACTAGTTAGAAAAGTGCTTGCTCAAAAGCCACTCTAACCAAGGATATTAATTCGGAACACAAATTGACTCAGATCGCTACAGCCGCAGTCACTCGGTTGTGTGCCTGCAGATCTTTGTGGTGCTGAATATTGCTGTATGCGTGAATATGAAGCAGCTCTGCTACCGATTCCGCCTGATCGAAGCCATGCTCTAGCATCAGGGTTCCCCCTTGCTTAAGATAGCAACGGGCGTTCTCTACAATATGACGAATATCATCAAGTCCTTTCAGCCCCGATTCCAGTGCAGAAACTGGTTCCGATCGAACATCCCCTTGAGCAAGATGCTGATCATCACTGGCTACATACGGTGGATTGCTAACAATGAGATCAAATTGCCTTTCGGCTAAGTGCGTAAACCAGCTTGACTGCAATATCTCTACGTTTCCTGCACCATGCTGATCAAGATTCCGCTGCGCGTACCTCAGCGCATCCAAAGAGGTATCGACTGCAGTAATCTGCCAACTGGGTCGCTCTGCGGCCAACGACAGTGCAATACATCCGCTGCCCGTACCTAGATCCAGAACACTAGCGGCACCCCCCAAATCTAAACTCAACACGCGTTCAACGAGCAATTCGGTCTCTGGTCGGGGAATCAATACGCCAGTTCCAACCTCAAAGCGCAGGCTCCAGAATTCCTGCCAACCTCGAATATAAGCAATGGGCTCGCCACTCAAACGTTTTTCTAGCAATTGCTGAAACACATTGCATTGTTGGTCTGATAGGACTTGCTGCGGCCACGCATAGAGGTGCGATCGCTGCACATTCAGGCAGTGAATGAGCAAACACTCGCAGTCTAAACGCGCAGTATCACTGAATTTATGCAGTGCTTCGGCACCCTGTTGCAGCGCCTCGTCAATGATCATAGCAATAAATTCAGTCGGACAAGCCAGAGAGCAGGTCTGCCTGATGCTCTTGTAGAAGCGGTTGTATTACCGCGCCTAGATCACCTTCCATCACCTCAGCCAACTTGTAAAGCGTGAGGTTAATACGGTGGTCAGTAAGCCGACCTTGTGGGAAATTGTAGGTGCGAATTCGCTCTGATCGATCTCCGCTGCCCACCAGGTTGCGCCGCTCATCTGCTTGAGCCTGCGTTTGCTCACGCTGTGCAGAATCCAATAGTCTTGACTGTAGCAGCGACATAGCACGCGCCTTATTCTTATGTTGAGATCGCTCATCCTGGCACTCAACCACCACGCCACTCGGTAAGTGCGTTATCCGTATTGCAGAATCGGTTTTATTTACGTGCTGTCCGCCAGCGCCCGATGCTCGGAAGGTATCAATTCTTAGATCAGCCTTATTAATTTCGATCTCATCAACATCAGCTACCTCTGCCAGTATGGCAACCGTACAAGCGGACGTATGCACACGACCTTGCGATTCTGTTTCGGGTACGCGTTGCACGCGGTGCGCACCCGATTCAAATTTGAGTTGACCGTACACACTCTGCCCGCTGATCCGGCATACAATTTCTTTAAAACCTCCGTGATCGCCGGGACGCTCATTGAGCACTTCTACTCGCCAGTTTTGACCTTCGGCATACCTGCCGTACATGCGAAATAAATCACCGGCAAATATGGCCGCTTCATCGCCACCAGTACCCGCGCGCACTTCCAAGAATACATCGTTACCGTCCAATGGATCTTTTGGCAGCAACAGTTTTTCCAGCTCGCTTTCCAGGCCGACCAATTCTTGCCTACAGCTTTCCAGCTCTTCCTGCGCCATTTCTCGCATATCGTCATCGGCGTCACCAAGCAACGCCTCTGCCTGTTCAGCATTGGACCCCACTTGCTGATAACGCGAATAGCACTTCACCACGGGCTCAATTTCAGAGTATTCCATAGACAGTTTGCGAAAGCGGTCCTGATCGGCAATTGTCTCCGCGTCACTGAGCAAGGCGCCCAATTCCTCGTAGCGATCCACCAGGTCGCTTAGTTTATCCAGCAGGGAAGACTTCATTGCCACCGCTTGGGCTCCTCATCGTCGCGGTCTGCAGCGACCGCAGGTTTGTGTTCTATGCCCAGCAGCTCTTCAGCCCACTGCAATTTTGCCGCGTTGTCGTTCGCGGCGGCTTGTTTCATGGCAACGCTAGGCGCATGAATCAGCTTGTTAGTCAGCGCATTGGCGAAACTCGCCAATACATCTTCAGGTGATTGGCCAGCTGCCAAAGAAGCAACGGCTTTATCCAGCTCACTTTGTCGAATACCGTCGGCCATACGTCGATAGGCGCTAACTGAATTGCTGGCCGAACGCTCCGCAGTGCTCAGCGCAAAGTCTTGCAGAGACTGCTCAATAATCTCATCGGCTTTGACAACTTCCGCCTCTCGCTCTTTGATGTTGTCGGCAACAATGTCCTGTAAGTCATCGACTGTGTACAGATAGACATTATTGAGATCACCAACTTGCTGCTCAACATCTCTTGGCACAGCGATATCTACAATGAAAATCGGCTTATTCTTGCGAGCTTTCAGGGCTTGTTCAACCATGCCTTTGCCAATGACCGGCAGTTGACTGGCAGTTGAGCTAATCACTATATCAGCGTCTTGCATGGACTGCGGAATACTGGACATTGGCAAAGCGCGCCCACCCAATTCATCAGCGAGACTTTGACCATGCACCAACGTTCGGTTGGCAATACTAAGATGAGCCACACCTTCGGACTTCAGATGCCTGGCTGCCAGGGCAATCGTTTCACCCGCACCAATCAGCAATGCATTGCTCTGTGTCAAATCACTGAATACCCGTCTGGATAAACGAACAGCTGCCGATGCGACCGACACAGGGTTGGTACCAATGCCGGTATGACTGCGTATTTTCTTGCTGACCGAAAACACGTGGCCAAAAACCCTGTGTAAATCTGCCCTAACAGTATCTGATTCAATTGCCTGTGAATAAGCAGTTTTCATCTGACCGAATATTTGCGGCTCGCCAAGCACCATAGAATCAAGCCCGCTGCTAACCCGAATTAAGTGCCGCAAAGCATCCAATTGTTGAGCGCTGTAAAACAAAGTGTCAGTCGTTTGGGTTCCAGGCAGGCTCAATCGTCCTTCACACCAGGAGCGTATGCGATCAATGGCCAGCTCCGGTTGATCAGACACACCATGGAACTCGGTGCGATTACAGGTAGACAGCAAACTTAATTCACTCGCAAGCGAGCTTGCACTTAATTCCTGCAACACCTGCTTCAGTTCTGAGCCATTCACCGCAATTTTCTCGCGCAAGGCGAGGTCGGCTGTCTTGTGGCTAAGGCCAAATACGAAGAGTTGCATGGTTCCTGCGGCTGATGTCGGCCGCCCTTGGTAAGAGCGAATCTGCTTAACCCGTCATTTTATCAATACTAGGCACCAGAAAGCACGACGAATGGATAGAATCACACTTTTAGGACTCAAACATTTGGGCATCTGGTTTACAATGAAATGATGCCTGACGGCCGTTGTTGCTACGCTGAATCGGATCAACATAGCCTGAACTCGCTGAGCTTTACCTTAGATCTGTTGCAAGGAACCCCATGGAATTTGCGCCCACTATCTGCCTAAACGACGGTAATTTGCGAAAAGCGACTGTCGCTGCACTACTGGCAGTCACGTTTATGTCGGGTTGCGCAAGCGTCCCAAGCGAGGGAATCAGCTCAGAAAGGCCGATTGCTGAAGCTGTAGTACCCAAGGTTAAGGACCCGCAGCCACCCGCCAGACCGTTTGAGCTGCAAACTCTCTACTCACTCTTGGTTGCTGATATCGCGGCGCAGAGAAACCGCTATGACGTGGCATTGCGCAACTATCTTCGCCAGGCTGTAAAAACAGAAGACGCCGGTATAGCCCGGCACGCTACCGCGCTGGCGGAATTACTGCGTGCCGAAGCGGTAGCCTTAAGAGCCTCTGAGCTGTGGGCAAAAGCCGCTCCCGGGGATTCTGATGCACTGCGCTCAGCAGCCATACACCAGGCCCGCGCGCGCGATCTGGATCGCGCAATGGCACATATGATTGGTGCCATGGAACTGGGTGGCAGCACACAATTCACTCAACTTGCAGGGGCGGCTGCCAACCTCACCCATTCGCGCAAACAGGAAGTACTGGCGCAAATGCAGGGATTGATTGAACGACACCCAAAAAATTCTGATCTTTGGCTGGGCGTTGCCACTCTGGAAGACAGTCTGGGCGACACAGATTCAGCGCTGACTAGCGTGCGAGAAAGCCTGAAGCTAGATGAGCATGCGGCCGATCGCGGCCGTGTTTCTGCGTTAATCACCGAGTCGCAGTTGCTGGAAAAATTGAATCGTGGTGATGAAGCCATTCGCGGCATTGAACAAGCTCTGGCCAAAGACGAAGACAATAAGCGCTTGCACTTGCAATACGCACGCCTGCTAACGCGTGCCGATATGCCCCGGGCTGAAAAGGAGTTTGAACGCCTTGTAGCAAAACACCCTTCGGACTACGAACTGAAGTTCACACTGGCGCTGGTGTACCGTGAAAACGAAAAACTCTCTGAGGCAAAACAGTTACTGGACTCTTTGCTGGAGTTGGACCCGGAAAATCCGTCGGTGCATTACTATCTGGGCCTGGTGCAGGAAGATCGCGAGCAGATTGAGGACGCCCTTATTCACTACGCAAACGTAACACCCGGCCGTGTTTTCATTCCAGCGCAGGCACGCTATGCGCAGTTGCTGAGCGAGCGTGATCAACTAGAGGATGCAATAACACACCTGGATGCGCTTGCCGTTAAATACCCCGCGCAGGCTGTAGACTTAAAGCTACTGGGTTCAAACACCTTAACTAGCCATGGCGAGCTGGACCGTAGTTATGACTTACTGACGGAATCCCTGGAAAGCGACCCGGATAACACTGAGCTGCTCTATGCGCGCTCACTGCTCAATGAAAAACGCAAAGACATGAGTGGCGCTGAAAGCGATTTGCGACAGCTGCTTAGCCTTGAACCAGATAATGCCGCAGCACTAAATGCTTTGGGTTATTCGTTAACAGTGAACACAAAGCGTTTCGACGAAGCACTGGCGTTGATCGAAAAGGCGATCACGCTGAAACCCAATGACCCAGCCATCATTGATAGTCTGGGTTGGGTGCACTTCAAGCGTGGCAACCTGCAACAAGCGTTGGTACATCTGCAGAAGGCCTACGAATTGTTCCCAGACCCAGAAGTAGCCGCGCATTATGGTGAAGCGCTGTGGGTGGCTGGCCGGCAAGAACAAGCCAAAACGGTGTGGCGCAAAGCAATAGAGGCCGAACCTGATAACCAGTTCATGAAAGATATTGTTGAACGGTTCGGTCAGCCGTGACGGCCAGAGTTGCCGTAATATGCTGCCTACTACTTGTTGCCAGCTGCGCACAACAGAGTGTAATAGACAGTACTGACTACCATCTGCAACGTGCTGCGTTACTGGCGCACCCAGACTGGCAAATGCGCGGAAAAATTGGACTGATGTTTGACGGCAAGCCGCGCTCGGCAATGCTCAATTGGCTGCAAAGCGGTGCAGAGTACTCGATTCGACTCAGTGGCCCACTAGGCATGGGCGCTGTCAGGATAGAAAAAAATGGCAATCGGGTCAGCTTGCTGCAAGCGGGCAAGCCGGCAATCAGAGCAGATTCCGCCGACCAATTGCTCAATCAGATCACGGGTTTAAACGCTACTCTGGACAATATTCGCTATTGGGTGCGAGGTCTGGCGGCCGAATCGCGATTGAGCAAGCTCACATTGGACCCGGTGTCCGGCCTACCTGCTAAATTCGAGCAAGACGGTTGGTTATTGAGTTTCGACCGATACAAGCGCCACAAAGAATTTCTACTGCCAGGGCGGATTTTGGTTCAGCCTTTAGAAAGCAATCAGGGTAATGGCAATGAAACGGTCACCATCCTCGTAAACCGTTGGACGATTCCAGCGAAAACAGAGCCTGCTGCATGAAACAACGCAGGGCATTGTCTCTTCGTGCGCCGGCAAAAATAAACCTGTTTCTGCACATCACCGGTCAAAGACCTGATGGTTATCACAACCTGCAAACTGTTTTTCAGTTCGTCGATCTGGCCGATCAGCTGCAACTGGAGAGACTGGAACAGCCAGAGGTAGTGTTACAAGGCGGCGGCATGGACGTCGATGCCGAAAACAATCTCATCACTCGGGCGGCAAAGGCGCTGCAAGCCGCCAGCGGTTGCGGTCTGGGTGCCAGCATTCAGATTGACAAGCAGATACCCGTGGGTGGCGGGGTTGGTGGAGGCAGTTCCGATGCGGCCAGCACGCTGTTGGGGCTGAATTCTCTTTGG